>CAMAUI010000040.1 GCA_945861385.1 Prosthecobacter debontii
TGCAGTTGCTGGAGGCTGTCGAGGCGGGAAAGATCGGACAGGCTTCGATCTCGCAGGACGCGATCAGCAGGATGAAACAACACCGCGCACCGCGCGTCGTCGAACTGGTCGGCAAGCATTGGGGCCGCGAAACCAAACCAGCCAGCGCCGGGATGAAAGCGAAGATCAACCGCCTCACCGCCGTCATCGGCAACGGCACCGGGAGTCCCTACGAAGGCCAGAAACTTTTCGGCGCCTCCTGCGCAGCGTGCCACAAACTCTTCGGCCAGGGCGGCCAGATCGGCCCTGACCTTACAACCTTCAAACGCGACGACCTCGACAACATGCTGCTCAGCATCGTGAACCCGAACGCCGAGATTCGCGAAGGCTATGAGAACCACCTCGTCACCACCAAGGACGGGCGCACGCTCTCGGGCTTCCTTGCGGACAAAGACAACCGCGTGACCGTGCTGCGCGGCATTGACGGCGTGAACATCACCCTGCCGCAGGACGAAATTCTGGAGATGAAAGCCGTCGGCCAATCCCTCATGCCCGAGGGCCTGCTCGATACGCTCGCCGACCAGCAGGTGCGCGACCTTTTCGCCTACCTCCGCAGCACCCAGCCGCTCGTCCGCTGAACTCGCGCGTGAGCGAGGCCGGGCACGTCAGGATTATCCTGGGCAGGGACGGTGTGGAATCGGCGGGCTACCGCGCCGCTCGGGTGGCAAATATCAGCATGGCACCGCGTTTTCCGGACTATTCGGTGATGATGGCGTGAACCGTCTGGTCGTGGGGCTCGGAGGGGATTGTCGGAATGACTTGGAGCGCGTAGCAGACGCCGATGCGGGGCGTTCGGGCGGGAAGAGTGGCGAGCAGGCGGTCGTAGAATCCGCCGCCGCGTCCGCAGCGTTCGCCAGCGGGGGTGAACGCGATGCCGGGGACGAGGATGAGGTCGAGATTTTCCGGAGCGATGAGGAGTGCCGCGTCCGGTGAGGGTTCGCGAATGCCCCAGCGGGCTGCGTGGAGGCCGCGCAGTGAGGGAACGGAGTAGAGCGAGAGCTGTTCGTCGTGCATGCGCGGGTAGGCGAGGGTCTTTCCCGCGGCGTGCGCCCAGAGGCCGTCAATGTCGGGCTCGCCGGGCAGCGGGGCGAAGAGGGCGATGATTTTTGCCGCGCGCCATTCCGGGGTGCCGGCGATGTGCTGGCAGATGGCGGCGCTTTTTTCCGCGCGCTGCAAAGGCGGAAGGAGGCTGCGCATGCGCTGTCGGAGTTCGGCTTTGGTGGCGGGCACGGGCGGATGGATAGCGCCCCTGGACGCGGCGGGGAAGCGTGGATGCGGGACGGATTTTTCTTCGAGCTTCGATCCGCGGCAGGCTATGGGCTGCGTGATGAAACGCGTGATCCTGCTATTTGTGAAGTGGCCCGAGCCGGGGCGGGTGAAGACGCGGATCGCGGCGACGGTGGGGGCGGCGCGAGCGGCGGAAATTTACAAGGCACTCGTGGCGGCGGTGTGCGCGCGGCTGCCGCGGGCGGTGCCGGTGATTGTGTGGTTCGATCCCGCGGAAAAGCGCGAGGAGATCCGCGGCTGGCTGGGGCCGATGCTGCCGCAGGCGGTGGAATGGCTGGCACAGGCGCCGGGCGATCTGGGGGCGCGGCTAAAGAGGGCGTTTGCGGATGCGTTTGCCGCGGGATGGGAGCGCGTGGCGGTGGTGGGGAGCGACTGCGTGGATATTTCCGGGGCGATTTTCGATGACGCGTGGAGTGCGCTGGAGTCGGCGGACGTCGCGGCAGGGCCGACTCGGGATGGCGGGTATTACCTGCTGGCGTTGCGGACGGAGAATGCGGCGCTTTTTGAAAACATCCGCTGGAGCACCGAGCACACGCTCGCGGATACCGAGGGCCGCGCAGAAGCCGCGGGGCTGCGGGTGCGGCGGCTGGAGATGCTCGATGACGTGGACACGGCGGAGGACTGGGCGCGGGTGGCACCGTTGCCTGGCAAGCAGTGAATTTGCAGCCGGGAGGAAGCTATGAGCGTTTGCCGAGGAGCTTGATCTGCTGGGCCTGCTTCTCGATTTCGACGAGCTGCAGGATCGCCTTGGCCTGCTGTTCGAGGAGCGTGGCATTGGCGGCACGAATGGCCTGAAGCTGTGCGAGGGGGCTGCCCTGCGCGGCGGGGGATGCAGGCGCCGGCGTTTGCGATTGCGCGGTGCCGAGGGCGGCGATGGCGAGGATGATGAGGAAGTGTTTCATGGCTTAGTTTGCTTTGCCGCCTCCACGGGAGACGAAGATCCGTGCGATGCGGAGTTCCTCGGAGATGGCGGCGATTTTCTCGTCCATCTGCTTTTGGTTCCCGGCGATTTTTGTCTGCTGGAGGGAGATGTCGGCGATGGCGGCGGCGATGGCCTCTGCCTCGCCGGCGGCCTGGCCGCTGGTGTGGGCTGGCCAGCCGAGGAAGCCTGCGAGAAACGCGGCTGCGAGGCTGGCGATGGTGATGCGTGCGGGCTGTTTCATGGTGGCGGAGTGTAGCGGGAATGATGCCCGGCAGGCAGGGCATCGCGATATCCCAGCGGAGCCGTGGTGGGGTTTTGGGAATTGAAAGCGACGGGCTCGCTCCTCCGCCACATGCGCGTGCTGAGAAATTTCTAGCTGTCTGGCATTGGCCGTGCTAAATCAGGTTTGAGACCGCCAAGTCTCTCCAGTTTACTCTTGTAGCACCAACCATGGCAGGCCTTTCACAAACCCAATCACTATCCCAACAGCAGTTCCTCGCACCGCAGTTGCAGCAGAGCTTGCAGATTTTACAGGTGCCGATGCTCGAGCTGCGCGCGCTGATCCAGACGGAAATCGAGGCGAACCCCACGCTCGAGATGGAGGACACGGACGTGAAAATCGAGGACAAGCAGCGGGAGGCGGAGGAGTTCGACGCGGAATTCGACAAGCTCTCGAAGCTGGATGAGGAGTGGCGGGATTACATGGCGCAGAACGCCAGTTACGCGCGGCGGAATTCGGACGATGAAGAGCGGCGGCAGTTTTTCTTCGATTCGCTCACCGAGCAGAAGACGCTCCAGCAGCACTTGCTGGAACAGTTGCGAAACTCGGATCTTCCGCCCCCGGACATCCAGCTCGGCGAACTGATCATCGGCAATGTGGATGACACAGGTTTCCTGGGGACTTCGCTCGATGAGATCGCAGGCAATACAGGTCTCGAAACGGAGGATCTGGATCGCGTGCTCCAGGTGGTGCAGACTTTCCACCCTGTCGGCGTGGCGGCCCGCGACCTGCGTGAATGCCTCCTGATCCAGCTCAAGCGCATCGGCAAGGAGGGTTCGCTCGAATGGAAGATCGCGAGCAACCACATTGATGACCTCGGGAAAAAACGGTTCCCGGAAATTGCGCGTCGCTGCGGGACGACGGTGGATTGCGTTCAGCGCGCGGCCACTTTCATCAGTACTCTTGACCCGAAGCCGGGGCAGATTTTCACGTCCGACCCGAACAAATACGTGCTGCCGGACGTGATGGTGGAGAAGATCGGCGGGCGCTGGGTGATCTCGCTCAACGGCGACCAGATCCCGCATTTGCGCATCAGCAACACCTACAAGGATCTGATGGCGCAGCAGAACAAGGACGACGTCCGCGAGTACATCCGGGAGAAAATCCGGAACGGGAAATTCCTCATCAAGTCCATCCACCAGCGGCAACAGACGATTTCAAACATCGCGCACGAGATCGTGGCGCGGCAGCAGGAGTTCCTCGATAAGGGGCCTGGAGGATTGAAGCCGATGACGATGGTGAAGATCGCCGACGCGGTGGGAGTGCATGAGACAACCGTGAGCCGTGCAATCTCCGGCAAGTACATGAGCACCCCGCATGGCGTGTTTGAAATGAAGTATTTCTTCACGCCCGGCTACCAGACGGATGGTGGGGCGGCGATGAGCAACACGAGCGTGAAGGGCATCCTCAGCGAGCTGGTTGCCAAGGAAAATTCAAAGAAGCCTCTCAGTGACAAGGAAATCGTGGACCTGCTGAAAAAGAAGGGCATCCCGATCGCGCGGCGCACGGTGGCGAAGTACCGCACCGAGCTGAACATCCTCCCGAGCAACATGCGCAAGAGCTTCTGAACGGGGCAGGTTCGACCTTGCGCTCCGGCGCATTTGCCGCAGCATTGACCTACCCATGAGACTTTTTGCCGCCCTGCTCGCAACTGCCGCCGTCGCAACCGCCGCCGTGCCGGTTGTGACGGTTCCGTTCGTGGACAACGTGACGGAAGGCGCGACACAGCTCAGCGGGATCGTGGCGACGGATGCGAAGGAGACGACCGTGACTTTCAAATTCGGCCTCTCCGGCACGACGCTGACTGACAGGCTGGTGGTGACGCTGACGCCCACGCCGAGTTCGCAAAGAGCCAGCGCAAGCCTCGCGGGGCTCGTTGGCGGGCAGACATATTCATTCACCATCCAGGCGACCAACTCCGACGGCGACAGCACGCTCGTTACCGGGCCAAATTTTTCCGTCCCGAAGTACAAACCTACCGCGGTGCGCCTCACCCCGGTCACCAACCGGGATGGCACCGCGATCCTCAAAGCCAACGTGACGCCGAACGGCGAGGACACCACGGTCAGTTTTCGTTTTGGTGTCACCACCCCGTACACCACCACGATGCCGGGCGACCCGGCGACCATCATGGGAACCGTTACGACGCCGACTGCGGTCAAGGTGGATCTCAGCGACCTGACCCGCGGAACGATCTACCACTACAGCGTGCGCGCGGTGAACAGCATCGGCACGACTGACACGCCGGACGCCACTTTCACGATGCCCGAAAACCGCGCGCCCATCGCGAAGGACGACCGGGCAACGCTCGTTGGCGACACTCCGATCCTCGTCGCTGTCCTCGCCAATGACCGCGATCCGGATGGCGACGGCTTGACCCTCGTCTCCGTCACCGACGCAAAGTCCGGCACGGCGGAGATCGTCGGCAACAAGATCCGCTACACGCCCATCGCCGGCTCGTCGGGCGCGGAAACGCTGACTTACACCGTCGCGGATGATTACACGGAAGCCCGGAAGTCCTCGACCGCGAGGCTGATCATCAGCGCGCCCGCGATCGTCGCGGAGGGCGTGCATACCGCGAAGATCGAGAACGAGGAGGGCATTGCCGCAGGGCTCGTCCGCCTCACCGGCACGGCGGGTGGAAGCGTCACCGGAAAAATCCAGATCGGTGGCGAGACCTACGCGATCCGCGGGTCACTCGATGCAAACGGGCGCCTCTTGTACACCATCCCGCGCGAGGGCGACCCGCTGCAGGTTGCGATCACTTTCGACCCGGCGGCGGAAAGCGGCATGAGCGTGGACATCACCGGAGCAAAGGATCACTTCACCGGCTCCGAACCGCAGGACGCGATCACACCGCGGCGGCTCGATGAAGTCGTGGGCCGCTACACCATGCAACTCCCCCCCGCCGGGACTGGCGCGACGCTGCCGCAGGGCACCGGCTACGCTCGCGTCGAAGTCCGCCCATGGGGCGCGGTACGCATCGTGGGGCAACTCAGCGATGGCTCGAAATTTTCCACCTCGAGCAGCATCTCGGGCACGGATGACATCGTGTCATTCCCCATCTACGAACCGCTCAAACACGGGCGCTTCATCGGGGATTTGAATTTTGGCAGTGGCGAAAAGCCTGCCATCACCGGCAGCGTCACCCACTTCCGCAAGCAGGACGGGGACGCGAATTTCTTCCCGGAGGGATTCTTCACGACCGTCAGCCCGGCCGGCTCATATTTCACGCCGCCGGAAAAAGGGCAGCGGGTGCTGGACGGCACTGCAACCGACGGCCAGGCACTGACGCTCACGCTCACCGGCGGAAACCTCGCCGCCACGGTCACGCACCAGATCGAGATCAACAAACGCGACAACGTCACCATCCTCAACCAGACCGGGGATGGCATGACTCTGAAAATTGACCGTGAATCGGGGCTTTTCAGCGGTGAATTCGATCATCCATTCGACGGCTCCCGCCGGAAAATCCGCGGCGCGCTGCTGCAATCGAACGGCTCCGGAGCGGGCGTGTTCCTCGGTGCCAACCAATCGGGCAGAGTCACGCTGGCTCCCCCGTCTCCCACGACAAATGGGAACAACACCGGCGTGAGCACCCGGCGCTGAGCCCGGGCGGACCGCTAGTCCCGGAAGTTTCCGAACGAGAGCCCCACGTCGAAATCCCGGCTCCGGCAGAAGGCGATCACCGCCTGGAGGTCGTCCCGGTTTTTGCCGGTCACGCGGATCTGGCGCTCCTGCAGCGCGCTTTGCACCTTGAAGTTCTGCTCCTTGATCGCCTTCACGATTTCCTTCGCCTTGTCGCCATCGAGTCCCTGCTTGATGAGGAGTTCCTGCGTCGCGTGGCCGAGCGGCGAGATCGCGGGATCCTTCCGTTCCACGTTGCGAAGATCCACGCCACGCTTGCTGAGCTTGCCGATCACCATGTCGTGCAGCGCCCGGACGCGGACGGCGTCTTCCGCGGCGAGTTTGATCTTCGACTCCTTCAAATCGAGTTCGATGCTCGCATTGCTCCCTCGGAAATCAAACCGCGCGACAAGCTCCTTGCGCGCCTGGTTGATCGCGTTGTCGAGTTCCTGCTTGTTGACTTCGGATGTGATGTCGAATGACGGCATGCCGCGAGAATGCCGGATGCACGTCGCCGTTCAAGCAGCCCGTTTGCACGGCCTGCCGCCGCTGGCAGTCCGCGCAAAAATTTCGGCGTGCCCTCGGCGCAAGGGCCGCTATTTTCCCCGGCCATGGAAATTGTACCCATCGAAGTATTCGGCCTTCACACGGATATCGCTTTCCCGCAGCCGCAGTCATACGCGGCGGCAAAGCTCGACCAGGTTGCGACAAGCCTCTGCAATACGCAGACAGGCATTTCGCTGCGCCCGGACCAGATCCGCCTACGGCGGTTTGATGATCTTTTCGACTACGAGTTGAAGGCCGCCTTCTTCGGAGACAACGGAACGCTCATCTACAACGCGGAGCGTGTGAAGCTCGGCGTCCGCAACGCACGCACGCAGGGCGACTGGAATGTGATCCACCAGACCTTCACGCGGTTCTATACGCTGATGGATTTCGACGAGAAGACGCAGACGCACCTCTCCGCGCATGCGCACGCGAAGTTTGAGAGCACCGAGGACCGCGACAAATGGCTCTCGCAGTTCAGCGAAAACGCGCTCCTCAGCAAGTCAGGCGCGCTCGGCTACGTGAAGATCCCCGATTGGGACAAGGAGGTGCGCGTCCTCATCGAGCCGAGCAATCTCGTGCCGTCCGCGGTGTTCTGCGCTTTCGACACGCAGTTTGCGAACTTGCAGCATTGGGAAAGTTTCCTCGGCTCCCTGCCGAGCGTGATGGAAAATTCCGCGAACTACTTCGAACTCGGCTTCGAGCCATTCAAGGAGAAGGTGTAAAGGCCCCGCGCAGGCGCTGGTGAAATCCATGATCCGCAAAGCGTTCGTGATGTCCGTGAATCCCGGTTGCGAGGCCGAGTATGAACGGCGGCACCGCCCGGTCTGGCCGGAACTCGAGGCCGTGCTGCGCGCGCATGGCGTCCGCAATTACTCGATCTTTCTCCACGCGGAGACAGGGCGGCTCTTTGCCCATGCCGAGATCGAAAGCGAGGAACGCTGGCAGGCAATCGCGCAGACCGATGTTTGCAGGCGCTGGTGGGCGCACATGCGGGAACTGATGCCGTCCAACGCGGACAATTCGCCGGTCGCCACGGAACTCCGGGAGGTGTTCCGCCTGTGAGGTGTTGTGGCGCACATCCCGGTTGCCCGATCCGCTCCATCCGCTACGTTCGCATGGCCCGCGGGTGAGCCCCGCTGGTTTTCCCAAATGACCAACCAAGATCAACCCGCCGGCCCGAGGCCCTGGATCCCCTCCACGGTCGGCGATCCCGAGATTGATGCCCGCATCCGCAGCCTCGTCACCGAGATGGGGACGGAGAAGCCCCGGGAATTGATCGAGGAGCTGATCACCACGGCGCTGAAAATGGCGCGCGATTCGACGAGCGTGGCTGACTTGAAAATGATCAACCGCGCATTGAAGGAGCTGCGCTTCGCGAGCCGCGTTTTCGCGCCCTACAAGGGCCGGCGCAAAGTGTCGGTCTTCGGAAGTGCGCGGACGCCGGAGGATGCGCCGGAGTATCTCGCGGCGGAGGAGTTTGGCAGGAAGATGCGCGAGCGCGGCTACATGATCATCACGGGTGGCGGCGACGGGATCATGGGCGCCGCACACAAGGGCGCGGGCCGCGAAGACAGCATCGGCCTGAACATCCGACTGCCATTCGAGCAGGCGGCCAACGACACGATCGAGGGCGACAAGAAGCTGGTGAACTTCAATTATTTCTTCACGCGCAAGCTGAACTTCGTGAAGGAGAGCCACGCGATCGCGCTGTTCCCCGGCGGCTTCGGGACGATGGACGAGGGCTTCGAGGCGCTGACGCTGATGCAGACGGGAAAGGCGCGCATGTTTCCCGTGGTGCTGGTGGACAAGCCCGGCGGGACGTATTGGAAATCGGTGCTCGATTTTCTCCACAGCCATCTGCTCGGGCTGCGGCTGATCTCGAAGGACGATTTCAATTTCCTCCGCCTCTGCACCGTGGATGAGGCGGTCGCGCACATCGTGCATTTTTACAGCAATTACCACAGTTCCCGCTGGATCGGGCCGCGCATGTCCATGCGCCTGCTGCGTCCGCTCTCGCAAAGGCTCATCGAGAAAATGGACACGGAGTTTGCCGATGTGCTCGCGAGCGGGAAGTTCGAGCAATGCGGGGCGCTGCCGGAGGAAAGCGGCGAGCCGGAGATCGCGCACCTGCCGCGGCTTTTCTTTCAGCCGCACAAGCGGAATTTCGGGCGGCTGCGGAAGGTGATTGATGCGGTGAATGAGCAGGCGGCGACGCCCTGAACGAGGATGAACCTGCTCCGCGCAATGCTCGCGATCCTGCTGGCGGTGCCCCTCCGTGCAGAGGAGAGGCCGCGGCCGCTGATGCGTGATTTCATGGGCCTGAGCGTGCGTGCCGCGCAGTTCAGGCCGGAGCTTTACGCGCCGGTCACCCGCATGGTGCGCGACCTCCACGTGCTCCGCCGGGATGTTGGCGATGACACGTCGGCACCGCTGGATTTTTCCTCCTCGGGAGGGCGTGCGAGCTGGGCATCGTTGTACGGCAATTTGCAGAAGGCCGGCTGCCGCGCCCATGCGAGCCTGCTTCTCGACGGTCTCGGCCCGGGGGATTGGAAGAGCATGGAGCGCGACGCACACGCTTACGGATTCGCATTTGCGAGGGCTTTTGGAGGGATGCTCGATACGGCGGAGATCGGCAGCGAGCCGCGCAATTATGACGACGCGGCGTACCGCAGACTGTTTGTTGCAATGGCGCGCGGCATGCGCGAGGGCAACCCTAGGCTCCGCATCGCCACTTGCGCCGTGACTCCCGGACAGGGCGGCTCCCACGCAAAGAGCATGGATCTTTTTTCCGGTCTCGATCCGCTGTGGGACATCCTCAGCATCCACGCCCCGGCCGAAGTGGAGCCGGGGCCAGTGTGGCGCCGCAGCCATCCCGAGGATCCCTCGACGAAACTCACGGAGACGGTCGGGAGCGTCCTGCGCTGGCGCGACGAGCACGCGAAGGGCAGACAGGTCTGGGTCACGGAGTTCGGTTACGATGCCGCGGCGAAAGCAGCGCCGAAGACGGGCGAGTTTGCAAAGTGGGCCGGTTGCACGGAGGAACAGCAGGCCATGTGGAACGTGCGGAGCCTCCTTGTCTTTGCCCGCATGGGGGTGGATCGCGCGTATGTGTATGAATCCGATGACTGCGATGAGACGCGACCCCGCGGCAGCAGCGGCATCACACGCAATTTCCAGCCCAAGCCCGCTTTTCACGCCCTCGCGTGGCTCCAGCGTTCACTCGGAAAGTATCGTTTCTCCCGTGTCGAGCGTGAGGACGCGGGCGAGTGCTACGCCTACGAATTCACGCACGACACGGATCCGAAGCTGCATGTCTGGGCCGTCTGGCGCACGCTCGGCGAAGCCAAAAAGGTGCGGCTGTTCCATGATCCCCTGGAGATCGAACGCGCGGAGCGCATGCCCCTCACCGCCGATGCGCCGGAAGGGGTGAACATCGTCCGGGAAATCGAGGGCTACTTCGCCATCGAGGCCACCGAGCGCCCGACGCTGGTGTGGCTGCGTGGAAAATAGCCACGATACGACTTCCAGCGTCCCGAGCTTCCCGCCGCGTCAGATTTTTTTCAGCCGGGCGCGATGGATCGGCATGCTCTGGGCGAGGAAGTGCTTTTCAAAATCTGTCTTCGGCCAGCCTTCCTCCTCGATCCACTCGATCCGCGTGAAGCCCTGCGCGCGGGAGATGATCCGCTCGATCCAGTCAAAGTATGGCTTGTCGTCCGTCTTGATCAGGACTTCGCCGCCGGGCGCGAGGACCTGGTGCAGGGCCAGCATGAATTCATCGGTGAACAGCCGGCGCTCGTGGTGCTGGCGCTTCGGCCACGGATCGGGGAACGCGATGTGGACGACACTCGCGCAGCCGGGAGGCAGAAGCGATCGCACCGTGTAGAGGCTTTCGAGGCGGAGGATGCGACAGTTCGCCAGTGCGTGGCGGGCGATGGCACGGCAGACTTTTTCCACCCGCCCCAGCAGGCGCTCGGTGCCGAGGAAATTGCGGTCCGGAAAACGCGCGGCCATCGCAAGGATAAATGCGCCATCGCCGCAGCCGAGGTCTATTTCCAGCGGCGCCGGACGCAGGAAAATCTCGGAGAGCGCGGCCCTGCGGAAATAGTCGGCGGGCACCCACTGGGCGCGCTCGGCGGATGCGAGGAAAGCCTCGTGCTGCTGGCTGATTTGCTCGCGGTTCACGGTGCCGGTGTAGGGGCGGAATGCGCGCCCGCCAAGGGCGCATCCGTGAGCGGCCGGAGAAATGCGACGGCGGTGGATCCGTATCGCTTGTCGCGGACGCACTCCCATGCGTCACCGGGCGCGAGCGGCGCTCCGGGCAGGTGCTCGAGGATAAAAAGCCCGCCGGGCTTGAGCGCGCGGCGCAATGATGCCGATGCGAGCAGCATGGCGGCGAAGTCGTGGTCGCCGGGTTTTTTTGCGTAGGGCGGATCGGCGAGGATGACGTGGAAAGTCCGCGATGAGACGGTGCGGTCGAGCCATCCGAGCGCATCGGCGCAGACGACTTCGCCGCCGCCGAGCCGGGTTTTCGCAAGGTTGCCGCGGATTGCCTCGCATGCGTGCCTGTCGCTCTCGACGAAAATGCACGACTCCGCGCCGCGGCTGAGCGCCTCGATTCCGAGGCTGCCGATGCCCGCGAAAAGATCGAGCACCCGCGTGCCGACGATGGATTCGGCGAGGCTGTTGAAGATGGCATTTTTCACGACCTCCATCGTGGGACGCAGGGTTTCGCCCGCGTGTTTTGGGGCGTGGAGCGGGATGCCCCGGGCTGTTCCGCTCGCGACCCTCATTTTTCCTGTTTGGTCTCCGGTCCAGAATCCTCCGGCTTTTTGTCCTTTTTATCGCCGGGCTTTGGGAATGCCGCCTCAATCGCGGCTCCGATCAATACCCCGGTCTGCTCGTTCTTGCTCTTCCTGCCGGTGATCCGTTCCTTGAGGTTGTTCCTCGGCTTGTTGAAAGAGCCATTCACTTCAAACGCAAGCGACCGCCTCCCCTGTTCGTCCGGCGGGCCAAATTGGTTGGCGATGACAGTCTGCTTCGCGAGAAATTCGCCGCTCGCGATCAGCTTCGCGGCGAGTTCGAGTTTTCCATCAAGCTTTGCCGTGCCGGCGGCGGTGAGCGCGAGGGGCGGGGCGCTGATGTCGAGCTGTTTCACGGTGAGGCGTCCGTTCCAGATGCTGATCGTGGCGGTCGCCTCGGGGATTCCAAACTCCGCGGCGTCCTCCATTCGCAGCGCCTCGCCGATTTCCCGGACAGTCTCGATCTCGTGGCAGGTGCCCTTGGAGAATTTCAAAGTGATGTCGCCGCCGAGTTCCTTCGTGTTGTCGTTGGTGCCGCGGATGACGGCGGTGGCGCTGAGCGTGCCCATGAGGTTCGGCGGTGGGGCGCCGCCATCGAGCGCGGCGCGCGTGACGTCCACATTCTCGATCTTGATCTTCCCGTTGTAACGCGACTTCGGCTTTCCGTCCTTGCGCGAATAGCCGCCCGCCGCCCGCCCGCCACCGACGCTCGCGGTGAATTCCGGGATGATGAGCCCCTTCTCCTCCGATTTGCTGACGCCCGCGCTGAAATTGGAAATCGCCAGCCAGCCGTGCAACACCACGCGGCTCGCGCTCACATGACCTTCGATTTTCTCCTCCCGTGCGTCGTTGAGCACGATTCGCACACCCTGCGCGCTCGCGAACGGTTTCCCGTCCTTGTCTATCATCTCCACGCTTGCGTCCCGGATTCTGATTTTCTCGATCACCACATCGGACTCCTTCCGTGGCTTGGGCGCGGGCTTCGGGGCATTCGGATCCTTCGGCGGCTCGGGCTTCTTTTTTTCCGCGTCGCGGGCGGCATTGGGATCCTTGGGCAGTTCAGGTGCGGCCCATGTTCCGTCGGGCTTTTGGTGGATGACGAATTTCGGCGCGTCCACGGTGATCTCCTCGAAAATAAACCTCCCCGCGATGAGCGAGCGCAGCCGGTGCTTCGCCTTGAAGGCTGGCGCCTCGAAGAAGTTCCCTTTTTTGTCCGGAACGCTGACGCCGCGGGCCTCGAGCCCGCCCCAGAGCGAGAGGGTGAGCGAGTCGAATTTTAGCGGGAGCTTCACCGCCTTGCTCAGTTCCCGCTCGACACGCGCGTGGGTCGCCGGGGACTTCAGCCAGTGGTTGAGATACCAGACCCCCGCGAAAAGCAGCACGACCACCACGAGCGTGGTGATGAGCAGGATTTTTACGAGGCGTTTCACTACGCGGGACATTATGAGGTCTTTGCGGAAAGGGAAAGGTGGCTTTGGCGGTTGGTCCGATGTTAAATGCACCGAGTGACCCGTGCGCTGCCGGTGGCGTTCAATCCGCACTGGAAAATCATGGCCGCCCGGTGCAAAGGAACTACCCACCGTGCCTGAGATCGCTGTCATCCTGAATCCGCGAGCCCACGGCGAGCGCGCCCAAAGCCTCGCCGATGATCTGTTCAAGATTGCGCCTTCCGCGGATCTGCGGCTGACGGCGAACCCCGGCGACGCACGGCTGCTGGCGGCGGATGCCGCCCGCGAGGGTTTCCGCATGGTCGTCGCGGCTGGCGGCGATGGCACGGTCAATGAGGTGGTGAACGGTCTCGCCGGAAGCGAGACGGCCCTCGGCGTGATCCCGGTCGGAACGATGAATGTCTTTGCGCGGGAGCACCAGCTCCCTGCGAATCTTGCCGAGGCATGGTCGGTGATCGGGCGGGGGACGATGCGCGAGATTGACCTCGCCGCTGCGAACGACGCCCATTTTATCCAGCTCGCCGGCGTGGGCCTCGATGCGCAGATCGTAAAGGAGACGACGTGGGAAGCAAAGCGGGCGCTCGGGCCGCTGAGCTACCTCATCAGCGCCGCGCATGTGGCGTCGCGCACGCCGCCGAGGCTCGTGGTCGAGGCGGGCGGGCGCACCCGCGAGGGCTCGTTCGTCCTTGTCGGCAACGGGCGGTTCTACGGCGCGAAGATCGTCCTTTTCCCCGATGCCCGCCCGGATGATGGATTGCTCGACGTGGTGATTTTCAAAAATCTCGGCTACCTCGACATCGTGCGCTACCTGGGCGGCGTGCTCATCGGGCGGCATACGGACATGGCGGATGTGCAATATTTCCAGACGCCTGAGCTGCGCGTGAGCAGCGACCAGGAAGTGCCGGTGGAGGTGGATGGCGAACTTGCGGGCGTGCTTCCGGTGACGTTTGGCATCAAGGGCCGGTTGCGAATCTGCGTTCCATGATTTTTCGCCGTTGCCAACGGCATCGCCGGGCGTAGCGTCGGGCAAGTGTATGAGCCTCCCGCGACGACAGACGAAGGTCCATCCGCGCACTTGGGCATCCGGCAGCCCACGTGCGGTGTGGTTCATCACCAGCATGCTCGGCGGCTGGGCGGCGGCTCAGTTGGTGTTGTGGACTTTTGAGATTCCCGACGTGCGCCTGGGCTTGCAGCTCGATGCGGCGGGCGTCCATGCCGGCGAGTACTGGCGCTTTTTCACGCACCAGCTTTTCCATGTGAACGCGCTGCACTTCCTGGCGAATGTCCTCGTGTTCTATTTCGCGGGCCGGGAGGTGGAGCCGATCATCGGGCGCGGGCCGTTTGTCGCGCTCTGCATCACCGCGGGCCTGCTCGGCGGCGCGGTCAACTGGTTCGCGCTCCATGGCGGGGCGGTGCTCGGCTTCTCCGCAGTCACCGCTGCCGTGCTCGCTGCCTACGCCACGATACTCCCGGAGTTGGAGCAGCGCATTCTGCTGTTCTTTGTGTTGCCGGTGCGCTTCCGCGTAAAGTGGATCGCACTCCCGGTCGCCGCCGCCGCCGCCGTGGCGCTCGCCATGGGGGATTTTGGCGAGGTCGGTCCCGCGGGGATTCTCGCGGGCAGTGTGCTGGGCTGGATCTGCGCGCGATCGCTGGGCTTCGGGAGGCAATCGTGGCTTCAGCGCCGCAAGGCGGAAAGACGGGAGCGGGATGTGCGGCTGGCGCGGATGGATTCGGGGGAGTTCATCGCATCGGAAGTGGATCCCGTCCTGGAAAAAATCGCCCGCGAGGGAATGGGCTCGCTCACCCGCGCGGAACGGAAGCTCCTCGATCTTGGAAGGGAGAAACTCGTTTCCAGCCACCCCGAAAATCGGTGAAGGGGGTTCCGCAGACAGCCGCCCCGCCGCGCAGCACGACCCGGCCTGGCAAAGACCACCACTGGCCTCGATGATGAGGACCTTCTCCGCCGCCGACCGTGGAGATCACGAAAACAACGCCGCCGGGCTAAGAGACGCGCAACAGCGCGATTGGCACGATGAATCACACTGAGCGTCCAAACCCAAACCCAACCGTCCATGCACTGGCAACCTGACCCGAACATTTCCGCCACCGACACCGAGAGCCCGGGGCGATGGGACCGCTGGATGCGCCCGCTCTACTGGCTTGCCGGCGCACGCTGGGAAACGCTCCGCCATTGTCCGCCGGCGGAACGCGAGCGCATCGCAGTGCTGGGCTCGACGGTGCTGATCCCGACGGTGATGTCCTTTCTCGGGATGGTCTTTTACGCGAAGAGCCGCTTTCATGAACCGCCGTGGATGTCGGTGGTGCTGCTATCGCTGGCGTGGGCGTTTGTCATCATGAACACCGACCGCATCCTGCTCGCCACCTACCGGCCGTTCCAGCCGTTCTGGCGGAAGTTCCTGCAGGTCTGCTTCCGCTTCGGCCTGGCCACCGTGGTGAGCGTGGCGATCTCATTTCCCTTCTGCCTCGACCAGTACCGGCCTGCGATCCGTGCCCGTTTTCAGGCCGAGGTGCAGACCGTGTTGAACGCCCTCCGCACCGACGAGGCCACTGGAAGGACAGCGTTGCGGGAGACACTAAAAAAGATCCGCGAAGACGGGGAAACCGAGCGCGCCCGGGTGGTGGGCGAATTCACGACTGGGCACGATGCGCTGACGGCGCAGTTGCCCGAATTGCAAAAGGTGATCCTCAACCCGGAGGGCTACGCGGATGATCGGATGGAGGAGGAGCGCCGCAAGGCGGGCGAACCGGATTTTGTCGCGCCGGCGAGTGGCGCCACACGCGGCGTGCTCGCCCAGATAGACGCGCAGAAGGAAACCCTTGCAAAGACAAGCACTACGCTGGAGGCGAAACAGGACATGCACCGGCGTCTCGTGGAGGCGATCGCACGCGAGGCGCTTGGGCAGCCCAATGAATTCTATCCCGAAAAAAAGAAACCCGGTGAAGGGCCGCGTCTCAAGGACATGCAGGCCCGCGATCGCGCAGTAGTCGTGGAAATCCGCAGTCTCGAGGCGACTGAGAAAGCCCAGCACGAGGCGCTTCTCGCCAGTGACCGGCAGCTTGCGGCCTCACGCCTGACGGACAAGAACAGCTACCTCGACGCGCTCAGCTCGAAGCGCGCGGCATTTGTCGCGGAAGGCGAGGAGAAGGAGCGCGTCCGCAAGGACCGGCTCGCCAAGGTGGTCGCGCAGATTTCGCAGATGGAAGCTGCTCACACAGTGCGGCTCGACAAACTCAAGGAGCATGTCGCCGCCCAGGAGGAGGATCTTGCGATCGCGCAAAAACGGCACTCCGAGACACACCTCCCGCAGATCGCCCGCCGCGAGGCGCAGATCAGCGGCGTGCTCGATCCGATGGAGGAGACTGTGGCTCTCTACAAAGTGATCTTTCTCCCCGCACCCGATGCCGCCGACACCGAGCGCGGCGAGCAGGGCTACAAATGGATCGCCGGCCTTTTCCAGTTCCTCGTGATTTTTGGGACGCTGTTCGTCCTGGATCTCGTGCCGATCATGGCAAAAATTTTCAGCCGCCCAGGCCCGTACGACGTGCTCGTCGAGCATCCAGAGTTCATTGCGAACGAAAATCTCGCAAAATATCAGAGCGCCTACACCTCCTCGGACCTCGACATGGTGGACATGGGGGAGGTTGATCCCGAGGCAAGGGGGCTTCTGCAAAGCCGGAAATTCATTCCGCGCGGTGAGGATCGCACCTGACGCGTGGTGGAGCACAGGGTGTTTGCAAGCCCGGCTCCGCGCCAGTGCAGCACCATGAGCCAATGACCGCAGCAGCCTCCAGCGCTTCCCGGAAAGCGGCGACGATTTTCCATCTGATGTTGCTCGCGATCCTCGGCGGGCACGCCGGCGTTGCGCAGGATGGCGCGGCGGCGTTTGACAAGGAGATCAAGCCGCTGCTGCGGGAGTTTTGCCTCAAGTGCCACTCGACGGAAAAGCAGAAGGGCGACCTGGATTTGGAGCGGTTCACTTCGTTCGCGGCGGTGAGGAAGGATGCGAAGGTGTGGCAGCTCGTGGAGGAGCAGTTCGCGCTCGGCGAGATGCCGCCGAAGGACAAGCCACAGCCTTCGCCGGAGCAGCGCGCGCGGCTCGTGGCATGGGTGAAAAGCGCGCTCGATACGCTGGCGCGCGAGCGTGCGGGCGATCCGGGGCCGGTGGTGCTGCGGCGGCTGTCGAACGCGGAGTTCACCCACACGGCGCGCGACCTCACGGGCGTGGCGACGCTGGAGCCGGCGCGCGAGTTTCCCACGGACGGCGCGGCGGGCGAGGGCTTCACGAACACGGGCGCGGCGCTGGTGATGTCGCCCGCGCTGCTCACGAAGTACCTCGATGCCGCGAAGGGCATCGCCGAGCACGCCGTGCTGTTGCCGGACGGCATCGCGTTCTCGCCGCACACGTCGCAGCGCGATTGGACGGAGGAAAAGCTGGCGGCCATCCGCGGACTTTACGCGAGCTTCACCTCGCCGGTTGGCGCGGAGACGGTGACGCAGCGGGGCATCGCGCTCGACAAGAACAGGGACGGGAGCCTGCCGCTGGAGCGGTATCTCACGGCCTCGCTGGAGTTGCGCGATGGGACGAAAGCCGTGGACGCGGTGGCGCGTGAGCGCGGCCTGAGCGCGAAGTATCTCGGCTCGCTGGTGAAGCTGATGAACTCGCAGGAGCCGTCGCTTTTGCTCGACGGGCTGCGGGCGCGCTGGCGCGTGGCGAAGCCGGAGAATGTGCCGGCGATGGTGGCGGAAATCGGCGTGTGGCAGAAGTCGCTGTGGAACTTCAGTAACGTGGGCCACATCGGCAAAGTCGGCGCGCCGAAGTCGTGGATGGAGGCGGTGACGCCGCTCGTGTCGCAGCAGGAATTGCGGATGAAACTCTCGACGCCGAAGGATGGCGGGGAGGTCACGCTCTACCTCGCCGCGTCGGACGCGGGCGATGGCAACGCGGGCGATTTCGTGGTGTGGGAAAACCCGCGCCTCGTCGCGCCGGGGCGGCCCGACTTGCGGCTGCGCGATGTGCTCGCCGTGGTGAGCGCGCTCAGCACGCAGCGCGAGCGCATCTTTTCCACGACGGCGAAATGCCTCACGGCGGCGGCGGAGGGCGGCGCTTCCCTCGATTTGGCGGCGCTCGCGAAGAAGCATGGCGTCGAGCCGGCGGTGCTCGCGGCGTGGCTCGGCTACCTCGGCATCGGCGGCGAGGCGCGGATTGATGCTTACATCACGGGCAAGTCGGAGAAGTCGGAGAACTATGATTTCATCAAGGGCTGGACGGGCAAGGACGCGCTCAGCGTGATTGCGAATTCCAGCGGCCAGCATGTGCGCGTCCCCGGCAACGTGAAGCCGCACAGCGTCGTCGTGCATCCGTCGCCGAAGCTGCGCGCGTGCATCGGCTGGCGCTCGCCGGTCGCGGGCGCGATGCGCATCGAGGGCGTCGTGCAGCACGCGCACCCCGAGTGCGGGAACGGCGTGACGTGGTCGCTCGAACTCCGGCGCGGCGGCGCGCGGCAGCGTCTCGCGGCGGGCGTCGCGCAGGGCGGCGGTGAGGTGAAATTCGGGCCGGTGGAAAATATCACCGTGGGTGCGGGCGATCTCGTCTCGCTCGTCATCGGGCCGCGCGACGGGAATCATTCGTGCGATCTCACGAGCGTGGATTTCACGGTCGCGGGCGGCGGGAAGTCGTGGAATCTCGCGAAGGAAATCTCGCCGGACATCCTGGCCGGCAATCCGCACGCCGACGCGCTCGGCAACGCCGCGGTGTGGCATTTTTACAGCGAGCCGGACGGTGGCGCCGCGGTGTCGGTGATCCCGGCAGGGTCGCTGCTGGCGAAGTGGCAGTCGGCGGGCGCGGCGGAAAAGGCGAAGCTCGCGGCGGATGTGCAGCGGCTGTTGCTGGATGGAATCGCCGCGCTCGCGAAGGACTCGCCGGATGCGGCGCTCTACAAGCAGCTCACGTCGTTGAACGGTCCGCTCGTGCGCGCGGGATCGAAGGATGCGAGCGACGGCAGGGACGCGAAGGGCGGCGTTTTCGGCGTGGGTGCCGCGCTTTTCGGCAAACACCCGAACGGCGCCGCGCTCGACACGGCGCATCTCTGCGTGCGCGCGCCGGCGGTCATCGAGGTGAAATTGCCCGCGGATCTCGTGGCCGGCTGCGAGTTCGTGACGACGGGAACTTTGCACCGCGAGACTGGCACGGAGGGCAGCGTGCAACTCCAAGTCCTCACGACCAAGCCGGCGCCCGCATCCGGGCTGCGCCCGACCGGCAAGACGGTTGCATTCGACAGCGGCGCGTGGACTTCGAGCAACACGGCGGTTTTCGGCACGCCGATCGTGGCGAGCGAAGGCGGCGCGGCGCGCAAACGGATCGAGGCCGCGCTCGAGGAATTTCGGCGGATGTTCCCGGCGGCGCTTTGCTACACGAAGATCGTGCCGGTGGATGAAGTGGTCACGCTCACGCTTTTCCACCGCGAGGACGACCACCTCGCGCGGCTGATGCTCGACGAAACGCAGAAGGCGAAGCTGGACCGGCTGTGGGACGAGCTGCGCTTCATCAGCCGCGACGCGCTGACGCTCGTGGATGCGTTCGATCAGATCTGGCAGTACTCCTCGCAGGACGGCCCGGACGCGCCGAAGGGCGACAAGCGGCTGATCCCCGTGGGAGTGGCCATCAAAGAGAACGCCGCCACGTTCAAGCAACGGCTGATCGAAACGCAGCCTCGGCAAGTGGAGTCCGTGCTCGATTTCGCGCAGCGCGCGTGGCGCCGCCCGCTCACCGACGCGGAGAAAAACGAGCTGCGCGTGCTTTACAAAAAACTCCGCGCCGACGAGCTGCCGCACGACGCCGCGCTGCGCATGACGCTCGCGCGCGTCTTTGTCGCGCCCGCTTTCCTTTACAAAATGGAGCGCCCATCGCCCGGCCCCGCGCAGTCGCCGGTGAACGACTTCGAGCTGGCGACGCGGCTGAGCTATTTCCTGTGGTCGAGCGCGCCCGACGCCGAGCTGTCCGCGCTCGCCGCCGCGGGCAAGCTGCGCGACCCCGCCACGCTCGTCGCGCAGACGCGCCGGATGCTGCGCGACGCGCGCGTGCGGCGGCTCGCGGTCGAGTTCGGCACGCAATGGCTGCACGTCCGCGATTTCGCAACGCTCGATGAAAAGAGCGAGCGGCATTTCCCAACATTCGCCGCGCTGAAGGGCGCGATGGCCGAGGAGCCGGCGCGGTTTTTCACCGACTTCTTCCAGCGCGACGCGGGCGTGCGCTCGCTGCTCGATGCCGACCATGTTTTCGTGAACGGCGCGCTCGCAAAACACTACGGCATCGTCGCGCAAGGCACCGACTGGCAGCGCGTGGACGGAGTCCGCGCGCAGGGCCGCGGCGGCGTGCTCGCCTTTGCCGCCACGCTCGCGAAGCAAAGCGGCGCCTCGCGCACCAGCCCGATCCTGCGCGGCAACTGGCTCTGCGAAACGCTGCTCGGCGAGCGCCTCCCGCGCCCGCCAAAAGACGTGCCGCAATTGCCCGACGAAGTCCCGCAGGGTCTCACCGACCGCCAGCTCACCGAGAAGCACAGCAGCGATCCGAAGTGCGCGAACTGCCACCAGCGCATTGATCCCTTCGGCTTCGCGCTCGAACGCTACGACGCCATCGGCGCCCTGCGCGCCAGCGCCGACACGAAGACCAAGCTGGCCGACGGCACCGAGTTCGACGGCCTCCCCGGCGTGCGCGACTACCTTCTTACCAAACGCCGCGACGCCTTCGTGAAGCAATTCACCCGCAAGCTGCTCGGCTACGCGCTGGGCCGCGGCGTGCAGCTTTCGGACATGCCGCTCATCGAGGAAATCCAGGCCGCCCTTTCCAAGGAAGACCGCATCGGCCTCGCCATCGAACGCATCGTCACGAGCCGACAGTTCCGCGAAATCCGAGGTCGCGAATGCAAATCAGACGAGTAACATGGGCACAGTTATGAACACTCACCGCTTCACCCGCCGCGCATTTCTCCGCGGCGTCGGCGTCACCATGGCGCTTCCCTGGATGGAATCCTACCGCGTTTGGGGCGACGAGCCGCGCGGGAAATCGAGCGAGGCGCCGGTGCGGCTGGCAGTGATGTTTTCGGGCAACGGTTTTCACAGCCGTGAGTGGTGGGCGAAGGGCGAGGGCAAGGCGATGGAACTCGGCAAGGTGCTCGCGCCGCTCATGCCGCATCGCGAGAAGATGCTTTTCATCCGCGGGCTGTTCAACGCCGAGGCGCTGAAAGGGAACATCCACAGCTCAATGACCGGCAACATGCTCTCCGGCGCACCGCTTGCGTCCGGTGGCGAAATCCGCAGCGGCACGAGCGTGGACCAGCTCCTCGCGCAGAAATACGGGCGTGAGACAAAAGTGCCGAGCCTCGTCCTCGGCTGCGAGCAGTCGAATCCCTCGGTGCATAAGAATTACTCGATGCTTTACAGCTCGCACATCTCGTGGAGTTCGCCGACGACGCCCACGCCGCTCGAGCTGTATCCCGCGCTCGCATTCGACCGGCTTTTCAAGGATGAGGTGCAGCGCGGCGACAAGAGCGTGCTCGACGCCGTGCTCGCCGACGCGAAGGACGTGCGCGGCCACATCAGCACGCGCGACCAGCAGAAGCTCGACGAATATCTCGACTCCGTGCGCGAGGTGGAGACGCGCATCGAGAACGCCGGCAAGCGCGGCGAACTGCAAGGCTGGCGCCCGACTTTGGCGAAGCCAAACATCCCGCGCCCCGCCGACGGCATCCCGCAGGACATCGGCGAGCACATGCGGCTGATGAGCGACATCCTCGTGCTCGCGTTCCAGACCGACACGACGCGCCTCTGCACGCTCAAGCTCAACAACGATCACAGCTCGCTCCGCTTCCCGAACCTCGGCGTGGACTACATGATCCACCATCTGCTCTCGCACAGCGACACAGCGGACTGGCTGAAAGTGAACGCATTTTTCCTCCAGCAGCTCGCCTACATCGCGGCGAAAATGGACGCCATCCAGGAAGGCGAACGCACGCTGCTCGACAACACGATGCTGCTCTACACGTCCTCGATGCTCACCGGAAATCACGACGCATCGCAGCTCCCAGTCGTCCTGCTCGGTGGTGGCGGCGGAAAAATCAAAGGCGGCCGGATCCTCGATTACAAAGGCAAACCAAACCGCCAGATGTGCCGCCTTTACCTCTCGCTCATGGACAAAATGGGCGTGCGCCCCGGCACCTTCGGCGACGCGAAGGAGCCGCTTGCGGAAATTTAGCGCGGCGCCTCAGGCTGTCGCGAGGCGGAGGTTTGGATCAATGTCGCACGTCAGCTCGCTGGCTTCACCGGCCGCGAGCCGAAGAGCGGCGACATGCGCGATCATCGCGGCGTTGTCGGTGCAGAGCGCTGGCTCCGCGATGAGAAGTTCGATGCCGTCGGCGGTGCAGGCGCCCGCAAGTTTCTCCCGCAGGCGGGTGTTGCAGCTCACGCCGCCGCTGACCGCGAGGGTCGCCCGGCCGAGCTGGCGGACGGCGCGGAGAGACTTCGCGACCAGCACGTCCACGACGGCTTCCTGGAAGGAGGCGCACACGTCGGCGAGCGGTGCGCCGACGAGCTTTGGCAGGAGATAGCGGACGCTCGTTTTCAAGCCGCTAAAGCTGAAGGCGAAGTCGTCCGAGTGAAGCATGGACCGTGGAAAATCAAATGCCGCCGGGTTGCCGCCGTGTGCCAGGCGGTTGACGTTCGGCCCGCCGGGGTAGGGAACGCCGAGCAGCTTGCCGACCTTGTCGAAAGCCTCGCCTGCGGCGTCATCCACGGTGCCACCGAGCAGCCGGTACTGGCCGGCGCCGGTGACATCCACGAGCAACGTGTGGCCGCCGCTGACGACGAGGCCGACTGCGGGACGGACACCGCCTTTTCCGAAAAACGGCGACAGCAGATGGCCCTCGATGTGGTTCACCGCGAGGAACGGTTTTCCGAATCCCACGGCGAGGCCCTTGGCCGCGGACATGCCGATCATGAGCGAGGAGGCGAGGCCGGGGCCGCGGGTCGCGGCAAAGGCGTCCACGTCGGGGAGGGCGATGCGCGCTTTTGCAAGCGCGGCGTCCAGCACGGGGCGAAGGGTGCGGAGGTGGTTGCGCGAGGCGACCTCGGGGACGACGCCGCCGTATTCGGCGTGGAGCGCGATTTGCGAGGCGACCTCGCTCGCAAGCATCGCATCATCGCGCAGGATGGCGATGGCCGTTTCGTCGCACGAAGTCTCGATCGCGAGAATGAGTGGCATGGGCCGGGAATTCGTCCGCGGAGGCGGTCAGTTTCCCGTGCGTTCGCGATAAACGAGCACGCCCTTGAGCGAGTCCACGGCGCGCTCGAGCTGGGTGTCGCGGAAGCCGGAGAGGTCTTTTTTGCGCTGCTCCTCGGTGAGGTTTTCGCGGCGGGAAACCATGAGCTGGCGTTCCTGCTCGGATGTCATTCCCGCGCGGATGGTGGGCGCGATGCCGTGCTCGTGGATGAGATTGTGGCTTGGCGTGTAATACTTCGCCGTGGTGAGGCGCACGGCGGAACCGTCGGGCAGCGGCATGATGCTCTGGACGCTGCCTTTTCCAAAGCTCGTCTCGCCGACGATGATGGCGCGGTTGGTGTCCTTGAGGGCGCCGGCGGCAAGCTCGCTACCGCTCGCGCTACCGAAATTGATGAGCACAGCGAGCGGGTAGTTTGCACGGCGGCGGAGCGCGGGGTTGGCGGTGTATTTGCGCGACTGCGACGCCACGCGTCCCTCGGTGGTGCAGACCACGGTGGCCGGCGGGAGGAACATGCCGGCGACATCCACGGCGGAATTGATGAGGCCGCCGGGGTTGAAGCGCAGGTCGAGGATGAATGCCTGCATGCCCTGTTTCTCGAGTTCATCGAGTTTCTTCGCGAGTTCCTCGGCGGTGGGTGCGTTGAATTGTGTGATCCGCGCGTAGCCGATCTTGGATTCCCCGCTCATGCCGGGGGGCAGCATCTTCGCGTCCTTCACGCTCCACACTTTGATGTTTTCGCGGACGAGTTCGAACTCCTTGATCTCCTTGGTGCCGGGGCGGAGGATCGTCAGGGTGACCTTGGTGCCGACAGTGCCACGCAGTTTCTCGAACGCATCGGAGATGCCCATGCGCTCGGTGCTCTGGCCGTTGATCTTGATGATCTGATCGCCGGGCAGGATGCCGGCGCGGAAGCTGGGGGAGTCTTCCATCGGGGCAACGATGATGAGGTCGCCGTCGCGTTCAGTCACGTGGAGTCCGAGGCCGCCGAAGCGGCTTTCGGTGTCCTCTTTCATGTCTTCGAAGCTCGTGGGCTCCATGAATTGCGAGTGGGGGTCGAGGCTCTGGAGCATCCCGCGCAACGCCGCGCGCATGAGCTTCTGGTAGCCGATTTTTGCCTCGTCCACGTAGTTTTGGCGGATCATTTCGATGGCAGTCGAGAGCAGCTTGATCTGCTCGTAGGGCGAATCCTTGTCGCTCTTTTCAGCTTTGTCCTCCTGCGCGAAGACCGGCAGTGCGAATGCGGCGATGAGAGCCAGGGCGAGTTTCATGATGCGGGAACGTAGCAGGGTGCGGGGCTTTGGAAAGCGCGCGCTCAGCGCACGGCCTCGTCGTAGATGTCCTCGAGCACGCGCACGGTGGCCTTGATGTCAAACATCGTGGCGATGCGGGCTGCGGCGGCTTTGCTCATCGCGGTATAGCGCTCGGAGTCGGTTGCGAGCGCGAGCATCCCGGCGGCAAGCGCCTCGTCGTCGCGTTCGGGTGTGAGGAGGCCGCTGACGCAATCCTCGACAGCCTCCGGGATGCCGCCGTGCCGGGTTGCGAGCACCGGGGTGCCGCAGGCCATCGCCTCGAGGATCGAGTTCGGGATGCCTTCCTGGTCGCCATCGCTGCCGAGTTCGCTGGGATGGAGAAACATGTCCGCTTTTGAATAAAGGGCGCGCAGTTCGTCCTGGCTGAGAAATCCGGTGCAGGTGACGCGGCCTCCGAGGCCGAGGTCGAGGGCGAGTTTCCAGAGCTTGTCCCGGAGGGGGCCGTTGCCGGCGAAAACGAGTGTGGCTTTTGGCCACTTCGCGGCGAATGTCGCAAATGCGCGAAGGGTGGTGAACAGTCCCTTTTTCTCGATCAACCGGCATGCTTGGAGGCAGTTCCATGCGCCGTCCACCGGGGCTGTGCGCTGGCGGAAGGGGATTCTTTCGAGCGGCAGGCCGGTTCTGTTCAGGCGGATTTTTTCGCGCGGGCACCCGGCTTCGACGATGCGGTCTGCGAGCGAGTTGCTTCGCACGAGGATGAATTTCGCGAGCGCGAACACCCGCTGCATTGCGGCGCGGTGCTTCGGGCGGTGGAGATCCACCTGCGCATCCGCGCCGTGGAAGCTCACGACGAAGGGCACCGGCGCGATCTCGAGCAGCGGGAGGAGATGCACTCCGATGTGGCCGAAGTACACGTGCAGCAGCCGCGCGCCCGATTCAAAGATTTCCCTGCGGAGCCGCTGCGCCTCGCTTTGGTAGATCGTGATTGGAGCCCGCTGCACGTGCTTCTGCCAGACACGGCGGAACTGGTGCGACCACGGCTTTGGGATGATGCGGATCGCGGAAAACGGGAACGCCTTTTCGTTTTCACGCTTCTGGCAGATCACGAGGGTGCGCCAGCGCGACAACCGGCGAACCTGCCGGTACACGTGCAGCATCTCGGGCTTGAGGAACGTAACAATGTAACTCGCCACGAGCGGGGTCTCGGGCGGGCTGTCAGAATTGGGCATTTTCAGCAACGGGGGATGCCGCGTAATGTCTGATTCCGCATGTCATCACAAGCACCATCTCCATCCTCCACGCATATCGAGCGCGGCAGGCGCGTGTTTGAATTGGAGGTGGCCGAGGCCCGCCGGGTGGGCGAGCGGCTCGGGGAGTCGTTTGCGCATGCGGTCGAGACGCTGCGCGAGGCAGTGGAGCGCCAGCGCAAGGTGGTGGTGGTCGGCGTGGGAAAAAGCGGCCACATCGGCGCGAAGATCGCCGCCACGCTCACGAGCACCGGCGCTCCAGCGGTGATGCTGAACGCGCTCAACGCCCTGCACGGGGACCTCGGCATCGTGTGCGACGGCGATGTGATCCTCGCCCTGAGCAACAGCGGGGAGACGGATGAACTGATGGACGTCTTCCCGGCGATCGCGCGATTTGACGTGAGGATCATCGCGATGACGGGAAATCCGAAATCGTTCATGGCGAAAAACGCGCACATTCATCTCGATGCGTCCGTCGAGCGCGAGGCGTGTCCGCTCGAACTCGCACCGACGGCGAGCACGACGGCGATGCTGATCTTCGGCGATGCGCTGGCGATGGCGCTGCTCGAGGCGAGGGGATTCACGCGCGAGGACTTCGCGAAGTATCACCCGTCCGGAAAGCTCGGCCGCACGCTGCTCCTCACCGTCGAGCACATCATGCGCGGGGCCGACCAGATGGCGTGCATCGCGCCGGATGCGGTTGTGCGTGACGTGCTTCTCGAAATGGCGCGCCGGCGCGCCGGGAGCGCGATCGCCGTGGGCGCGGATGGCGTGCTTGCGGGCATTTTCACGCAGGGGGATTTTGCGCGGCACCTGGCGACGAATCCGAATCTGCTGGAGCTGCCGGTCGCGCCGTTCCTGACGCCGAAGCCCATCACGATCCGCGCGGGTGCGCTCGCGGTCGAGGTGTTGCACATTCTCGAATCGCACCGGATTGACGACCTCGTGGTTGTGGACGCGGAAGGCCGGCCTGCCGGCATGGTGGATTCGCAGGATCTCGCGCGGTTCCGGCTCATTTAGCCGGGCATGGCGGTTGATTGCGACGGGTGCCGCGCTGTATGCGTGGGACATGAATCACATTCTCGATGAGCCCGTGTCGGATCCTCTCCCACTATACCGGCATCGGGATGGCATCGCGGCGGTGGATTTGCTGGCGGTTGCGATCGCGCACCTGGATTTTTTCACGTGGCTGGCGGAGCACCCCGGCACGCTCGGCGCGATCTGCGCGCAGTTCGGGATCCATCCGCGGCCTGCGGATGTGATGATGACGCTGCTTGCGGCGCAGGGTCTCGTGACACAGAGCGGGGGTTGTTTTCATCTCACGCTCCGTGCGCGCGAGCACCTGGTGGCGGGCTCGCGGTTCAATCTCGCCCCGTATTACGCCTCGATGAAGGATCGCGGGCCGACGCTCGACATGCTGAAGGTCTTGAGGACGGGCAAGCCGGCCAACTGGGGCAGCTACGACCCGCAAGCCTGGGCGCAGGCGATGGAGCGCCCGGATTTTGCCGCGCAATTCACAGCGGCGATGGATTGCCGCGGGGTTCTGCTCGGGCCGGCGCTGGCGAAGGGTCTCGACCTCAGCGGGTGCAAGGCGCTGCTGGACATCGCGGGCGGGAGCGGGATTTACGCCTGTTGCATTGCGGCGGCGAACCCGGATCTTCGCGCCGCAGTCCTGGAGCGCCCGCCGGTGGACCGCATCGCACGCGAGTGCATCGAAAAGCAGCAATGCAGCGCGCGGGTCGAAGTGATCGCCGGGGATATTTTCAAGGGCGCGTTGCCCGGCGGGTTCGACGCGCACCTTTGGTCGAACGTGCTGCACGATTGGGACGAGCCGGAAGTCCGGGCGCTGCTCGCGAAGTCACATGCCGCGCTGCCATCAGGCGGCCTGGTGGTGGTGCATGATGCGTTCATCAATGTGGAAAAAAACGGGCCGCTGCACATTGCGGAGTATTCCGCGCTGCTGATGAACATCACCGAGGGCAGATGCTACTCGGTCGCCGAAATTCGCCGGTATTTGTCGGACGCAGGCTTCGAGTGGGTGGCGCAGAAGCCGACCGCCGTGGGCAGGGGCTACATCGCAGCGCTCAAGCCGTAGCGCGTTCAGCGGAGGAAACGCCCGAGGTTTTCAGTCTCCCACGCCGTTGCCGCCTTGAAATTCCGGTAGCGGCGTTCCCGCGCGAGGAATCGCTCGTGATGGATGCGCCGCCGGCCCGAACCGTCGAATTCATCCGGCACGATTGCATGCAACATTTCGTGGAAGACGACGTATTCCACGTACCACCACGGGACGAAATCGCGGTCGAGGAGGCGATTGATCCGGATTTCGCGATCCTCCTCCTGGATGCACCCAAACACAATGTAGCGGGCGGGCTTCCGGCTGCGCTTGCGCGCCCACTTGATCGTGTAATGGCGGAGCCGGTTGCGGAAATAGCGTTTGTTCAAGCGGTCGAAGATTGCCTGCAAGTCATAGTACACGCCGTCCGAGCCAAACTCGAACTGCGTCTGGACGGCGCCTCGCGGTGCGAGCGAATGCCTTTTCCGCGGCGCTTGTTTTGCCACGGGCTTCCGCTTTTTTGGGTGTGGAGTCTTGCGCTTGTTCATCACGGGACCAATGATCCGCGTGAAAACTAGGCGCACATCCCGGGACGGCAAGCGCTCAGGGCTCCGGGGGCAAACTTTTCCCGGTTTCCCCGAGTCGCTGCTCCAAAGCGCGCACCCGGGCCTTGAGTTTCCCGAGGCTGCGAAGATGGGCCACCTGTTCCCGCCACTCCTTCGCATCGGCAGCTGGATACCCCATCACCAACTTATTGGGGGCAATGGACTTAGTAACCCCTGAGCCAGCACTGACGATCGCCTGATCCCCGATCTCCAAGTGCCCGGAGACGCCTGCCTGACCGGCTAGCGTGACGTATTTTCCGAGCGTAACACTCCCGGCAATCCCGACCAGTCCGCAGACAATGGAATGCTTTCCAATCACCACATTATGACCCACTTGCACCAAATTATCTATCTTGCAGCCCTCCTGAACCCAAGTTCGGCCAAACCGCGCCCGATCAATGCAGGAATTCGCCCCAATCTCCACATCATCATCTATTTGCACAATTCCAACCTGTGGCACTTTGACATACCGGCCATCTTTGAAGTCATAGCCAAATCCGTCTGTCCCCAACACCACTCCCGTATGGAGAATTACACGGTTCCCGACAATGCACCGGGTGCCGATCATCACCCGGGGGCCAAGAGTGGAGCCCTCCCCGATCCGCACGTGATGGCCGATGTAGCAATGGGCGCCGATCACCGTGCGATCCCCGATTTGCGCCCCGTTCTCGATTACTGCGTACGGCTGGATGCTCACATCGGCGCCGAGTTTCACCTCGTGCCCGAGCACCGCGGTGGGATGAATTCCCGGGGCAAACTTCACGGGCGGTGGTGTGAGCCGCTCGATGACCTTCGTAAAAGACACCGTCGGATTTTCGCACCGGATGCAGATGGGCGGGACATCCTCGGCGAAGTCCAAAGGAACCAGCACAGCCGCGGCGTGGGAGGCACGGAGCTTCTGCAGGTATTTCGGGTTGTTGAAAAAGGTCACGTCGTGCGCGCCCGCGTCCTCAAGCGCCGCGACCCCAGTGACCCTGGCGGAACCATCCACCCCGGAAACAAGCTGGCCGCCGATAAAGGCGGCCAGTTCGGTGACAGAGATATCCACAGCCGGGTTACTTGTCCTTCTTTTCAGGCTTCTTGTCGTCGGCGGCAGCCGCCGATTTGCGGTCGGCGTTCAGCCGGTCAATGACAGCCTTCGTGAAATCGTAACTGCTCTTGGCGAACATCACCACGGGGACGTTGTTGATGCTGTTGCCGGAGGTGTCCAGGACCAGGTCGTAATTCTCACTCTTCACGATGTCGTCCACGACTTTCTTGATCTCGTCCACGATGCCGTTGCGGATACGGAGTGTCTGATCCTGCACGGACTTTTCCTTCTCCTGCTGGTAAGCTTGGAGGTCTTTCATCATGGCCTGCCACTGGCCGATTTTCTTTTCACGATCGCCAGAGGTTTCCTCCTTCTTTTTTGCGCTGAGTTCCGGCTGCTTGAGCTGCTCGTTGAGCTTGGTGATCTCGGCCTCGAGCGTCTTCCGCGCCTCGTTGCGGTCGTCGAGTTCGCGTTTCACGCCCGCACGAATCTCGCTCATCTTCGATTCGGCCTCCTTGGTACGCCAGTATTTCTCGAATACGGTCTTCATGTCCACGGTCCCGATCTTGGCCTCCGCAAGGGATGTGGATGTGAAGCCCATGAGGATGGCGAGTGTGAGTAAAAGGTAGTTCTTCATAAATGGTGGATGGTGCTAGACCGGACGCGACGACCGGCGTTCAAAACTTGTAGCCGACATTGAATTGGAATTTCCCCGTCGAGTCGTTGTCCTCGTCCGCCTGGAGCGGGATGCCGTAGTCAATCCGGATCGGGCCGATCGCGGGAAGTTCGAGCAGAAGACCGATACCCACGTCGCTGTTCACATTGCCGGTGCTGAAATCCCAAGACTCGCGGTTTACGAAGCCGGCATCGTAGAACACCGCGCCGCGGACGCTCTCAACGATCGGGAATGTGTACTCGATAGTGAACCGCGCGAGCGTGTTGCCACCCACTGGCTCGCCGTCCTCGTCCTTCGGGCCCACGTCGCGGTAGCGGAAACCACGCAGGCTGTTCGGGCCGCCGAGGTAGAGCCGGTCATAGATCGGCACCTTGTCGCCGCCGCTCCACGTTTCCACCCCCGCGACCTGCGCCTCGATCGTGAGGATCGTGTCGCCGGGGAGGTGGATGTATCTCGATGCCTCGAGGTCGAACCCATAGATGTCCGTGTCGCCGCCAAGGAAGCCACCGGCGAGGTAGGTTTGCACGTCGAGCCGCCAGCCCTTGCGCGGGAGATACACGCGGTCGCGCGAGTCGTACGTCAGCCCGAGGCTGAGCTGGCTCTTGAGCCGGTCGCCCTCCTCGCTGCGGATCTCGTCGGACACATCATCGTCGAAATTGTGAATCCCCACGTCCTCGAGCCGGTACTCGAAACGGGCCGCCGTGAATTCATTCACCGGCTTGCGCAGCGAGATCGCCGTTCCATAGCGCCGCTCGTCGTACACGCGGCTCGTGTAGCTCGCATCGCGGTAGAAAATTTCCCCGCCGAGCGACAGCTTCTGGTCGAGGAAATACGGCTCCGTCAGCGCCAGCACGAAGTCCTTCCGCCGCGTGCCGTACTGCGCGCGCATGCGGAACTTCTGGCCGCCGCCCTGGAAGCGCGGCCAGCCCGCGGCGTCGAAGTTCCCCTGCGTCAGCTCCACGAACCCGAGCACGTTGTCTATCGAGCTGAAGCCCGCCCCGAAATTGAACGACCCCGTGCGCGTCTCCGTCACGTCCACGTTCAAATCCCGCCGGCCCGGCACCGAGACGAGCGGTTCCGCGGGACGCACGTTCACCTGCGAGAAATATTTCAGGTTCTCCAGCCGCTGCCGGCTCGCATCCATCCGCACCGTGTTGAACGTCTCCCCCGGCGCCAGCGCCAGTTCGCGGCGGATCACCTTGTCCTTTGTCCGGGTGTTGCCCGCGATGTTCACCTTGTCCACGTAGTACTGGATGCCCTCATCCAGCCGGAACTCCACGTTCACGATCCCCGCCCCCGCCGGCAGCGGCGAGGCGAGCACCTGCAGATCGAGATAACCCTTCGCGCCATAAATGTCATTCAGCGCCTTGCGATCCGACGCCAGCGCCTGCGGCGAATACACGCTCCCCGCCTTCAGCTTCAACCCGCGCGTCAGCTCATCCATCGGGAATACCTTCGCGCCCGAGTAGCTCACCTTCCCCACCTTGTACTGCTGCCCCTCGACGACCGGAAAAGTCACATCCACCTTCTCCCCGCGCCGCGTGACAGTCGGCTGCTTCACCTGCGCATCAATATAGCCGCGGCCCGCGTAGAAATCCGTGATCGCCTTCCGATCCTCCTCGATCTGGTCGCTGCTCAGCTTCCCCGCCGTGCTCGACAAAATGTTCAGCAGCCCCTTCGGCTTCGTCTTCACCGCCTTGAGCAGTTCCTTCCGCGACGCCGCCGCATTCCCCGTGAACTGCACCTCGGCGATTTTCGACTTCACGCCCTCGGAAATCTCAAACACCACCCGCGTCGTCCCGCGCCCGCCCGCCTGCTTCTTCGTGCGGACATCCACGTCCGAATACCCCTTCTTCTGGTAATAATCGAGCACCTTCTGCCGATCCTGCTCGAGCCCTGCCTCACTGAGCGCCACGCCCGGCTTCGCGGTGATTTCGTCGCGCAGTTTCGATTCCTTCACCCGTGTCGCACCCGTGATCACCACCTCCGAGATCGAGCTCTTCGGCGTCACATTCACGATCACCTTCACCCCTTCCCCGTCCGGCGCGTAAAACATGTTCACATCCGAAAAATTGCCCGTCGCATACAGGCTGCGGATGTCCTCCTGGGTCACCAGCGGCGAATACGGCCGGCCCACGCGCGTCCGCATATTGGCGAGGATCTTCTCCTTCGACACCGTCTGCGAACCCTCCTGTCGCACCTCGATGCTTTTCACGACCGGAGTCGGCTGGGCTTGGGCGCGGAGAGCCGCCGGTGTCACCAGCAGGCATGTGAGAGCCCAGAGGGCCGTGGAAAAAATACGGAGTTTCATTGGTTGGTGGCTTCTCCCGCCGGCGAGACATGCTGGCCCGCGGAAGCGCGCGCATTAACCAGAGCGCCCGTCCCAGCGTCAAGCCGCTGTTTCTTCAAAATGCGACATGCTGCGGCCATTCGGCCATCGTGGGGCTTGGGATTTCACCGCCAATTTTCCCGCAATCCGGACCAAAAAATGACTTGCCCGCGAATCGCTACCGGACTGCAATTCCCTCAATCAACAATGCGGCATTCGCCGCGCAACTCACCAGACTCCCATGAAAACCAAGAGCACCATCCGCACATTCATCGCCGCACTCGCCATTGCAACCGTCATCCCAGCCGCCGCGCAGGGGCCGCGCTGGTTCCCGTCGAACTTCTACCCGCCGCGGCAGAGCGAGATCAAATTCTCCGGCGGCATCAATTTTTCCGACGGCTCGATGATCAAAGCGATCACAGTCGCCGAGCCTGCGGTCGCGCAGCCGCTCGTCTTTCCCGGCGGCACTCCGATCAATCAGAATAACACGGGCAAGTTCGTGGTGATCATCCGCAGAGCGGGCGAGGCGCAGGACTCGGCCGTGCAGAGCTACCAGGCGTTTCAGCTCCACATCCAGCCGCCGAACAGCCCGAGCGTGCAGGAGATTTCCGGGTTCATGATCGACCTCGGCGGCGGCTTTTTGCTCCGCGAAAGCCCGACGCTGCCATCGCTCGGCACCGTGGCGGCGACGGCGCAGCCGGATGGAAATTTCCAGATCGACAGCTTCTTCGACATCTTCACCGAGCTGAGCGTGGACGGCGGCGCGACGTGGCTGCCGGCTTCCGGCCCGATGCACGCGACGATGGAGCGCTCGACGCCGGAAAACTTTTACCCCGTCGCCGTATGGCCGCCGGCAGGTGCGGGGCTGTGCGGAGCGCCGGGCGTGGCACCTGTCGAATATGCTGTCCCAGGCCTGCCCGTGTTTGAATTCGGACTGATCCGGCTGTGCCCCCGCAACTACGCTCTCAGTGGTGATCTGCAACCGCTGCCGGGATCGGGGATGTCGGTGACGCAAGACCTCACGACGAGCCTGGACCTTTCGATCTCCGCCGATAGCGGCACGACGGTCATGGACGTGACGGCGCCGGTGAGCATGACCGTGCGCACGACCAATGTGACGGGCACGTTCCAGACCGAGATGATCGCGATGTCGCTGAGCGCTCCCCACGGCGGCGGCATGGCGATGATCCGCGAAAGCCCCACGCTCGCCTCGACCGGCAAGACCACGGTGCGCGAAGTCCCCGGCGGCTTCATGATCTCGAGCTTCTTCGATGTCTTCACGGAACTCTCGCTCGATGGTGGCGCGACGTGGACGCCCGGCGACGCGCCCGTGCGGATGGAGGTCGCGCCGGTGGTGAAGCAGGTCACGGTGCCGACGGCGTTCTTCCCGCCGCGCGGCGCTGAGTTCGCCGCGCTGCCGGGCTTGCCGGATGTGGTGTTTGCGAACGGCGACGTGTGGAGGCAGGACTTTGGTCAGGTCAAGGCGGAGAAGCATCGCGAACTTTCGATGCCGGTGGGCGGCTCGGAGAACATCGACATAGACACGACGGTCGAGGGCGTCCTCGCTGCCGGGCCGGGCCTGCCGGGGAATCCCTTCGCCGCGCCTGCCGTGGCCACGATGCGTGTCACGCGCACGACCACCGGCACGTTCGACACCGAGATGCTCGCACTGAACATCTCCGGCGGCACGCTGCCGCCGGGCACGCAGCTTCGCGAAAGCCCCACGCGGCAGTCGCTCGGGAAGATCACGCTCGAAGAGCAGCCCGACGGCTCTTTCCACATCGGCAGCTTCTTCGACATCTTCACCGAGCTGAGCGTGGATGGCGGCGCGTCGTGGTCGCCCGGCGACAGCGCGATGCACGTCGTGCTCGGTTTCGATCCGGTCGTGGAGTTTTATCCCTCGAATTTCCTGCCACTTGCCGGCTCGCTGGAGACCGACCCGGCCGATCCCCCAAGCACATTTACCACCTCGACCACCAATCGCTACGTCGAGCTGCTTGTCGTCAATGACGTTGCGCGCTCCGCGGTGCCACCGCCCGCCCTCGGCAACACGGCGACGCACGAGTTCACCGCGACGGCGACATTCCGCTATTCGCCCGACGGCACGAACTACACAGATGTGCAATCACCGCTCGTCGGCAGGTTCAGCGTGACCAACACCAGCGCCGGCCCCGGCGGCACGCAGACCTTCGACACCGAGATGCTCCAGCTCGACATCGCCGGCGGCACGCTGCCGCCCGGCACGATGCTCCGCGAAAGCCCGACGCGCGCCTCGACGGGGAACATCCAGATCGACACCACGCGCGGCGGCTTCGCGATTTCGAGCTTCTTCGATGTCTTCACCGAGATCAGCCTCGACGGCGGTGCGACGTGGAGCCCCGCGACGGACGTGATCCATCTCGAGCAGCACGGCCTGCCGGAGCCGATCATCGTGCCGACTGATCTCTTCGATCTCTCCGCGTTCACGCTGCGCACGCCGCCCGGCGACCCCGGCGCCAGCACCGGCGGCGCAATGGGAACACTCCAAAAGAAGGCGAATCGGGCCGAACTGCCGCCAAACCCCGACGGGATCAAGAATGTAAGACCCCTGCCCGCCCCCGGCACGACGCTCACCGTGGACACGACGCGCTTTTTCGCCGTCGAATTGGACACGCCCGCCGGGCTGGTGACGCAATTTTCGGAAGCCGAGCTGAGCGTGAGCGTCCGGTTGCGCGACACCTCCGGGCCCGTGCGCAGTTACGAGACCGAGATGCTCTCGCTCAATCTCACCGGCGTCGCGCCCGGCGGCGTGCTGCTGCGCGAAAGCCCCACGCGCGCCTCGACCGGCCTCCACACGGTGACGGCGCTGCCCGACGGCAGCTTCAGCGTGGACAGCTTCTTCGATGTCTTCACCGAGCTGAGCGTGGACGGCGGCACGACGTGGGAAGCGACCGACCGGCCGCTGCGCATGGAAGCCGTGCCCGCGCCGGTGCGGGTGCCGTCGCTCACGCCCACGCTGCCGCAGGTGCTCACCAAGTCGCCCGCGCGCGCTCCGGCCGATTACGAGCAGGAGTCCACGAGCGTCGAGGTGCCGAACCTCGTCATCACGTTCCCCGAAAGTCATTCTGCTGCGACGATCCCGGATGGCGGTAATGAGAACTGGAACTTCAGCGGCAGCGGCGGCCTGCGGCTGGTGCTGATTCCGGGTGGCGTCGGCAGCGGCAGTGGCGTGGTGGTCGGCCAGATCGCCGTCGAGCACGTGCTCAACGATGGGAACACGCGCACCTTCGACACCGAGATGCTCTCGCTGAATCGCAGCGGCGGCACGCTGCCCGCAGGCGTAATGCTGCGCGAAAGCCCGACGCTGCAATCGCTCGGCAAGACCACGCTCA
>CAMAUI010000041.1 GCA_945861385.1 Prosthecobacter debontii
CCCGGTTTTGCTGTGTCCATCGGGTCCATCGGGTCCATGCCCCCCGGCGAGAGCTTCCAAAACGCCTCGTCCACGCCGACGATCTGCACGCGATTCGCGCGGGCCTTCCCATCCCCGCGCACCGCCGAGCCGTGGATGAGCACCACGCCCGCGGCATCCGCCCCCGGATAAAACATCCGCGCCACGACCTGCGGTCTCTTTTCCGGCGCAGCCGCCCACGGGACGAAGCGCTCGCCGCAGAGCAGCGCCTCGCCGATTTCTCCCACGCGTGCCTCGGCTTGCGCACGCAGTGTGGCCTTCACCGAATCGCCCACCATGAGCGCGCCGGTGAGGACGAGCGCGGCGAGCGCGGAGCCGAGGATGACGCCGAGATGCGTGCGCCAGTTGTGGCGGATGCTTTTTGCGATCAGGCGGCGGGTGTTCATCGGCTGATGCGTTAACGTGCGCTCATTTCGCCTGTTCGCGCAATTTTCCCCCGGCCAGTTCCAGCACGCGTCCCATTTTCTGCGCGAGGCCGGGTGCGTGCGTGACCATGACGACGGCAGCTTTTTCCCGAGCGTTGATCTCGACGAGCAGTTCCACGAGGCGTTCGGCATTGGTGCGATCGAGGGATCCGGTGGGTTCGTCGGCAAGGAGGAGCTTGGGGGAATTGATCAGGGCGCGTGCGACCGCGGCGCGCTGGCGTTCGCCGCCGGAGAGTTCGCCCGGGCGGTGGTTGAGCCGGTGGCTGAGGCCGACGGCTTCGATCAATTCCGCGGCGCGCGAGCGGAGCGCATTGCGGTCGCCCTTTTGCGAGAGCGTGGGCACGAGGACGTTCTCCAGCACGGTGCAATGCGGAAGCAAATGGTGGAGCTGGAAAATGAATCCCACCTTGGTTGCGCGATGGTGCGCGAGTGCGTTGGCGTCGAGCGTGGCGAGGTTGGTTCCGTCCACGATCACCTCGCCGGATTCCGGGCGGTCGAGCGCGCCGAGGAGATTGAGAAGCGTGCTTTTTCCCGAGCCACTCGGGCCGATGATGGAGATGGTCTCGGCGGGCTCGATGGCGAGGTCGCAATCGCGGAGGACGTGGATGGCGGCATCGCCCGTGCCGTAGGTTTTTGTGACGTGGTGGAGCGCGGCGAGCATGGTCATGAATGAATATGAACGGCGGGTGCGCGGCCAGCGCCTTGTCGGCTACCGATCCAGTGAGGCGAGTTCCTTTTTCAGCAGGCCCTTGAGGCGGTGCTTGATGAGATACACCTGCGCGATGCTGACACCGAGGGACTTTGCGGTCTTGGTGGCGCTCCAGCCTTTGCAGAGCACGCAGTCGAAGACCTGGTAGTGTTTCGCGTCCACCTTGCGCTTGAGCTGTGAGAGGGCGGCATCGAGGAGGTGCCGCTTCCATTCCTCCTCCCAGACGGTGTCGAGATTCTGCTCAGCGGGGAGGCGGTCCATGGTGGAGGTGCGGCGTGTGTCGTCGTTGTCGCGTTCCTGGCGGTTCTTTGGCCGCTTGCGAAACTGGTCGGTGATGCGCCAGCGGCTCATTTGCAGCATCCACGCCTTGAAGGAGCCGGCTTTGGGGTCGTAGCGGCCGACGTTTTTTGCCACTGCGATGCACGTCTCCTGCACGACTTCCTGCGCCTCGTCGTCCTTGAGTCCTGAGCGCATGGCGACGCTGTAGATGAGGTGCCAGTAGGTCTCGAAAAATTCCTGCCATTTGCGCGCGTCGCCCCAGTCCTGGAGGCGCGCGATGAGGCTCTGGCGTGTGACGAGAAGTGGATCGGCTTTTGCGGAGCGGGGCATGAGGATGTTATTCGGTGGATTCGCGCACCGGCAGGAACACGGTGAAGATCAGCGCGGGGATGAACAGGAAGGACGTGTAGAATAGCGTGAGCCGGAAGTCGCCGCCGACGGTGATCTTCGCGGCGTAGATCGTGCCGGCCGCCGCCGCGATGCGCCCTATATTGTAGCAAAACCCAGCGCCCGTCGTGCGGAGCAGCGTGGGGAAGAGCGGCGGCAGCAGCATCGTGAAAAGCCCGAACACTCCGCTCCAGAAACCCACCGCCGGCAGCCAGAACTTCGTCATCGCGATGAGCGGATGCTCCACCGCAAACGCCCCGGCCATCGTCGCGCAGCAGCCCGCAAACATGATGATGAGCGCGGCTTTGAAGCCCACCAGCCGCGCGAGGCCGCCGGCGGCGAAGTTCCCGATGACGCTGATGCCGACGATCCACCCAAACGTTGTCGCGATGAGTGAATCGCGATCCGAGGAGGTCATCGCGACCACCTCCGGCAGGCTGCGCACATGCTGGGCCTGCCAAAACATGAAGGCCCACCAGCCCGTGAGCGAAAACGCGCACACGCCGATGCTTACCAGTGTCGTCCTGATGATCGCCGGGCTGAAAAGCTCCGTCACGCGCGGCTGCACCGCATCCTTCCGCGCAGCGGCCCAGGTCTCGGGCTCGGGCACGTGGCGGCGGATGTAATAGACGAGCACCGCCGGCGCGACGCCGATGAGGAAGATCCACTTCGGGTGCTGGCCGCCGAGCGCGATGCCGGCGAGGCATGCGCTGATGATGCCGATGTTCACGCCCGTCTGCAGGACTGCGGCCGTCCACGGGCGCCACTTTTTTGGCCACGTCTCGGAAAGCAGCGTGGAGCCGACGGCCCATTCGCCGCCGATGCCGAGCGCGGCGAGGAAGCGGAAGATGAGGAGCTGCCACCACGTCTGCGCGAAGAACGACAGGCCCGTGAAAACCGCGTACGTGAGCACGGTGAGTGAAAGCGTGCGGCTGCGCCCGAGGAGATCGCCGACCCGCCCGAAGAACGCCCCGCCAAGCGCCCAGCCGATGAGGAATGCCGCCTGAATCCACGACGTTTTCTCCTTCACCGCATCACTGCCCGTGCGGGTCTTCGAGGCGAAGACTTCGAACTCGGAAACGGACACCGAGGCGTCGCCGTTCTTGTCCGCCTTGTCGAAAGGCGATGAATCGCGCGCGCTCCACTCCACGGCCGTAATCGCGCCGTCATTGTTTGTGTCGAAGGTCGCGAACTCATCGGCCATCTCCGGGCGGAAGACGAGGATCGCGACAAAAGCCGCGGCGACGAGGGTGTAGATGTGCATGTCCAGCCCGTCGAACAGCCAGCCGAGCCAGGCGGCGAGGCCGCTTTTGCGCTGCTGTGGAGTGAGGTCGGAGAAACTTTGTGGGTCGGAGGACACGGTCGCGTTTGGAAGAATGGACGCGCGTCGAATGAAGGATTGCAGCCTGAGCGTCGAGCGTGAACTCGGGCTGCCCGGATTTCAGACCTATCACTTTCGCAAGCTGGCAGCTTGCGCCACGGCGGGGCGCGCGGCTTTGCTTTGCGCGTGCTTTATTTCGACCACAACGCGACGCATCCGCTTTCCGCCACCGCGCGGCGGGCGTGGCTGGATGCGGTGGAGAAATTTCCCGCGAATCCCTCTTCGCCGCACCGGCTCGGACAGCGGGCGGAGGCGGCGCTCGACGACGCACGCACGCGGCTGGCGAAGCTGCTCGGCTGCCCGGCGGAGGCCATTGTTTTTACGAGTGGCGCGACGGAATCGGCGAACATGGTGCTCGCGCAATTCGACGATGTGCTGGCGTCCGGGATCGAGCATCCGTGTGTGTTGGAGGCGCTGCGCGGGCGGTGTCTCGGGACGAGTGTAGATGGCGTGGCGGAACTGCCGGACTTTTCCACGGGCCGGCCGAAGCTCGTCGCGCTGATGGCGGCGAACAATGAAACGGGTGTGCTGCAGCCGTGGCGCGAGGCGCTGGCGCCGTGCCGGGCGGGCGGCGTCCCGCTTCTCTGCGATGCGGCACAGTGGGTGGGAAAGCTGCCTGCCGCGGGGCTCGGCGCGTGCGACTTCGTCATCGGCTGCGCGCATAAGTTTGGCGGGCCGCAGGGTGTGGGCTTTGTGAAGTGCCCGCGCGACTTTCACCCGCTCATCCGTGGCGGCCCGCAGGAGGATGGCCGCCGCGCCGGGACGGAAAACCTTGCCGGTATCCTTGCGATGATCGTCGCGCTCGAGGAGCGCGAGGCTGCGATGAATGCGGCGAGCGGGCGGCTTGCGTGGCGCGAGCAATTCGAGCAACGGCTCACCTCCGCCGTGCCGGGCATCCGCATCGTCGGCGCGGGCGCGGAACGGCTTTGGAACACCGTCTCCGTCATCATGCCCGGGACTGACGACTGCCGGCGCCGCTGGGTGGTCGTGATGGACAAGCTCGGCTTCGCGGTCTCGACGGGCTCGGCTTGCTCGACCGGAAAGGAAAAGCCGTCGCACGTACTGACCGCCATGGGCATCGCGCCGGACGAGGCGGGCCGCGCGCTGCGATTCAGCTCCGGATGGGAGACGCGCGAGGAGGATTGGGGGCACCTGCTCGACGGAGTGATCGCGGCCACCAAGGAGAAGGGGCGCAGACCGTATTAACCATGCGTGCAGTAATCCAACGTGTGAAAAGCGCGGGCGTCTCCGTCGATGGCGGGACTGTCGCCGGGATCGGCGCGGGACTGCTCGTGCTGCTCGGGATCGAACCGGCGGACACCGACGACGACGGCCAGTGGCTCGCGCAGAAGGTGGCGGGGCTGCGCGTTTTTCCCGACGACTCCGGCGCGTGGAACCGCAGCGTGACCGACCTCGGCGGCGAGGTGCTCGTCGTGAGCCAGTTCACGCTTTTCGCCAGTACGAAAAAGGGCACCAAGCCGAGCTGGCACCGCGCCGCCAAGCCGGATTTCGCGGAGCCGATGTGCGCGGAATTTGCCCGGCAACTCGACGCTCTGCTGCCGGGCCGCGTGAAGTCCGGACGCTTCGGCGCGATGATGGATGTATCGCTCGTGAACGATGGCCCGGTGACGCTGATCATGGACACCCGGGACCGCGAATGAAACCGTTGGTCACACGATTTTCCGGGGTCTGATGCTCAATCCCAACTGAAACCGCGGCGTCGCGAAAGCCTGCTGACAAGCAGCATTCTCGCGATGACTGCGGCGGTGCCTCGGACGCGCCCCGCTTGCCGTTCGCGATACCCCGGCCTACAACGCGCCATGCCCGACCGCGTTTCCACGCTTGGCTTTTGCGCGCGCTTCGTCGTGCGCGCGATCGTGTGGTCCTACTACGCGCCGGTCCGCATCACGGGGCGCTCGAGGCTGCCCGATGCGCCCGTCCTTTTCGTCGCGAACCATCAGGATTCCCTGCTCGATCCCGTGCTCGTCGGCGCTGTCGCCCGGCGACCCGTGCGGTTTCTTGCAAAGGCGACGCTTTTCGATCTCCCGGTTCTCGGAACGCTCCTGCGCGCCCTCGGCATGATCCCCGCCTACCGCGCGCAGGACGACGCAACCCAGCTCCGCCGCAACCTCGAAATCCTCAATCGCGCGGCGGAGGTGCTCGCGGGCGGCGACGCCGTCGGGATTTTTCCGGAGGGAAAAAGTCACGATCTCCCGCGCATCGAGCAGATCAAGGCCGGCGCGGCACGCATCGCCATCAAGGCGGTGGAACTCGCGCGCGACGGGCGGACACCGTGGCTGGTTCCCGTGGGGCTGAACTTTGAGCGCAAGGAAGGATTCCGCACGGCCCTGTGGATCCAAGTCGGTGAACCTCTCGACCTCGCGACATTCCTCCGCGGATACGAAAACAGCAAGCAGGCGCAACGCGCGGTATCCGCTGAAATTGAAATCCGGCTCAAGCGCGCAGCCATCCACCTCGACGACGTGGATCTCGCCCCGCTCCTCGATCAGCTCGAGCATCTCGTTCCCCGCCCCGGCCTCAACAGCCCCGGTCCGCTCGCGCGCCTCCAGCTCCGGAAGCGGATCGCGGATGCGATGAATCATTTCTACGCAACCGACCAGACCCGCGCCGCGGCCGCTGAATCCATGCTCCGTGCATACCATTCGGAACTGGCGGCAAACGGTATCGAGCCGGGCTCACCCATCATGCGGTTCCGCCGGCTGCGCCTTGCGTTGCGGCTGTTCCGCGATGCGGTGCTGTAACTCCTTGGCGTGATCCCGGTGATCGCGGGATTCGTTCATCACGCGGTGCCATACGGCGCGACGCGGTTGCTGGCGCGCAGATTCAACGAAGGACGCACCACAGTTGCGCTGATGCGGCTCGCCTTCGGATTGCCGCTGATGGCAGCGACCTACACCGGGGCGTGGTTTGCCCTGGGCTCTTATTTCCTGCCATGGGTCGCGTGGACGTGGATCGCGGTGATGCCCTTCTGCGGATTTCTCGCCCTCTCCTCGCTGCGCAAACTCCGCCGCGGCGGAAACGGCGTCATCGCGCAGGTGCGCCTGTTTTTTCGTACTGAAAAACTGCGCGCGCTCCGGGACAGGCAACGCGAGGTGCGCGAGTTGATCGGCGGACTCGCAAGCGACTTCGCGAGAACGCACGCGCCGGATCCGCCGCTGGAACTGCCGTGGACATGGCAGCGGATCGGCGGCCTTGCGCTGCGGTGGACGATCATTCTGCTCGTCGGCGCCGCGCTTTGGACGGGCTGGGCACACTGGCGTCGTTCGCACGCGGTGAGCCTCACCGGCGGAATGGAACTGCGAGGACTGCCACCCGCCGCCCTCGCCGGAATGCTCGACAGCGACGAGGCCGCGCTGCGCGGGATCCTCGCGGCCCTGCCCGACCTCGAGGTGGAATCCAGGGCCATCGCCGCGGAGTTCGCGCGCGGCACGCGGAGCTTTTACTCGCAGGCGGACAACGACGCCCTGCGCCAGCTCATGCGGCGGTACGTGACATTCCGCGCAGCTTCGCTGCGCGTGGTGTGGCGCCACCAAAAGTCCATGCAGATCACCGACGAGCGGCAGCGCACGCGATCCTTCCTCTGCGCGTACACGGCCGCCAGCGCCCTGGCTTCGATGTCACTCAACTTCGTCGAGTCCTTTGGTGGAAGCGCCGATGCGGTGCGCAAGCTGAACGAGGCCGAGCCTTCGTGGGACATTCCACCGGCGATCTTTGACACCGTGAGGCGAGGCCTCACATCGCCCGCCAACCGCTCCGCGCTCGAAAAAGCCGCGAGCCGTTACACGCGGGAGCCTTTCGCACGGCACGATCTCATCGTGCCTTACGCGCTCTTTCACGCCGCCATCGCGAAATCCCAGCCGCTCCTGCGCGAAGCCACGGTGGGACTCTCCGCGGACGCGATGACGCAGCCGCTTCGCGATGCACGCGACGAGGGAATGGAGGTGCTCTACGATGTGCAGACCTACGTGAGCTCATGGATGGGCGACACCAAGCTCCGCGATCCCGGCGGTCCGCTCATCGCGCCCGCGCAAGTCGCCGAGTTGCGCGCAAAACTTCGCCCCGGCGACATCATTATCGAGAGGCGGAACTGGTACGTCTCCAACGCCTTTCTGCCCGGCTACTGGCCGCACGCCGCGCTGTACGTCGGCGTTCCTGATGATCTCCGCGCTCTTGGCCTCGACAGCGATCCTCGCGTCAGTGCGCACTGGAAGAACTACGATCGTGCCGACGCGACCGGGCACCGCCACGTCGTGCTCGAGTCCATCAGCGAGGGCGTCGTCTTTACCTCGCTCGAACACAGCGTCGGCGAGGCCGACAGCGTGGCGGTGCTCCGCCCGCGCATCGCCGCCGCGGAAGTGCGGGAAGCCCTCGCACGCGCGTTCAGCCACGCCGGGAAGCCGTATGATTTCAAATTCGACTGCTTCAGCTCGGACAAACTCGTCTGCACGGAACTGATCTACCGCGCGTACGACGGGCCGATTCAATTCCCGCTGAAAAACATCATGGGCACCACGACGCTGCCCGCCATCGAGTTCGTGCGAAAGTTCGCCAACGAGCGCGGCACACCCGGCGCGCAATTCGAGTTCATCTGCTGCATCGAAGGCGATCAGCGCACCCGTACCGCGCGTTTCGTGGACGAGACGCGCTTCGTCAAGACGCTCGACCTGCCCGGAAGCGACCTCCTTTTGAAGTAGCGACACGCGTTTGCGCCCGTCTGCGCTCCACCCATGCCGACCTTATCTGCCACGAAAGGAAACCCGGACCAACGCCGGACTATCATGTGTTTGCGAGCGGCGGAGTCACCGGGCTTCAGAAGGGCCAGACCGCAACGGCATGGATTCCCCTCATCGCGAGGAGCGCGTAAATCAATGATTGCGCGCCGTCGCAGTCAGGATAGCCTCGCCCACTGATGAATTTTACTGAGTTTGGCCTGTCCGAGGCGGTGTTGCGCGGAATCGAGGCCAAGGGATACAAGGAAGCAACCCCGATCCAGGCAGAAGCGATGCCTCTTGTCCTGCAGGGGCGCGACGTCATGGGCTCGGCGCAGACGGGCACCGGGAAGACGGCGGCGTTTGCACTGCCGCTGCTCACGATGCTTGGCGGCCACGGGCAGTTCCGCGCGCTAATTCTGGAGCCCACGCGGGAGCTGGCGCAGCAGGTCCACGAAAGCTTCCGGATGTACGGGAAATTTACCGACCTGAGCACGGTGCTGGTGCATGGCGGTGTCGGCTACGGGCAGCAGCGCGATGAACTCCAGCGAGGGGCGGATGTCGTGGTGGCCACGCCGGGCAGGCTGCTTGATTTCATGGAAGACGGGACGATCAAAGTCCCGCATGTGCGCCACCTCGTGCTCGACGAGGTGGATCGGATGCTCGACATGGGCTTCCTGCCCGACGTGGGCCGGATCATCCGTGCATGCCCGAAGGATCGGCAGACGCTTTTTTTCTCGGCCACGCTGCCGCCGGAACTGGAGACGATGACGAAGTGGATTCTCCGCGACCCGATCGCCGTGGAAATCGGGCGCCGGCAGAGCACTGCGGAGACGGTGGCGCACGCGCTCTTCCCCGTGGCGAAAGTGCAGAAGATGGATCTGCTCTTCGCGCTGCTGGAGAAGGAGGAGTACCACAGCGTTCTGATTTTCACGCAGACGAAAGTCGCCGCCGACATCGTCGGTGGAAAATTGCAGAAGGTCATCCCCCACAAAGTCGCGATCATCCACGGCGACCGCGGGCAGGGTGAGCGCACGGAGGCGCTGGCGGGTTTCAAGGGAGGAAAATACGAAGTGCTGGTCGCCACCGACATCGCCGCGCGCGGTCTCGACATCGCAAACGTCACGCATGTCATCAACTACGACGTGCCGCAGCATCCCGAGGATTATGTCCACCGCATCGGCCGTACGGGCCGCGCGACGAAGACCGGCGATGCGTTCACGCTGTTCACCGCGGAGGAGATTGACGCGGTCCGGAAGATCGAACGGTACATTGATGCGAAGATCCCGCGCGAGAAGCTCGACGGGTTTCCCTACGTGTACACGGCGCTGTTCAACGAGGCGCAGCTCAAGCCCGGCGGCGTTGGCAAGGGCGTCCGGACGCTGAAGGGAACGAGCTTCGGCTGGCGGAAATAACCAGCGGGGTGGGGAGGAGGATCACAGCTTGCGCTCTGCCTTCTCGCTGCGGAGGTGGATGGTCTTTTCCTCGAGATCATGGATGGCGCGGATGTAACGCACCGTCCTGCTCCGTGCCCGCATGAGAATGCTGTGCGTGATCGCCTTCTTTCCCTTCAGCTTCACCCCCGGGAGCAACGGGCTGTCGCTGATCCCCGTCGCGCAAAAAATGCAGCTCCCACCCCAAACGAGGTCCTGGCAGTGAAAAACGCGCAGGAGTTCCTCCTCCCCAACTTCCTTCAGCGCCGCAGCGCGCTCCGCCTCATCCCGCGGCCACATCCTGAGGAGCATATCGCCACCCAGCGCACGCAATGCCGCCGCCGTGAGAACCCCCTCCGGCGAACCACCGATGCCATAGAATAGATCCACGTCGTTATCCGCGAGTGACGGGGAGACCGCTGCGGTGATGTCGCCATCCGAGATGAGGCGCAGTGCGGCACCCGCATTCCGAACCGCCGCGATGAAATCGGCGTGGCGGTCGCGCTTGAGCGTCATCACGACCAGTTCCCGCACACGCTTTCCAAGTGCCTTGGCGAGCTTGTTCAGCGTGTGTTCGATCGGCTCGTCGAGAGACACCGGCTCCATTCCGCGCTCGATCGCATCCACCACTTCCGGGCCGTATGCCAGCTTCGTCGCATAGAAAGTCGGGAGGTTTTTCATCACGTGCGGATGCGCCGCGGATGCCTCGCTTGCCGCCATCACGGAGATGCTATTGGGAAGGCCCTGCGCGATATTGGTCGTCCCATCTATCGGATCGAGGGCGATCTCGAACCTTGGCGATCCCTCGCGCCATGTGCCGAGATGGTCGCCGAGAAAAATGCCGGGCGCGTTATCCTTGATCCCTTCCCCGATCACCACTTCACCACAGATGTCCACAAGATCAAACACCCCGAAAATCGCGTCGCACGCGGCTGCATCCGCCTTCTCCTTTTCTCCGCGACCGAGCCATTGGAGTGAATTGAGCGCGGCGTTTTCAGTCGCGCGCACGAACTCGAATTCGATTGTCCGTTCGGCATCAGTGGCAGTGAGTAAAGGCATGAGAGCGAGCGTCCCGCATGTGGCACTCGACGTCAATCGCCGCAACGAGCACAAAAAAAGCCGCCCCGCCGGCATGCCCTACCGGCGGAGCGGCACCACCTCTGGAGAACAGCGGTCAGTTATTCCCGCGAATCGCCACGAGATCCTCTTGATCCACCTCTTTTTGGATGAGGTGCTCGATCGGCTGTTCGCGTTTTCGGAGAGCACGGCGCAGCTTTGCCAGGGCAATATTCTGCAACTGGCGGATTCGCTCACGGGTGACGCCAAACTTTTCGCCCACCTCCTCGAGCGTTCGGGTGTTGCCGCCATCGAGACCGAATCGCGACATGATGATCTTGCGCTCGCGGTCATCGAGGACACAGAGGAGCTCGGAAATCTCCTCCTGGAGATTCTTGTCGGAGAGATTCTCAGCCGGATCCACAGCATTATCGTCCCCCACGATCTCCCCGAACTGCGTGCCATCCTCGTCGTTCATCGGCGCATCCAGCGACGCGGGACGAATGCTGACAGTGCGGAGTTGGGCGAGCTTGGCGGCACAGATGCCCACCTCCTCGGCGAGTTCCTCATCGGTGGGCTCGCGACCGAGCAATTCGCTCATCGCAATTCCCACGCGACGGATCTTCGTGATTTTATCCACGAGATGTACGGGCAAACGGATGGTCTTCGACTGATTCGCAAGGGCGCGCTTGATGGACTGCTTGATCCACCAGGCCGCATAGGTCGAGAGTTTGCCACCCTTTGCCGGGTCGAAGCGTTCCACCGCCTTCATGAGCCCGATGTTGCCCTCGGATACGAGGTCGAGAAGCGGGAGGCCAAAGTTCGCGTAGTCATGGGCGATTTTCACAACCAAGCGGAGGTTCGCCTTGATCATCTGCGCCCGAGCCTCCTTGTTTCCGCGCTTGATCCTTGCTGCCAGTTGAACCTCCTGCGCTGGAGTTAGAAGAGGCGTCTTCGCAATCTCGCGAAGGTAGATTTTGAATCCTGAGTCTGAGTCGTCGTAGCGTGACATAGTGGTTCCTGCTTTCTAGTGGTTGATTGTTGGTTTCGGTGTTTGGTGTCGGTTTTTATCTACCGGTCTGTGTAATTGCTTTGTATGGACTACCTGATAGCGGCTTTTATTCCAAGGCGTCAATACAAATTTTATCCTTGGTGGATGTATTTAATGTGATTTATCTTCAAAACGGCTGCTTTTCTCTTATGGATGATACGTTCGGCACCCCTTCGGTATTTGAAAATAATATCCTTTTTTGTCACAGGACGGCAGGTGAACGCAGAAACCGAGGCCTTTTCCCAGAACTGGGCTGAACCAGAGAAAAAAGTGGAACTACTGGCAGGATGAAAGGAGCGGGATGAAAACGCAGGGGGTGTCCGTGCAGCACGCAGGCGACACCGGGACGGTGCGGAGTGATGGGAGAGAGGGGAGAAAATGCGGGGGTGAGTGAATGATCCGTCTCCGGACTAGAAAAGCGTGTAGATGAATTGCACGGCCGGGCTGCCGGCACTGAAGACCACGAGCGCACCGATCGTGAGAAGCATCACAAGGATCGGGATAAGCCACCATTTCTTATTGTGACGGAGAAGGTGGGCGACCTCGCGCCAAAGCCCAGGCGCCTTTTCGCGGGAGGCTTTGTCGAAGTCATCGGGATCGCTCATGCGGCGCGAGGTTATCGCGGCATGTGCGCATGCCAAGCCCTCAGCGGAGCGTTCATCTTCAACGGAGAAGCGACGTGTCCTGCCCATCGTTTCCTTGCAACCGCTGGGTGAAGCCGCAAATCTCCGCGCCCCGGAAAGCCTGTAATGTCTCACCACCGCGCCGAGAGAATCCTCCGTCCGAGCCGGGGCTTGATCAGCCTCAAGCTCGGGGAGCTTTGGCGTTTTCGCGAACTGCTCGGGCTGCTGGCGTGGCGCGACATCCTCGTGCGATACAAGCAGACGTATCTCGGTGTGGCATGGGCGGTGTTGCAGCCGGTGCTGACGATGGCTGTGTTTGCGGTCGTCTTCGGGCGGCTGGCAAACCTGGATGCATGGGGGGCGCCCTACGCGCTGCTGGTTTTTGCGGGGCTGCTGCCCTGGCAGTTTTTCGCCAACGCACTCTCGGAAAGCAGCAACTCGCTCGTGGCCTCGGCGCGCATCCTCTCGAAGGTGTATTTTCCACGGCTGATCATCCCGATCAGCTCCGTGCTGAGCGGGATTGTGGATCTGGTGATCGCGACGGCCGTGTTGCTTGTCATCATGCCGTTCTACGGTGCGCCATTCCGCCCGCACTTGTTGTTGCTGCCGCTGTTCTTCCTCGCGGCGGCGCTGCCCGCGTTTGCGGCGGGAGTGTGGTTCAGCGCGCTCAATGTTAAGTATCGCGACGTGCGCTACATCGTGCCTTTCATCACGAGGATCGGGATCTATGCGACGCCCGTGGGCTTCCTGTGGCAGCCGTTGATCGAGGCAAAGGCCGCGGAGTCGCCCGCGCTCGCGGCGCAATTCCAATGGCTGCTTCACATCAACCCGCTGGTGGGGCCGATTGACGGGTTTCGCTGGTGCGTGCTCGGCGACCGCTTCGCACCATGGTGGCCGGGCTTCTGGATGAGCATCGGCCTCATGTTGCTCGTGCTCTTCACCGGCCTCATTTACTTCCGCCAGGTCGAAAAAAACTTCGCCGACATCGTGTAGATGAGCACGCCCGTCATCAGCATCCGCGGCGTGGGAAAACGATACCAGCTCGGCGACGGTGCCGCCCACGACACGCTGCGCGACCATCTCTCCGCAGGTTTCCGGCGTCTCCTGCGCCGCGAGAAAAAGGAGCGCCCGGTCTCCGAGCACTGGGCGCTGCGCGATGTATCCTTCGACGTGAACGAGGGCGAAGTCGTAGGCATCATCGGCCACAACGGCGCGGGCAAATCCACACTGCTGAAAATCCTCAGCCAGATCTCCGAGCCCACCGAGGGCGAGATCCACGTCCGCGGCCGCATCGCCAGCCTCCTCGAAGTCGGCACCGGCTTCCACCCCGAGCTGAGCGGGCGCGAGAACATCTTCCTCAACGGCGCCATCCTCGGCATGACCCGCGCCGAAACCCGCGCGAGATTCGACGACATCGTCGCCTTCGCCGAGGTCGAGAAATTCCTCGAGACGCCCGTGAAGCGATACAGCTCCGGCATGTACGTGCGCCTCGCTTTCGCCGTCGCCGCACATCTCGATCCCGAGATTCTCGTGGTGGATGAAGTCCTCGCCGTCGGCGACGCCAGCTTTCAGGCGAAGTGCCTCTCCAAGATGGGCGACGTCGCACAGCACGGCGGACGAACCATCCTTTTTGTGTCCCACAATCTCCAGGCACTCCGCTCCCTCTGCCCCCGGTCGGTGCTTTTGAAAAATGGGCGCCTCGTCGAGAGCGGCGACACCGCCAGCGTCCTGAACACCTACCTCGCCACCGACTCAGGCCTGCAGACCATCCACCGCTGGCCCGATGCAGAGCTGCCCGGCAACGACGAGATTCGCCTTCTCAGCGTCCGCGCACTCGACGAGCACGGCAATAACAGCGGCGTCTTCTCCACCAGCAACCGCATCTGCGTGGATCTCGAATTTGACTGCCGCGCAGTCCTCCCCACGCTCACCCTCGGCTTCGATCTCAAGACTGCGGAAGGCGAGACCATCTTCCGCAGCTACCAGACCGACCAGGCGCCAGCCGACCAGCCCGCCCTGTGCCTTGGCCGGCAGATTTGGCGTTGCGAAATCCCAGCAGGCCTCCTGAATTTCGGCACCTACCTCGTCTGCCCCCGGGTGAACCGCCAGAATCACTATCTCATTTACGAAGGCCCGGCTGCCGTGCGTTTCGACTGCGTGCTCGACCACGGCGTCTCCCCTTTCTGGCACAAGCTCAAAAGCCGCGCCGACCGCGCAGGCATGATCTCACCCATCCTCCGCTGGGCAGAAATTTCCTCCCCGCCACATGGCTGATCGTGCTCCCGACTGGATGTACAATCACGAGGTGCTCGCCTGGAGCTACCGCCCCGAGCTGCGCCGCCAGCTCCCGCTTTTGTTGCGCGCCTTCGCCCGCTTTTGCGCGGCACAGCGGGGCTGGCGCCACGGCTACATCGTCCGCGGACGCTGGCTCTTTCAGAAAATCACCTCGCTCCGCCAGCGGCTCCGCCGGCCTGATTCCACCCGCCTCGTCGTCGGCCCCCACATCGTCCATCTCGATCTCAACGATCCCCGCATGCTGCAGGTTCCGAACGAACTCCTCCACGACTCCGCAGAGATCGAGTGTCTCCGCCACTTCATCCGCGCAGGCGACACATTCCTCGATGTCGGCGCAAACCACGGCGCGTTTTCCATCCGCGCCGCGCCCATCGTCGGGCCACACGGACTCGTCGTTGCCATCGAGCCGCAGCCACGCATGGCCGTGCTCGTCGGGCGATCCCTGGGAGAGATTCCCGATCTCCAATTCCAGCTCCACGCCATCGCGTGCGGCGAGGCGGATTCCACCATCACTTTTTATATCCCCCGCGGCTCGAGCGGCTCGGCAGGCCGCTTCGCCCCCTGCTCCGCGCTGGGCGCGCACACCGAGGTTCAGGTGCCCATGAGACGGTTCGACGACGCTGTGGACTGGCGCGCTTTCCCCGGCAGCGTCTTTGTGAAACTCGACATCGAAGGCAGCGAACTCGCGTTCCTCACCGGTGCCGCGGAGTTTCTCCGCACCCGCCGCCCGCGCATTCTCATGGAGATCAACCCCGCCACCCTGCGCGGCGCGGGCCTCGGCATCGCGCAACTCCTCGCGCCGCTTCGCACGGCGGGCTTCACCGGCTTCATCGAGGTGGATCACCGCGAAACGATCCACCCGCTCGACGCGCTCGATTCCGCGCGCCAGCGCAACATCATCGTTCTGCCGTAAGCGATGCACATCGCCATCATCTGCGACGAGTACCCTCCCGCCCCTCATGGCGGCACCGGCTCCTCCTACCGCGACCTCGCCGAGGGCCTCATCGCCGCCGGCCACCGCGCAACCGTCCTCGGCATCAGCGTCACGCAGGCTCTCGGCCGTGCAACGGATGAAACGATCAATTCCGTCCGCGTCCTCCGCCTCCCGCGCGCCCCGCGCTGGCTGGGCACGCGCCTCGGTGGCTGCTTCGAGCGCCGTCAGCTCCGCGCCGCGCTCCGTCGCGCACACAGTTCCACGCCATTCGACGCCATCGAGTGCTCGGACTACAATGGCTGGTTGTCCGGCGGCAGCGGCATCCAGGCTGTCCCGACCATCGTCCGCATACGCGGCTCGAACCTCTTTTTTGACGCCGAACTCGCGCGCCCCCCGCAACACTTCGAACACCGCCACGAACGCGCCTGCCTCGCCGGCGCAACACATCTCGCGAGCGTCTCCCGGTACGCCGCGGAGCGCACGCTCTCGCTTGCAGGCCTCGGCGGACGTCCATGCGAAATCATTCCCAACGGCCTCGACGCCGATTACTTCTCCCCGGACCCCGCCACTGCGCCACAGCCCGGCCTCGTCGTCTTTGTCAACATGGTCACGCCGCGCAAGGGCATCGAGCAGCTCATCCTCGCCGTGAACGAAATCTTCCCCTCCCGCCCTCACACGCGCCTCGCCGTTGTCGGCACCGACCCGCGCGGCGGGCATCTGCGTTTCGTCGAGCATCTGCAAAATCTCATCCTTCCCGAATTGCGTGAGCGCGTCATCTGGACAGGCCGCCTGCCACGCGACGAAGTCCTCTGCTGGCTCCGCCGCGCCGCCGTCTGCTGCTACCCTTCACACATGGAGACGTTCGGAATCTCCGCCATCGAAGGCATGAGCGTCGGGCAGCCCGTCATTTTCACACGCCTCGGCCCAGGCCCGGAGATCGTGGACGACGGGAACACCGGCCTTCTCTGCGACCCGCGCGACCCCGCCGACATCGCGCGCTGCCTCGCCCTCCTGCTCGACGACCCCGCATTTGCCGCGCGCCTCGGCAGCGCCGCCCGTGCTGAAGTTCTGCGCCGCTTCGACCGTCGCGAATGGATCGCGCGCAACCTCGCGTTCTACGAACGCTGCATCGCATGATCGCCGTCGAACGCGCCACTCCCGCGCACTTCGGGGAAGTGTTGCCACTCCTGCGCCAGTTCAACAATCCCTCGCTCGGCGACGACCGCTGGCGCTCGCTCTTCCACTACACATGGCCTTCCGAAGACGACACGCGCGGCTTCCTCCTCCGCGCGGAAGGCCGATGCGTGGGCTTCTTTGGCGCGATCCACTTCGAGCGGGATATCGCCGGGCGGCGGGAGAAATTCGCGAACCTCACGAGTTGGGTCGTCGAGCCCGCCTTCCGCAACCACTCGCTGCGACTGCTTGAAGCTGTCACCAACATCGAGGGCCGCACCTTGCACTGCTTCACTCCCACGCCTGCCACCCACCCGCTCTATGCACGGTTCGGCTTCAGCGATCTGGAGACGAAGTGGATCACCCTCCTTCCGCGGCTCACACGGGGTTTTCCCGGCGCCCTGCTCCGCCACCGCTTCATCACAAACCCGGGCTGCATCGCATCACTGTTGCCCGATGCGATGCGTGCGATTTACGAACACCAGCGCCCGCATGCCGCGCGCCATCTGCTTGTCCGGGCGCGCGGCAACCGCCAGTGCCTCGTCACCTTCACACGCACGCGCGGAGCACGCTATCCGCTCGCGCACGTCCACTCAGTCAGCGATCCGGAGCTTTTCACCGCCGCATCCGCCGCCGTACGCTGGCGCCTCATGCTCGCGGCGCACGCCGCCGCGGTCGTCGTGGATGCGCGCCTGCTGGCCGGCCGCGCACAGCCCGCATCACGCGAGGCCGCCATCACGCGCAAGGCCGTTTTCCGTTCCGGCACACTGCGCGCGGATCAAATTGACGGCCTCTATTCCGAGCTGGTCCTGCTCGGTTCCGTATGAGCCTTCCTGGAAAAATCGCCCGCCTCGCGCAGCCGCTCGTGCGCCGATTTTACGGCGGCACCGGCTGCATTCTCTGCCTTCATCGCATCGTCGCCGAGCCATCCCGCCTGGCCGACAACCGCGCCCTCGAGCTGACGCCGGACGCCCTCCGCGCCGCCCTCGCATGGCTGCGCGGGCGTGGTCTCGAGCCCATCGCGCTCGACGAAATCCCCGCCCGCCTTTCCCGCCCGAGCGGACGCAAGTTTTTCGCCGTCACACTCGACGACGGCTACCGCGACAACCTCACGCACGCACTTCCCATCTTCCGCGAGTTCGCGGTGCCGTTCACCGTCTCCCTCACCACGGGCTACCTCCACCGCACCGCCTGGCCGTGGTGGTATGCCCTCGAGGAAATCCTGCACCAGCGCGAAAGCCTCTCATTTTCATGGGACGGCACACGCCACGATCTGCCGCTTCGGACGGACGCCCAGCGCGAATCCGCATTCGCTGAAGTCGCCCGTCTCATCCGCGCGCAGGACAATCCCTCGCGCGACGCGCTCCTCGCGTTGCTGCACTGCGACACAGCCGGCCAGGCCCCGCTGCTCACATGGGAGGAAGCCCGAGAGCTTGCCGCGGATCCGCTCGTCACCATCGGCTGCCACACGCTCACGCACCCGGTGCTCTGCCGCCTCGACGATGTGGCCGCGCGTGAGGAGCTGGCTGCCTCGCGCGCAGAACTGGGGAGTTTTTTTTCACGCCCCGTGCGCCATCTCGCCTTCCCCTTCGGCGGGGCCAGCGCGGTCGGGCCGCGCGAGTTCGCCCTCGCCGCTGCGTGCGGATTCACGACTGCGATGACCACGCGGAACGCGAATCTTTTTCCCGCCCACGCACACCACCTCACCGCCCTTCCCCGCCTTTCGCTCAGTGGAAATTATCCCGTCATCCCGCGTCTCGCCGCGCTGGAGAGCGGCATCGTCACCGCCCGGGAATACCGCGGGCGGCGTGTCATCGTCGCGTAAGCCTTGCAGACCGCGCCGCCAGCCCTTTTCCTCCGCACCGCATGACTGCCGCCGAGATTCGCGCTGACCTCGCGCCGAACCCAGCATCCTACATGAAAGCCCGCCGCCGCATCGTCCCGGAGGCCGGCGGCCTGCGCGCGCTGCGACTCGCCGTGCTCTCGACGTACACTGCAAACATCCTCGAGCCCTTCCTGTTCGTCGAAGCGGCACTGCGCGGATTGAAATTGGAATCCTGGTTCGGCCCATTCGGCCAGCTCGAGCAGCCTGCGCTGGAGGATGGCGGTGAACTTTACCAACACGCGCCCGACGTGGTGCTCGTGCTCGCGCAACTCGATGATCTGCTGCCCGGCGCGATGCCGCGGTTCCTCACGCTCGACGCTGCTGCGCAGCAAACCGCGCTCGGCGAAGTGCGCGCACGCCTTTCAAATCTCCTCGCCACGCTCCGCGCGCGCACGGGCGCGATCCTGCTCGTCGCAAACTTCCCGCCGCCCGCCGTCGCCGCGGCCAGCCTCGCGGACGCCGGCCTCGCAGCCTCGCAGACGACATTCACGCAGCAGGCCAGCGCCATCGTCGCCGATGTCTGCCGCGGGATTCCGGCGGCTTTCGTCTTCGACTACGCCCGCCTCGTCGCGGGGGAGGGCCTGCGTCATTGGGAGGATGCGAGGCTCCGGCATCTCGCGCGCGTTCCATTCGGCGTGCCGGGGCAGATCGCATTTGCAAAACTTCTCGCACGCACCCTGCGCGCCGCCGTGCAGCCGCCCGCCAAGGTGCTCGTGCTGGATCTGGACGAGACGCTGTGGGGCGGCATCGTGGGCGAGGACGGGCCCGGCGGCATCCAGCTTGGCGATGATTATCCCGGCAGTGTCTTCAAGGATTTTCACCGCTACATCCTCTCGCTCCGGGATCGCGGCATCCTGCTCGCGATCGCCAGCAAGAACAACGAGGCCGACGTGGAGGAAGTCTTTGCCACCAATCGCGAGTGCCTGGTGAAACGTGGCGATTTTTCCGCCGTGCGAATCAATTGGGAACGCAAGAGCGTGAACATCGCCGCGATCGCATCGGAGCTGAATCTCGGCCTCGATGCCTTCGTCTTTTTCGACGACAACCCGGCCGAACGCGAAGAGGTGCGCGTCGCCCTGCCGATGGTGCGGGTGATCGAGGTTCCGGATGAACCGATCGGATACATCGCCGCCATCGAGGAAAGCGGCGAGTTCGACACACTCTCCATCAGCGCGGAAGATCGCACCCGCGCCGGCGCATACCAGGCACTGGCCACCGCGGCGGATTTTCACGCCGCATCACCGGAGGATTTTCTGCGTTCGCTCGACATGAAAGTGACCGTGGGTCCCGTTGATGCGATGACGCTGCCGCGTGTGGTGCAGCTTCTCGGCAAGACGAATCAATTCAATCTCACCACGCGGCGGCACAGCGAGGCGGATGTGCAGCGGATGATCGCCGCTGGAGCCGTCGCGCTGTGGGTGCGGGCTGGGGATCGTTTCGGCGACCATGGTTTGATCGCGGTCGCGATTGCCGTGCCCGAAGCAGGTGCCTGCTGGCGGGTGGATTCGCTGCTCATGAGCTGCCGCGTGATCGGTCGCTGCGTCGAAACGGTGCTGCTTGCGCAACTCTCCGCCGAGGTCGCACGGCGCGGTGGCACCCGGCTCATCGGCGAGTATGTGGCGACCCCGAAAAACGCGCAGGTCGCCACATTTTATCCGGACAACAACTTCGCCCCCGCTGGCGCGGGAAAATGGGAGCGCGACATCGTAACGGCGCCGCTCGAGTCTCCGTCATTCATCCGCGTCGAGGTGCTGCCGTGAGCTTGGATCTCGGCACGCGCAGGTTCACGGAGGCAGATCAGGCCGCGTTCGCGGAGCTTTCCGGCGACTGGAATCCAGTGCACATGGATGCCGAGGAGGCACGGCGGACGATTTTCGGAGAACGCGTGGCGCATGGTGTTCACGGGCTGCTTTGGTCGCTCGACCGCCTCGCCGCCGCCGGCCTGATCCGCGGCGCACTCGCCGGCGTGGAGGCGCGTTTTCCATCACCGATGGGGCTGGATACCCCGGTCACATGCACCCTTGAAAGCCAGACGGCCACAGACTTCCTGCTTGTGCTCGCTGTGCAAGGGCGCATCGCCGCCCGGATCATGGTGCGTGCGGGGAGCGATGTAGATTTTCGCGCGGTGCCGGATCTCGTCATCGCGCGCTCCGAATCGCGCGAACTCGCATGGGATGATGCGGCGGCGGCGGCGGCGGAAGTGCCCCTCACGCTCGTCTCGGGGCTGTGCAAGCGGTTGTTCCCGGCAGCGGCGGCGGCGCTGCCCGGGGCGCAACTCGCAACACTCCTCGCGACGACACGCATCGTCGGAATGGAATGCCCAGGGCGGCACTCCGTGTTTTCCGCGCTGAAACTATCGTGGACGGGAAGGACGGCAGACACGCTCGCGTACAGGATCGCCCGTGCGGATGAGCGGTTTTCCGCACTGAGGATTGCGGTCGAATCCGGTGGCGCGCGCGGTGAACTCGACACATTTCTACGGCCCGTGCCCGTACGGCAGGCCTCACTCGCGGAGCTTGCCCCGTTGGTGACGCCGGGCATTTTTCGCGGATGGCGCTCGCTGGTGATCGGCGGCTCGCGCGGGCTTGGCGAGGTCGCCGCAAAGCTGCTCGCCGCGGGAGGCGCGGAAGTTTGCGTGACGTGGCACACCGGGCAGGCGGACGCGCGGCGCGTGAGCGAGGAGGCCGGAGCCTCGTCGCTGCGATACGATGTCCTGGCAGATGAAAAGCCGGCGCTTCCCTGGCCGCCGACGCACTTGCTCTACTTTGCATCGCCGCGGGTCACGGCAGAGCGTGGCGCGAATTTGGATGCTGCGCAGGCCGGGGCTTTCCAACGGTGCTACGTGGACGGCTTCGAGGCGGCAGTTGCCCATGCGAGAGGCGCGCAAACCCTCAATGTGCTTTATCCATCCACAGTTTTTCTGGATTCGGAGACCCCGGGCTTTGCCGCGTATTGCGCCGCGAAAGCCGGGGGCGAGAAGCTCTGCCTCGCGCTTGCGGCGCGTTGGCCGGACGTGCGCGTGTTCGCGCCGCGCCTTCCGCGGCTGCGTACGGATCTCACGAGCGCGTTGGTGGGAGTGCCCGCCCCCGAACCCGGCCCGGTGCTCGCTGCCATCCTGGGCGAATGGGCTTCGTAGTGGTGTGGAAAGCCAAGCCGGAACACAGGCTTCCAGCCTGTGCGGTGGGCAGGCCTCATGCCTGCGGCGTCCGCACCCTTCGGTGCATGGGTCAGCGGGCTGGAAGCCCACAGGCCGCACAGGCTGGAAGCCTGTGTTCCACTTCGCCGCGCTCCCGCAACTGCATCGTTCCGGCTACCCGATTTTTTCCGCGCCGAAGTACGGGCGCAACGGCTCCGGGATGACGACGGTGCCGTCCTCCTGCTGGAAGTTTTCGAGGAGCGCGACGTAGAGCCTCGCGAGGGCGGTGCCGCTGCCGTTGAGCGTGTGGCAGAAATGATTTTTTCCGTCCGCCCCCTTGAAGCGGAGCGCCATGCGGCGGGCCTGGTAATCGCCGAAGTTCGAGCAGCTCGACACTTCGAGGTATGCGCCCTGGCCGGGTGCCCACACTTCAATGTCGTAGGTTTTCGTCGCACCGAAACCAAGGTCGCCTGTGCAAAGCTCGATGATGCGGTAGTGCAGGCCGAGCTTTTGCAGGATGCGTTCGGCGTCGGCGGTGAGCGACTCGAGCTCCGCCGTGCTCTGTCCGGGCTGGCAGATTTTCACGATCTCGACCTTGTCAAACTGGTGCATCCGGATGAGCCCTCGCGTGCCGAGGCCCGCAGCGCCGGCTTCGCGGCGGAAGCAGGGCGTGTAGGCGGCGTATTTCAGCGGGAGCTGGTCGGCGCGCAGGATTTCGTCGCGGTGGAGATTGGTGACGGGCACCTCCGCGGTCGGCGCGAGGTAGAGCCCGTCGCGCTCGCAGCGATAGAGCTGCTCCTCGAATTTCGGAAGCTGCGAAGTGCCCACGAGGGATTCGGCGTTCACGAGAAGCGGCGGCGCAACCTCGGTGTAGCCTGCTTCGCGGGTCTGCGTATCGAGAAGAAAATTGATGAGCGCCCGCTCGAGCCGCGCGCCCTGGCCGATGTAGCAGGTGAATGCGGACGCGGCGATCCTGGTGGCTCGCTCGAAGCTGAAAAGGCCGAGCTTTTCGCCGATCTCGACGTGCGATTTCGGGGTGAAAGTGAACGGCGGTTTTTCTCCCCACACCCGCACTTCGGGATTGGCCGAGGCATCGGCGCCCTGCGGGCAGTGTTCGTGCGGGAGATTCGGGATGCCGAGGAGCAGTTCACGCTGTTCCATGTCGAGCGCGGCGGCCTCCTCGTTGAGCCGCTTCATCTCATCGCCAAAACCGCGCACCTGCGCCTCGATGCCGCTGGTGTCTTCACCCGCTTTTTTCTTCGCGCCGATCTCCTTGCTGATGCGGTTGCGGTCGGCCTGGAGCTGCTGAAGCTGCGTCTCCGCCTGCCGGCGCTGCATGTCGCACCGGAGCACGGCATCCACCTGCTCGTGCCCGGTTCCGCCGCGCGCCGCGAGGCGGGCTTTCACGAGGTCCGGCTGTTTGCGAATGATGCCAATGTCGAGCATGGGGCGGGAAAAGTAGCGGCGGACAGCGCGAAGGCAATGCCGGGCGCGGGGCAAAAAAAGGAAACCATTCGCAATCGGGGAAAAATGCTGCCATCTCCGCGGGGCGATGCCCGATGGCGCTCCGCAACTCCGACCACAAACACACCATCTCCTTTCCGGCTGGTGGGTGGATGAACGCGGGCCGGGTATGCCAGGCGGCAAAATAGAATGCGCCTGAAACTTGCCGGAATTACGAAGACCTTCGCGGGGAGAACGGTGCTCTCCGATGTCTCGGCGGATTTTGGCAACGCCGGGGTGGTGGTTCTCATCGGGCCATCCGGGGGTGGGAAGAGCACGCTGCTCCGGATCGTCGCGGGGCTGGAGACGCCGGATGCTGGAAGCGTTTCACTCGGCGGCGGGGAGGTTGATTTTTCCTCGGAAGAAAGGCTGCGAGCGCACCGGCGGCGGCTCGGCGTGGTGTTTCAGGCGTTCAATCTTTTCCCGCACCTCACGGCTTTGGAAAACGTGGCCCTGCCGCTCGAGAAAGTGCATGGTCATCCGCCGCAGGCCGCCCGCGAGGTGGCGATGGCTTCGCTGGAGAGATTCCGCCTCGCGGAGCACGCGGGGAAAAAACCGGCGGAACTTTCCGGCGGGCAGCAGCAGCGGGTGGCGATCGCGCGGGCCATCGCCGTTCAGCCGGAGGTGCTGCTTTTCGACGAGCCGACTTCCGCGCTCGACCCGGAAATGACGGCGGAGGTCCTCGAGACGATCGAGACGCTCAAGGCGGAGGGGCGGCGCTTCGTGCTGGTGACGCACGCGATGGGTTTTGCGCGGCGGGTGGGCGATGCGGTGGCTTTTCTCGCGGACGGGCGGATCGTCGAGAGCGGGCCTGCGGCGGAGCTTTTCGGTTCGCCGCGCTCACGCGAATGCGCGGAGTTTTTGTCGCGGGTGCTGCGCTACTGACAGCGGCCGTGCGAGCGGTTGCGCCTACTTCGCGTCCTGCAATTTGAGGTGGACGCTCACGCGCGACTGGCTGGCCTCTTCGGAGACTTTCACATCAAGACCCTGGATGCTGCGGGCGAGCTTGAGGCCGGCTTCAATCAGCGGCTTCGCCTCCTGAAATCCCTTCGCATCCGGCCCCATGATGTCTGCGGTGTTTTTGTCCAGCACGCCAAGCCACACGCCGGCAAGGTCGTAGAGCGCGGTGAAATTCAACCTGATGTCACCCGAGAGCGAAGGCCCGGCGGTATTGGCGGATGTCGTGGCGATCGTGGCACTGAGGCTTGGCGATGTGCTGAGGATCCAGCGATCCTTGCTGATTGCGACATGCGGGAGGAGGTCGCCGGTCTCGACCGGGAGCGGCAGGAAGTGAATCTCGGTGTCGCCTTCCTTCTTCATCGTTGGCTCGGGAATCTTCGGGCCGCCCTCGGCACCGCCCGCGAGCCCGGCGATCTGTTTGATAATGGTCGAGTAGCCGGTCCATGCGGCGCTGACGCCGGCACGATCCTTCATTTCCACGACATAGGCGAGGCGGGGGATTTTGCCTTGCTGGAAAAATTCGGGCACATCCTTGATTTTCGGCACGACCCCGGCGGTGTCGAAAACGAACGCGGCTTCGTCGCCGAGCGCGGCACCGAGCTTGCGGCTGGCCTGCCAGAAACTCTTCACCATCGGGATCGCCAACGTCTCGACCATCGCCGCGCCCTGGCGCTCCGTTTCGGGCACCATCGTGCGGCCGAACTTTTCATACCAGCCCCAGGCTGTCCCGGCGACTTCCTCGATGAAGTCCGTGGTCGCCTTGCTCTGCTTGCCGTTGGTGCGGCCATCCAGGAGCATGAAGGTGGAGGGGGTCATGAGGTTTGAAAACGCGAGTGGCTTGCTCGCATCGAGCATTCCATTTCTCGGGCCGCCGAAGCTCTCCAGATGCAGCCCGGCATCCCAATAGCCGATCTGCACCTGTGCGTCGTAGGTCGTCTTGAACAAGCCCTGCGCCCTGCCTTCGATCTTCTTCACGTCCGTGACCATTGCGGCGATCTGGTCGTCCTTTAGGATGCCCTTGAGTTCCTCGGCGACGGACTTGAACGACTCGGCAAATTCGATCCCGCCATCAAGTTTCTCGAACAGCGATTTGGCCAGGTAGGAAAGGCCGAAAGGCTTTTTGTCCAGGTACTGTGTCGCGCGGGCTGCGACTTCGGGATTGGCGAGCGCGCTGTCCGCCTCGCTCGTGGCGAACTTCACGTGGCTGTGATCCCTGCCGATGGAGACGACGAGGTAGTCGTCCACCCAGCCCCATGCGAGTTCGGCGCGTTTGGTCGAGAGCGCGGCAACTGCCTCCTTGGCCGCGGCCGCGGAGCCGAGCAGTTCCTTGAGCTGAAGCTCGATCTTCACTTCCTCGAATTGCGCGATCAGTTTTTTTGCGGCGATGCTGACCGACTGGAATTCGTATTTGTCCGCGATCTTGAACTTTTCCGTTTCAAAAGCCGGCGGGAGTTCCGTGCCGATCTTCGCGACGAATTCCTTGGTCACCTGGTCCACGAGCTGGCGGATCTTGCCCGCTTTCGCGACGAAGATCAGGCTCGGGATCTCGCACTTCGCGAGGGCCGTGGCCAGCTCGGGTGCGGCTCCACGGAGCATCTCCTGCATTTTCTGCGGAGACGCCGGCTTGCCGCTCACGCCGGCCATGAAGAGCCCCTGAACCATGGTGCTTTGATAGACAGACAATAATTCCTGCCAGGGCTTCATCTGCTCGGCGAAGCCGGCCGGCATTGCCACGACGTATTCATTCCCGAACACCTGCGCGAAAACTTCGCGGCCCTGCATGCCCTCCGGGCTGTTCCACTGGTCGCGCACCTTCGCGAAGCCCGGGTCCGATTTGACGGGCGGGAGTTCGAGCAAAGCCGCCGCCCACTTGCTGTTCACGAGACTCACCCACAGGTCGTGCATGCGATAGTTCGCGCTGAATCCGTCCACGTTTCGCGGGAGCTTCGCGACAAAACCGTACGCGCCCGCGATTTTCGAGACATCCGCCGCGGGAGCGAGCGGGGCGACGGGTTTCGGGGCCGCTGCAGGCTTCGCGGTGTCTGCCGACTTCCCGGGCTCGGGACTTTTCTCCTCGGGCTTGGCGGACTTGTTATCGCACGCTGTGAACGTGAAGCCGGCGCAGGCGATGGTGGTGATCAGGAAACGGGTTTTTTTCATGGCGGATTGGATGGAATGAAGCCGGGTCAAGCGACGCGGGGCGGGCTTCCTATGGGACGGCGGATGGGTTTGCACGAAAAACTTTCATCCCTCCGCGGCGCCGGTGGCTGAGCCATGGAGCCGGGTGATTTTCAGCACGGGCGGGTCGCATAACGGAAAATTGTTTTCGCGCGGAGCGGGGTGTTCGTGGTTTGCTGCGAGGTCTCAATGGCGAACGCCACAAAAAAAATCTCTCGGAAGGACATCGCAGGGATGTCGTTCCGCGGCTTCATGGCTGCGGCGAAGGGGCCGTACGGGCGGCTGTTCAGCTACCTGCGCCCGTACCGGCGGCGGTTCCTTTTCGGGCTGATGTTTGGGGCGCTGTTTGCCGCGGCGAATGGGGCGCTGGTTTTCGTGATGAAGCACGCGGGCGACCTCGTGCTGCCGGGAAATGCAAAGCCGGGCGCGCATCTGCCGGCATTCCTGCAATCGTGGGCGGCGGCGGGTGGCGACGGGCGGGCGCCTCTTACGCTGGTGGTCGCCGTGTGCATGACAATTCCCGTCATCATGGCGATGCGCGGCCTCTTTTCGTACATGAACGCCTATTGCGTGCTCTGGGTGAGCCAGCGGGTGCTCGATGACATCCGTCAGCAGGTGTACCGGCACACGCTCGGGCAGGCGATGGAGTTTTTCAACAAGGCGAAGGCGGGGGACCTGGTGCAGACAGTCTTCAACCAGACGCGGATCGCGCAGAGCGCGCTCACGAGCATTTCGAGCGACATCGTGAAGCAGCCGCTGAGCATCATCAGCGGCGTGGCGATGATGGTGTATTACGATTGGAAGTTCACGCTGTGTGCGCTGCTCCTGTTCCCGCTGTGCCTGCTCCCGGTCCTGATCGTGAGCAAAAAGGTGCGCAAAAGCGCGGCGCGCGAGGAGGAGGAGGCCGGGCAGATGATGGTGCTCATGCACGAGGCGTTTGGCGGCATCCGCGTGGTGAAGACGCATGCGCGGGAGGATTACGAGGCGGATCGCTTCAACGCGGCGAACCAGGCCATGCTGCGGTTCGTGATGAAATGGCGCAAGGCGATGGAGCTGACCGGGCCGGCGGTGGAGACGGTCGCTTCCTTCGGCATCAGCGCCGCGCTGGTGTACGCCTGGTGGTTCCAGCTTTCCAATGGCACGCTGCTCGCGCTGGTGGGCGCCCTGGTGGTGATGTACCCGGCCTTCAAGGCGCTCAGCCGCGTGCAACTGATGATGCAGAAGGCGCTCGCCTCGACCACGAAGGTCTTTGAATTGCTCGACCGCCCGCCGGCGATCACCGATGCGCCGGATGCAAAACCGCTCGGCTCCACGGCGGGCGGGATCTGCTTCGAGGGTGTCTCTTTCACCTACGCGGGCAAGGACGTGCCTGCCGTGCGCGGAGTTTCGCTGGCGATCCCGGCTGGCAGCACCTGTGCGCTGGTCGGGGAAAGCGGGAGCGGGAAGAGCACGCTGCTCGCCCTGCTTCAGCGGCTCTACGAACCGCAGGCGGGCTGCGTGACGATCGGCGGACATGACCTGCGCGTTCTCACGCAGGCTTCGCTCCGCGAGCACATCGCGACTGTGAGCCAGGACGTTTTTCTTTTTCATGACAGCATCCGCCAGAACATCCGTTACGGGCGGCTCGCTGCGACACAGGCGGAGATCGAGCGCGCGGCGCAGATGGCACACGCGCACGATTTCATCGCCACCCAGCCGCAGGGTTACGAGACGGTGATCGGCGACAAGGGGTGCAACCTCTCCGGCGGACAGCAGCAGCGGCTGAGCATCGCGCGCGCGCTGCTGAAGGACGCGCCAATTTTGCTCCTCGACGAGGCCACCAGCGCGCTCGACAGCGAGAGCGAGCAGCGCATCCAGGCCGCTCTGGAGACGCTAAGCAAGGGACGCACGGTGATCGCCATCGCGCACCGGCTCTCGACCATCCTGAAGGCTGACCAGATTGTCGTGATGGATCGCGGTGAGGTGAAGGCGGTGGGCCGTCACGCGGAGCTTTACGAAAAATCGCCGGAGTACCGCCGGCTTTACGACCTGCAATTCAGCCACGCCGCCGAAGCCGCCGCATCAACATGAAACTGCTCATCCTCATCGCCACATTCATCGCGCTCGAAGTCCCGGCCTTTTCGCAGGCCGCGATAAAGCTCACCAACCGGCAGTTCCCGGACGGGGGCGGCAGCTCGAAGGAACTCGATCCCGACCGGCGCGAGTCCACCGAGACATTTTACGACACGAGCGGGGCGGTGACCTACAAGATCCGCTGCAAGCTGGATGAACACCTGCAGCCGGTCTCGGGCATCTACTACAACAAGGCGGGAAAGGTTTTTCAAAAAAGCGCCTACAAGCTCGACGGGCAAAACCGCATCGTCCAGGAGGTCGTGTACGACCCGAAGGACAGGCTCGTCTATACAAAGACATTCGAGTACGGGATGCGGACGCGGATGATCATGGGCAAGCAGACGACAACCTCGTTTTTGGAAAAAGTGTACACCTACGATGCCCGCGGGCAGTTGAAAAAAGTGGAGCAGGCGGGGAAGGGGAAGAAACCGCGATAGGAATGGCACCCGCGAGCCGGGCAAAACAGGCTTCTTTCCTGCTCACCGGCTGTCTGCTAAAGATTCGCACAACCCGAGATGTCTGATCCACGAACCGAACTGTGCCCTGCGTGCGATTCGCTGCTCGACGTGACTGGCGCCGCGATTTTTGCCGAGCGCACCTGTCCCGTCTGCGGGACTCAGATCCATGTACACCGCAGCTTCGGAAATTATGAACTGACCAGCGTGGCGGGCTCCGGCGGGCAGGGCGTGGTTTACCGGGCGATGGACACCACCCTGAACCGGCTCGTGGGCCTGAAGCTCCTGCGCACCGAGTTCAGCGAGGATCCGGAGTTCGTCAGGCAATTCGAGAACGAGGCGCAGCTCACCGCCTCCATCAACCACCCAAATGTCGTGCGGGTGTTTTCGTTCGGCACCCACGAGGGCCACGTATTTCTCGCCATGGAACTGGTGGACAACGGAACGCTCGATGACCTGATGGGGAAACTTGGACGCATCCCGGAGGCGCGGGCGCTGCAAATCGGCATGGACATCGCGAACGGGTTGCGGGCGGGCTTCGAGAGGGGCCTGGTGCATCGCGACGTGAAGCCGGGCAACATTCTCTTTGCCCAGGACGGCACGACGAAGGTCGTGGATTTCGGGCTCGCGATGTTCTTCGCGCAGGCAGCCGAGGAAAAGGGCGAGATCTGGGGCACGCCCTATTACCTTTCCCCGGAGCGGCTGAACAAGGCGGCCGAGGATTTCCGAAGCGACATCTATTCGTTGGGCGCGACACTTTTTCACGCGATCGCCGGACGCCCGCTCTTCGAGGCGCATGATGCCTCGCACGTCGCACTCAAGCACCTGCGCACGCAGGCGGTGAGCCTGCAGGCATACGCGCCGAATGTGTGCAATGCGACGGCTTACGTCATCAACCGCATGCTCGCGAAAAACGCAGAGGAGCGGCAGCAGAGCTACGACGAGCTCATCAATCAGCTACAGTTTGCCCGCGAGGAGGCGCTGCGGCATGCGCGGGGTGGGGGCAAGCAGCGCAGCGTCGCCCGGCTGGTGATAGATGACCGTGCATCGCAAACGGCGATGAGCTGGGTGACGATCGCCACGCTGGTCGTCCTCGTGGCCTGCCTCATCGTCGGGGCGATGCTCCTCGCGAGGGTTTTCCGGGGTCCGTAGCAATCCCCGCTCATACCACCTTTCAGAAATAATGAGCCTCTCGGAAGCGAGCGGAGTGTCTCGGGTAGGGTGGGCGTCCCGCCCGAACGAACTTCCAGGGCGTCCAGGGCAACGCCGAGCGGCCGCGACGCAAGATGCGTCGCTCGGCGGGCAGGATGCCCACCCTGCCCGAAACCCGCCCTTCGCCCGAGTTGCGTCTCATTATTTCTGAAAGGTGGTATCACTCCTCCGCCGCAGCCTGCTCGATGCGGAGGTGCAGTGCGCGCTTCAGCATGATTGACGCGATGAGCGTGCATATCGCGAGGATGATGATCGCCGCCTGTTGGAACATCACCGCCGCGAGGAACCCCGCGATGCTGTTTGCCACCCAGCTCAACGCGAGCGCGGTGGGCAGCCCCCCCCATTTCATCCGCAGCGAGAACCACGCGACGAGCCGCAGGTTGAAATAGAATTGTGCGATGGTGAGAAAGGCGACCGCCGGCCCGTAGAACAGCATCTCAACGTGTTGCAACGTATTGCTCACAATCGGCCCGACCAGCGGCACTGCGGCGATGCCGAGCCCGGCCAGCGCGGGGCAGAGCGAACGCACCACGGCCCGCCGCTTCGATCGAATGACGTCCTCCAGGTCCCGCGGAAGGATCAGCAGACTGGAAAGGGTTTTTTCCTTTCTTTCGATCCGGTAAATGCGCGACGCGGCGAAGGCGCTTTCGAGGCCGATGAATCCCAGCGCCAGGCAGAACAGCATCACGAAATAGAACTCATGTCCAAACCACGACCAGGTGAATTCAAATGCCAGGTAGATCGCACCCGCGAGATACACGGCCGACTTGATCCACACCACCCGCATGCCGCCGTGGAAAAAGTGGAAGTCCCGCCAGGCAATCGCATCGCCAGTCGCGCGCCGCGCACCGCGCCTGCCTGCGCCACCAGCCGCCTTCCGTGCCCGCCCCGGCGCCGCCTCGCCGGACTCGGAGCAGCAGCGGTCGAAGAGCACGAGCGAAAACATGAAGGCCAGCACCCCGCCGCCAAGCAGCCACAGGCACGGCTCCACCACGGAAAACTGGATGCCGCTGACATTGAGCAGCCGGTTAACCGCACCCACGGGGCACTGGCCGTGAAACCGTTCCTCCAGCCACCCGCTGAAACTGCCGGATCTGAGCACATGATCTCCGGCGAGCAGCAACACGCCCCACGCGACGAGAAACATCCAGCAGGTCCATGCACCCATGATCCCCGCGCTCCACACGCCGGCGACACCCGTCCGGCGCGAGATCACCGATGCGAGCAGGCCCGCGTTGCACGCGAAAAAAAGCGCCGCGAGCAGGATGGCGTAGCTCCCCGTGACCTGGGACATGTGGACGCCGCCAAGCGTGATGGCCAGCAGCGCGAAAGGAAACTGCACGAGGAGCAGGAGCGCCCCGCCGACAAAGCGGCTCGTGCTTTTTCCGAGCAGAATCGCGAGCGGGCTGAGGTCCGTCATGCGCAGCAGGCCGAGCGTGGCCTCCTCCTTTTCCTCCGTGATCGCCGAGGCGAAATAGCTGAGCCCCGCCACGACGATGAACACGACATTCATCCACACCAGCGACTCGAAGAAATCGAGCCCCGACACACCGCGCCACTCCATGACCCGCGCCTCGAAAATCGCAAACACCACCGCGACGGCGAGCCCCACGCGCGCCCAGAGCAGCGCCTTGGAGCGCGTGTCGTCGCGCAGCGAGCGGATGAAGAGGGCGAAGAGTGCGTGCATTTCAGCGGCGATGCACGCCTGAGGATTTCACAAGGGATGCACGCGCGGGGAGAGCTACTTTGTGATGCGGAAACGGTCAACCTCCGTGCCATCAACCGCGATCTGCCGCAGTTCAAACACCGACGGCGTCAGCTCGATCACCGAGAAGCTGTGCTTCTCCGCGACATACCTTGCGGTGAGCGGCTTGTAGTTCCCGCGTTGTTCGCGTTTCAGCCTCTCGATCGTCCGCTCGAGGTTCACGCTGTAAAGCTTCGCGCCTCCTCCCCCGCTGACGATGTGGATGATTCCTTCCGGCGTGGTGTCCTTGTCGCCGTCGAAGGTTTCATCGAGCACCAGATCGCCCTCCACGCGGCCCCGCCCGTCGGGCTTCGCGGGGTTTGGCGTGAATTTCAGAGGCATGCTCCGCTGGTAGTTGTGGACGTGCCCCGCAAACACGACATCCACGCCGCCCTTTTCAAACACAGGCTGGAGCAGGCGCATGCGCTGCTCCGAGTAGTGCTCCCGCGACGTGTGGAACGCGGGCTGGTGGAAGCATACAATTTTCCACGGCTGCTTGCTCGCCGCGAGATCCCGCTCGATCCAGGGGATGAGTTTTTCGATCACCGCCGCCGCGTAGCTGTTCGCATCCAGCACGACGAAATGCGCCGCGCCGTAGTCGAACGAGTAGTCGCTCATCGCCGGATATTCCTTGCCCGCCGCCGCCTTGAATGTGTCCGCCAGGCTCGCGTCCCTGCCGAGCGGGAGGTTCCAGGGCCCGGCACCGGGGCCGTTCTTCGGCACCGAGAACCAGTAGAACGCGCTGAACGCATCTGGAAAAGCCGGCAGCTTCTGCGTATCTGCATCGTGGTTCCCGATGACGGGATAAATCGGCACTGTGGCCATGAGGGGCGCGCCGATTTTCGGGTCCGCCTTCCCCGCGTCGTTGTAGCACGGAAAAAAATGGTTCATGTACTGGAGCGCCCGGCCGCCCGGATAGACGATGTCGCCGAGCGCGACGAGGAAGTCCGGCTTCTGGAGCGAAATCTGGAAGGCGATCTGGCGCTGCTCGGGCGTGTTGCTCGCCATGTCACCCACCATCACAAATTTCACCGGCTTCAAGGCCGAGGCGCGCGTCTTGACCGCCGCTTCGCGCACGGGCGCGCCTCCCATCAGCACTCGATAGGTCACCTCCGAATCAAAAGGCAACCCAGGCAGCACGGCCCGGTAACGGAAGTATCGCTGTTCCCTTTCCTTGATCGGCGCGAATGTTGCCGCGATGCTGGTTTTCAATTCGTCGAGCGTCGTCGCCGCATCGTTGAATCCGGACGGCTTTTGCGGCTCGGGTGCGGGTGTCGCTCCCGGTTTGGCACCCAACTTCGGAAAATGGAGCGCCGTTCGCACGACCTCGGCGGTCTTCATCCCGCCGCCGGCCCAGTGGTATTCCACGGTGAACGCCGCTGGCGTCTGATCCGTCACCCACGTGAGCACTTTCACGTCCGTCCCGCCCAGCACAGCGCCGTCGCCGGGTTGCACGTAGGGTTTTACAAGCATGGTCTGCGCGTGCAGTGATGCGGTGAGGGTGAGGCCGAGGAGCGTGAAGCGGTTCATTCGGGCGGGGAGAGAATCCGCGATTCCCGCCGCTGGCAAGCCCGGCCCGAATGGCCCAGCTCAAATGGGAGCGTTACGCCAAGTGCCTGCCAATCGCTCAGATCCGCAGGCCCAGAGGAGCCCGTCGCTATTCTCGCCCCATGCGTCGAGTGCTGGGAGGAGGCAGGGTGTCGCAAACCGTCCATTTCCGCGTGTCAGGAGGGCTGGAAGTGTCTCGAATTGACCATCCCAATACTGGCGAAATGGTCAAGAATCCTCAGAATCGGTTTGGAAGTTTGGGAAAACCGAGGGGGAAGGTTCTCCGGACCACTTTTTGTGTAGGAATACCCCCGGGGAAGGTTCCCAGGAGCACTTGGAGTTTGGGAAAACCGAGGGGGAAGGTTCCCCGGACCACTTTTTGTGTAGGAATACCCCCGGGGAAGGTTCCCTGGAGCACTTGGGGTTTGGGAAAACCGAGGGGGAAGGTTCTCCGGACCACTTTTTACGTAGGAATACCTCCGGGGAAGGTTCCCTGCAGCACTCCCAGTTTGGGAAAACCGAGCGGGAATGTTCCCGGCACCCATTTCTGATTAGGAATACCACTCGGGAACCTCCGGTATGGAGAAAGTGGTTATTCGCCCGCCAAAACCGCGAGGCGGGAAGGCGGGGTGACCTGGGTTGTTCCGGGCGGACGCCAGTTCGCCGCGCAGGTTGTATTTCCACTGCCAGTCCGCGGCGTCCGCGGACGCGAACGCGCTGCCCGACGTGTCCACCGAAGTTCGCTGGCCGATTCCGTTCACCCCGTATTGATACGTGGAAACATTCGCGCCGCGTTCCTATTTTCTGAGTTGAATTGTTAAATAAGGAGCTACGTTTTGAGAGGCAAGATATTCACCGACTTCTTTCTTTAAATCCACAGTCATAGCCTTGTAACCGTCAGCCCTTATCTCGATCTCTCCACGAAGTATTACTTTGTAAGTCTGCTCCTTCGCTGATGTGCGAGTGGAGTATGGAGCACCAATATATACCATAGCAAAACCTAAATTATTAGAGACAGATCCATTTTCAGCTTCACGAATGGCCTCCGGCGCAAATCCTTCCAGCAGGGTTTTATATGTAGGTGGATTTAAGAGTTTTACCGTGGCACCCTTTATTGCTTTTCCATTTTCATCAACAATCCATACAACAACGGGCAGAGCCACATGTCCGTCACCAATTACGTCGGCATGGGCTGTTTGAGGTAGATAAGATAAGGCCAAAAGACAAACGATTGACGCGTAAAATAGGTGAGTTATTTTCATTGGTTTCTTACTATTTTGCTAATCTTAAAATACGCTCACACCATTGACAGTCGGGCCTATTTCCCTTCGCGGAAACGTCACTATACATCAGGTTTCCTTCCGTCGGACTATGAACATTAGTAACCTTGGAATCCCACCATCCAACATGGTGACCTAGTTCATGAGCTAAGGTCCGATTCATAGTACCAAGTCTCAACACCAATATTCCTTTGTATGGTGTATAAGGAGCTTTATTGTTTATATTAAGATCATCAACTGATATACTGATTCCTTCTAATGTCGCCCCCGCTTGCGGCTTTACCAAAGTAGTAAACTGCATTCTATCTTGACCCGTTAGCAAAATAGGAACACCGGCGGATAGATTATTCATTCTTGTTGCATTTGTTAATGCATTAATGACATCATCCTGTTTTTGTCGGGAAGTCCTCTGCTTAAAATTCACAAAATTCAAATCGAGATTTCCCATGGCGTTGGCAACTAATTTAGAATTTACTTCTACTTCTGGGAAATCAGCGTTCTTATTCATCTCTTTCATCACCGTTTTGCATTCTATTAAAGCACTTTTAAACCCGTCTATCTGGTTGTCGTAAGTTTTTTGAACGATATCTTCGAATATCTGATTACCCCTTGCGTCTTTTGCATATTCCTCCACAAAAATAGAAGGATGAACGACACCATTTTCATCAACCCATGGAATGCTTCTGCCTGTTGTTGCTGCTTTTTTACGGAAAGGTTCCGCTGCTTTATCATAAAAGAAATTAAGGGTTATTGAAAGCAAGCCAAGACAATCTATGTTGCTGATCGTTTTATTCGCAATAAACCCATACAAATTCACCCCACCCATCTCCCCGATCGGATCCCTTGAATTCCACCTCCCGAGCAACTGATTGTATTCCCTCAACCCGTAGTTGTGCAGCCCCGTCTCCGCATCGAGATACTTCGTCGAGAACCGGAAGGGGAAGGCATTGTGGAGCGCGCCGGACTGGCCGGCGGGGGTGATGTCGTTGCCGAAGGGGTCGTATTCGTAGTGCGCGGCCACCGCCCCGGTGCCGTTGAGGTATTCGCTCACGTTGCCGTTGCCATCGTAAGCCAGGTAATAGGTGCCTGAATTGGGTTCTTCCGGGAATATCATGGGTGAAGGAGGGGGAATCTGAGGGGAACAGCGGCCCCTGGGCCTTCGGCCACCGGGGGTGCCGCACTGAAGGGCGCGGGAGCAAGGCGGCGAAATTCTCATCGGGATGTCTGGGGAGCGGGGTT
>CAMAUI010000042.1 GCA_945861385.1 Prosthecobacter debontii
GGAAACTCTTCGAGGTAGAGTTCGGTCGCCTCCCGCAGATTGGCCAAAGCTTCGGGCACGCTTTCGCCCTGTGTCGTGGTTCCGGTTTCGGGATTGAGGGCAACGAAGCCACCCTCCTCGGCGGGAATTAGAACGGCGGTGAGAAACATGGAAGCAGTCTGGGCGCAACGCATCGGGAGTCAAGCCCGGCAAGTGCAGTCGAGATTCGGGTCTCGTCTTCACGGGAGACTTGCGAAGTCGCCAAAAACACGCGGCCCGTCAAAAAACCACCGCCCCGCAACCCGGCGGTCGGCAAAGGGCAGCCGGGCGGGCCCAAAAGCCAGCGCCAGGAACCATGCAAAAGCACCGCGAGGAAGTGGCGGCGAAAAGCAATTTACAGGACCACCACCCACCCGGTCAGCCAGCCTCGCAGCCCTCCCTCCTCTCACCACGCACGGAATCACCGGACTGGTTCAACCGTGATGACACCGGGGCAAGCCCGGATGCCATCAGAAATGTTTAGGCGTTGGTGATTCGGTGGGGAAGACCGATCCCAATGCATCAGCGATTGAAGCTGCAACCCGGTTCGGAAGCCTTTCGTCAATAGTGATGAGCCGCTTGTCCACACACATCACAACGCCCCCATATGGGCGACGGTCCTCTAGGTATTCGGAGACGTATTCAATTCTGTCCCAAGAGTACTTCATAGACGTCGATCCCATAGGAAAACTCCGATGAAGCGAGATCCCGGTTGAGTCTGCGAGAACCTCGAGACGAGAGAAGGCACGAAGAAAACCCGCCCACATGATGAACGCTCCCCCGATAATCCAAAATAGAAGCCAGACCACGAAGAAGCATTGAATGCCGACGGTCATCGTCTCTGGAGAGATCCGGGCGCAGACCGCCAAGAGTCCGAATATCGCAAACCCGAGCCACAGGATCACCAGCGATACATAGCCAAGAACCTCGACCGTGGGATGCTTGGCGAAAGTGGAGATCGCCACGCTCCCAGCCGAGCGTTCGATGATGGCGTCTCTCGAAGGGAACATTTTTTGGGCTAGACCTTATAGCCCGCCGAGTTGGCGGGAGTCGCGGCGGTTTTGTTGAAAACGAAAGCGGAGCGAGTGTCGCTGGCTGGGCGAAAAAGCACGCGAGTTGCGAGGCGAGGGTCTCGTAGAGCCAAATGGGGCGCGGGCTGCAATGACGCGGACCGGACACCAGAAGTAACGCACGTCAAACCAACGACACTCATGAGCATGAAAGCACCACAAACTACGGCGGCGGGCAAAACAAAAGTCGGCATCGCCACCACAAAAAACCTCGCTGTCCCGCAGGACGGGGTGATTGAAACCGTGTCCCGAATCGGTGATGGAGCAGGAAAGCGGTGGGTCAAGACAAGGTCGCGGGGACGGATTCGCGCGAACTATGGAATCGCTGAATAAAGAAGGGGAGGACCGCGAAACACGCGAATGGACGCGAAAGGAAAGGCAATCCAAGGAGACAGACTTCTCCTTTTTTGCGTGTTCCGCGTGTTTCGCGGTTCTCCTTGGATTTAATCAGCGGTTCCCTATCAGTCTGGCACTCTGGACTATCGCGCCTTTGGGGTCAGGCGCGAGGGCCGTCCAGTGAATCCTGCAAATCCCGTGAATCCTGTCAAAAAATGGAGACAGGACTTCCGGGATTTCATGGATGAACGGGGTGGCAGCTCACCTGATCGAAAAGCGCCCCGATCCGCAGCGGGAAAAACTTTCCAATTCCCACCCCGCGTGTTTGCGCGTATTGCGTCCGCCCTTTTTCAAAACCCACGAATCCATCCATGCCAAAGCTCTTCATTCCAGGCCCCGTCCATGTATCCGAGAAAACCTTCCGTGCGTTCTGCAAGCCGATGATCGGCCACCGGAGCGGTGACTTCAAAAAGCTCTATGGCGGCATCCAGCCGCGGCTGAAGGAACTTTTCCAGACGGAGCAACCCGTCTTTCTCAGCACGTCGAGCGCATGGGGTGTGATGGAGGGGGCGGTGCGCAATCTCGTGGGCGCTGGGAAGGTGCTCAATTGCATGTGCGGGGCGTTTTCCGACAAGTGGCTGGATGTCTCGAAGCGGTGCGGGAAGGAGGCCGTGGCGCTGCAAGTCGAGTGGGGCCAGCCCATCCGCGGCGAGGCGCTGCGCGCGGCGCTCGGCGCGGGCGGGTTCGACGCGGTGACGCTCATCCATAACGAAACCTCGACGGGCGTGATGAGCGACATCCGCGAGATCGCCGCGGTGATGCGCGAGTTCCCGGATGTGTGCCTGGTCGTGGATACCGTGTCGTCGTTCAGCGTGGTGCCGATCCCGATGGACGAACTCGGGATAGATGTGCTCCTCACCGGCTCGCAAAAGGCGCTCGCGATGCCGCCGGGCCTCGCGCTTTTCGCCGCGAGCAGGAAGGCGATGGATCGCGCGGCGAAGGTCGCGGGCCGGGGGTATTATTTCGATTTCGTGGAGTTTGCGAAGAACCAGGCCGAGGACATGACGCCGAGCACGCCGAGCATCTCGCACATTTACGCGCTCGAATCGAAGCTGGACGACATTTTCACCGAGGGCGTCGCCACCCGCCACGCGCGGCATGCGGAGAACAACGCCATCGTCCACGAATGGGTGCGGGGCCACGGGCTGGATTTCTTCGCGCCGGAGGGCTTCCGCTCGAAGTCGCTCACGTGCGTCGCAAACAACAAGGGCATTGATGTCGCGGAGCTGGCGAAGCGGGTGAAAGAGCGCGGCTTCGTGATGGACCAGGGCTACGGCAAACTGAAGGGCAAGACGTTCCGCATCTCGAACATGGGCGACGAAACGCCCGCGACGATGCGCGAATACCTCGCCGCGCTCGACGCGAGCCTGGCCTAGTGGCGCAAGCTGCCAGCTTGCCGTAGTGGCGCAAGCTGCCAGCTTGCGAAGGGCCGCATGGATAAAATGACGGGCGTTTTCAGACAGCCGGATGCCATCTCAAGCGGGAGGGCGATTTGCCCGCGATCAGTCATCGCAAGCTGGCAGCTTGCGCCACAGGGCGCGCTCGACACGGCGCTTCCCGCCGCGCAATCTCCCCGCAAGTGAAGCGCGCCAGGCGAACGCAGGACAAGGACCGGCAGGCTCCCCGCGATGGGGAGGATCTCCCATTGCTCAGCGGCTCCTGGCGCAAGATCCACTCCCAGACCGCGGCGCCCGCGGCTGGGGAAAAGGACACTGCGGAGGGCGGCATTGGCTTTTTCGATTGGGTCTTCGGGTGGCTCCACCACTTCCACCGGCGCACATGGAATTTTTTCGTCGGCGTCCTCTTCCTCCCATTTTGCTGGATGTTGACCGATGCGCTTTTCAGCACATTCGCTAGGGCGCACAGCCACGCCATCCCGATCCCATTCTGGCAAAGCCATGAATTCCTCATGTTTGCCGCCGGCTGCGCGATCTGGCTCGTGTGGTTCGGCATCAGCATCTGGATCTGGCGCGAGCCGCGGCCCCTGCGCGCATACGTGCTGTGCCACGAATTCACGCACGCCCTCACCGCACGGATCTTCGGCGGGCGCATCCGCGAATTCCGGGTCACGCGCGACGGCGGCCACATCGTCACCGACCGCTACAACTTCGTCATCGCCCTGGCACCCTACTTGTGGCCGCTGCCCGCCATCCCCGTCCTCGCCGCGTGGGGCATCGCGGCGAGGTTTCCAGAATCCATGTACCACCGCGAATGGTTCCTCGCCGCGCTCGGCCTCGCGTGGATGTTTCACATCACATTCACCTGCTGGATGCTCCCCATCGGCCAGACGGATTTCCACGGCCCCGGCGTCACGTTTTCTTTCTCGGTCATCTATATCGTGAACGTCCTCCTCCTCACCCTCTGCATGGTCGTCCTCGCGCCGGAGATCACCCTGGGCGGCTGGTATGATGCCCTCGTGGACTGCGGCACCCGCTTTTATACGGCGGTCTTGAAAATCATCGCCGCCATCTGGCACCACTTGGCCGGAAAATAGCGCGCCTGCGACAAACGCCGCTTTTCCTTTCCCGCCGCTCTGCGTATCGTGCGGCTGTGCGCAAACCGGTTACCACTTCGAGTCTGGCGGGCAGCTTCCTGATCGCTCACCCGGGCATGTCGGAACCAACCTTCCACCGCACCGTGCTGATGCTCGCCGACCACGATCAAAAAGAGGGCAGCTTCGGGCTCATCATCAACCGTCCGACGGGCAAGTGCGTCGGCGAAATCCTCACCGAGGAGACGCTTGGCCACCTCGCCAGCATCCCCGTCCTCCAAGGCGGCCCCGTGCAGCCCGATCAGCTCATTTTCGCGGCATTCCGCTGGCATCCGCAGACCAGCCTCCTCGACTGCAAACACCACATCTCCCTCGAGGAAGCCGGGCGCCTCGCCACGGCCCAGTATCACACCGTCCGAGCATTCGTCGGTTACTCCGGCTGGAGCGGCCGACAGCTTGAGGGCGAACTCGCCCAACGCGCATGGCTGGTCCGCAGGGCGGATGTCGAGGACGTGCTCGCGCTCGAACGCGCCCCGCGCATCTGGCACGACCTGACGGCGACATTCGGCCCGTGGTTCCAGCTCGTCGCCGATGCGCCGGATGATCCTTCGCTGAACTGACGTGTGGATCTGACGCTGCACGAATTTGGCGATCCTAGCGGCGAACCGTTGCTCTTTTGCCACGGCTGGCCGGGCAGTGGCACGCAGGCAGTGCTGCTGGACGTCGCTGCGAAAAGAAGGGGCTACCGCGTGGTGGCTCCCGACCGTCCGGGCATCGGTCATTCCATTTACCATGCAGGACGCCGGCTCAGCGACTGGCCAGAGGATGTCCGGCGCATCGCCAGGCTTCTCGGGTGGCAGCATTTCAGTGTGCTGGGTATTTCCGGTGGCGGGCCATACGCTCTCGCCTGCGCGCATGCCATGCCGGAGTTGCTCCGCTCCGTCGCGATAGTCAGTGGAGCACCGCCTCTTGCTGATCCACGGGACTGGCCCTTACTCCACCTAATTTACCGGATTCTCCTCAATCTGTTTCACCGCCGGCCTGCTCTCATCCGCGCGATTCTGTCCGCAGTGAAGCCGCTCATACACTGGCAGGGCGCTGATTCATTCTACCGGCCATGCCGGGTGCTGTTGCCCTCCTGCGACGCTGCCGCCATTGCATCGCCGGAAAATTTCGCCGCGGTTTTTAACTGCCAGCGCGAAGCGTTCACCAACATTGATGGCCTTTTCACCGATGCCGCAATCTACGCCCATCCGTGGGGCTTTGACCCTGCGGCCATTCGCATCCCCGTGGACTTCTGGCATGGAAACGACGATGCCAACTTTCACCCAGACCTCGCACGAAGCCTCGCCGCCCTGCTGCCATGCGCAAAACTCCGTGTCCTGGAGCACGAAGGCCATTTCTCCCTGCCAATAAACCAGGCTGACACCATCCTAGCCGCGCTCCGAAATTCGTGCTAACTGCCCCTCATGATCATCGGCGTCCCGAAGGAAATCAAAGCTCAGGAAAACCGCGTCGCACTGCTCCCCAGCGCCGCATATCAGCTCATCCGGCGCGGCCACACCGTCCTCGTTGAAACCAATGCCGGTGCCGGCTCCGGCTTCGCTGATGCCGGTTATCAGCAGGCCGGCGCGGAGATCATTGCGGGCCACGACGAAGTCTTCGCACGGGCCGACTTGATCGTGAAAGTGAAAGAGCCGCTCGAAAGCGAATGGCCGCTCCTCCGGCCCGGCCAGATCCTTTTCACCTACCTCCACCTCGCAGCCAGCAAGCGCCTCACCGAGGCCCTCGCCGCGACGCAATGCACGGCCATCGCGTACGAGACCGTCGAGGTCAACCGCCGCCTCCCGCTCCTCGAACCCATGAGCGAAATCGCCGGCCGCATGAGCGTCCTCGTGGGCGGCAACCTCCTCGCCAGGCACCACGGCGGCTGCGGCGTGCTCCTCGGCGGCGTGCCCGGCGTGCTGCCGGGAAAAGTCGTCGTCATCGGCGGCGGCACCGCCGGCGTGAATGCCGCGCGCATGGCCCAGGGCCTTGGTGCGGATGTCACCATCCTCGAGGTGGACGTCGAGCGCATGCGCTTCCTCGACATCACGCTCCACACCGCGCACACGCTTTACTCCAGCCACGCCCACATCCTCGAGATGCTCCCCGACGTGGACCTGCTCATCGGCGCCGTGCTCGTCCCCGGCTCCCGCGCGCCGAAGCTCGTCACCCGCGAAATGCTCCGCGTCATGAAACCCGGCAGCGTGTTTGTGGACATCGCGATTGACCAGGGCGGCTGCGCGGAGACATCGCGGCCCACCACCCACCACGATCCCACTTTCGTCGAGGAGGACGTCACGCATTACTGCGTTGCAAACATGCCCGCCGCATTCTGCCGCACCGCCACGCAGGCGCTCACCAACGTGACTTATCCGTACATCGAGGCCATCGCCGACCGCGGCATCCCCGGCGCATTTCAAAAAGACCGCAACCTCCTTGGCGGGCTCAATCTCGTGGACGGCAAAGTCACCTGCCGCGGCGTCGCGGAAGCCCACGGGATGGAACTCCACCAGCCGGCGGAGTTTGGGTTTTAGCTCCACTCTCGACACGCGGGGCGTGCGTCCATTTCACTCACGCGATGGCGAACAAGCCCGAACGCGAGAATATCGTCCTCATCGGCTTCATGGGGAGCGGCAAGAGCACTGTCGGGCGCGCGCTGGCGAAGCGGCTGCGCTTTCAGTTCGTGGACACCGACCAGATCATCGAGGATCGCGCGCAAATGTGGATCAGGCAGATGTTCGAGCGGCATGGGGAGGCCTACTTCCGGGAACGCGAGACAGCCGCGCTCGAGTCTTTGCTGATCGGCACGCACCGCCACATCATCGCCACCGGCGGGGGAATCGTCACGCAGCCGCGCAATGTTCCGCTGCTGCAAAAACTCGGATGGGTCGTCCTGCTCAAGGCGGATGCGGATGAGATTTTCCGCCGCGTCTCGGGAGGAAGAAAGCGACCGCTGCTGGAGGTCGAGGATCCGCGCGCCAGGGTGGAGGATCTTCTCGCCCAGCGCGGGGAACTTTATGCCGCCGCCGCGCATTTCACCGTGGACAGCACAGGGCTCCGCCGCGAGCAGGTCGTGGAAAAAATCGCGGATGAGGCGCAGCGGGTGTTCGGCTGGAATCCCTGAATGCATGAGCCCCGCGGCGCTCAAGGCGGCACTCGTGGAGGAAGCCCGGGCAAGAGGCTTCGAGCTGTGCCGTGTCGCGCACGCAGGCACGCCGCCGCATGCGGCGGAGTTCCGCGAGTGGCTCGCCGACGGCGCACACGGAAGCATGGCGTGGCTGGAAAAAAATGCCGGCCGCCGGACGAACCCCGAGGCCGTGCTTCCCGGCGCGCGGAGCGTGATCGTGCTCGGCATGAATTACTGGCAGCGCGATCCGCCCCGCCGCGCCGGTGCCGGGAAATTCGCCCGCTACGCATGGGGCGACGACTACCACGATGTGATCGAGCCGCGCTTGCGCGAACTGGACGCCTTCCTCCAAAAGCATGACGGAAGACAGCGGAGCTACGTGGACACGGGCCCGGTGCTGGAGCGGGACTTCGCCGCGCTCGCAGGGCTCGGCTGGCAGGGCAAAAGCACGATGCTCATCCATCCGAAACTGGGCACCTGGCTTTTTCTCGCCACGATCCTCACCACGCTGGAACTGCCGCCCGACGAGCCGATGCGCGACCACTGCGGCAAATGCACCCGCTGCATCACCGCATGCCCGACTGGAGCCATCACCGCACCGCAGCGCGTGGATGCACGTCTCTGCGTGAGCTATCTCACGATCGAAAACAAAGGCCCGATCCCGCCCGCACTGCGAACGGCCGTCGGCGACCGCGTGTATGGATGCGATGACTGCCTCGACGCATGCCCATGGAACCGCTTCGCCGCCGAATCGCGCGAGGCACGATTTGCCGCGCGGAAATTTATCGGCATGCCGCTGCGGGAACTGCTCGCGCTGGATGAGGAAAGTTTCCGCACGCTTTTCAAAAACTCCCCGGTGAAGCGCATCAAGCGCCGCGGCCTGCTCCGCAACGTATGCGTCGCCCTCGGCAACACCGGCACGGTCGCCGACATCCCCGCGCTCGAAGCAGCATCCCGCGACCCCGAGCCCCTCATCGCCGAGCACGCCGCGTGGGCGCTTGCACAGATCCGCGGGCGGTCGGTGGCAACCGCCCGGTGAACGCAAGTCTTGGCAGGCGCCAATTCCCGGCCTAATGCTCCGCCATCCGCGATGCTCTAGTCATCCGGGCAACCAAACTTTCAAATCTGCATGAACCGCCGCACCGCCATTCACACCATCGCAACCGCCACCGCCGCGCTCGCCTCGCGCGATCTGGTGGCGCAGGCCGCGGCGCCCGCCGTCCACAAGCTCCCGCCGCTCGGCTACGACTTCGATGCACTCGAACCCGTGATTGATGCGCAGACGATGCAGATCCACCACGACAAGCATCACGCCGCCTACGTCGCCAAGCTGAACGAAGCCCTCACGCAGGCGCCGGACCTTGCCGGGAAGAGCGCGGAGGATTTGCTGAAACACCTCGACGAAATCCCCGAGGCGATCCGCACCGCTGTCCGCAACAACGGCGGCGGGCACGCGAACCACACGCATTTCTGGCAGGTGTTGAAAAAAGGATCCGGCGGGCCGCAGGGAGCGTTGCTCAAGGCGATCGAAAAAAACTTCGGCAGCTTCGCAAAATGGCAGGAGGCATTTTCCGCGGCGGCGATGAAGCAATTTGGCAGCGGCTGGGGCTGGCTTGTGCTTCGCGCCGGCAAGCTCACCATCGAGACCACGGCTAATCAGGACACACCGCTCAGCACCGGCGGCGTCCCGATTCTCGGCGTGGATGTGTGGGAGCACGCCTACTATCTCAAGTACCAGAACCGCCGTGCCGATTACCTCAAGGCGATCCAGGATGTGATCAACTGGGAATATGTGGGCACCCTCCATTCGCAGAGCGCGAAATAGCCGGGCTCACCACCACTGGAGCTTGAATCTGGCGAGCCAGTAGAGCCACCAGCCCACAAGCCCCGCCGCCACCCATCGCCACATCCACATGCGCGAACCGGGAGCACTGCGCCTTCGCTGAAGCGGGCGCACGACCTTTTCCTCATCGTCCTCGTAGGCCCAGTCCGGCAGATCAATGGCATCGTAGTCCGGCCCGTCCTCCAGCTTCCATCCGCTCTCGTGGCACGCGCCGCATTCGGGGCAGGATTTTGCATTCGGCGGCACGTCCTCGCTGCAAACGGGGCACACTTCCGGCGGACGGCGCGGCTTCATCGGATGCGTGTGGATGAGAAAAGCGTTCGCATTGCCCGGCAGCTACCACGCTCCAATTTGCCGGTCAATGCATGCATCGCAGCGGTGGTGGCCCCGTTTGAAGCAGGCATTTGCCCTCACCTCGCCCGCGCCGGCTCGCGATTCGCGGAGCCTTTCGTTTTCGTGAGTGAGTCGCCGAGTTCGGCGCGCATCGTGTTCGCATATCCAGTGAGCCGCGAAACGATGTCCGCGTGCTGCGCGGCAACGTCGGTCTTTTCGCCGATGTCTGCATCCAGATCGAAAAGCTGCGGCTGCCCGATTTTCGCCTGCCGGTATTTCGCCGGGATGCCGTTCTTCGCCTTCGGCTGCTCGCCGAGTGTGCGGTAGGCGGCCGGGAACATCAGTTTCCAGCGCCCGTCGGTGACACTGTGCAATTCATTGTTCGCGTACCACGTCGCATAGTCGCGCGTGGGCGCATCGCCTGCGGGAAGTCCGGCCAGATCGTTCCAGCGGTTGCGCCCATCAATCTTCGCCTCCGGCAATTTTGCGCCTGCGAGCGCGGCAAGCGTCGGGAGGATATCAATCGTCATCGCCATGTCCCTGCCCTCCCTGCCCGCGGGAACTTTGCCCGGCCAGCGCATGATGCACGGCACGCGCGTGCCACCCTCCCAACTCGTCCCCTTGCCTTCGCGCAAAGGCAGCGCGCTGCCCGCGTGCTCACCGTAGCTGAGCCACGGGCCGTTATCGCTCGTGAAAATCACCAGCGTGCGCTCATCGAGACCGTGCTTTTTCAAGGCCGCGAGCACCTCGCCGACCGACCAGTCAATCTCCTGGATCACATCGCCGAAGAGGCCCGCGCCGGATTTCCCGGCAAACTTGTCGCTCACGAAAAGCGGGACGTGCGGCATGTTGTGCGCGAGGTAGAAAAAAAACGGGCGCTCCTTGTTGCGCTCGATGAACGCGACCGCGCGTTCCGTGTAGCGCGTCGTGAGCGTGCGCTGGTCGTCGGGCGTCACGTCGTCGTCCACGATCCTCTCGCCGTCGAAGAGCGGCAGCTTCGGGTAACTGCCCGGCTTCGCCTCCGGGTGGTGCGGCCACATGTCGTTCGAGTACGGCAGACCGAGCCATTCATCGAACCCCTGCGCGACCGGCAGCCACTCCGCGCGATCACCGAGATGCCATTTGCCGGCCATGCCCGTCGCGTAGCCGCGCGCCTTCAGCATCTCGGCGATGGTCGTCTCCGAGGGATTCAACCCGGTCTTCGCGCCCGGCCCGAGCGCGCCATGAACCCCGACACGCGAGTGGTAGCACCCCGTGAGCAGCGCCGCGCGCGACGCCGAGCACACCGCGCTCGGCACATGGAAATTCGTGAAGCGCCGTCCTTCCTTCGCCATGCGGTCGAGGTTCGGCGTGCTGTAAGCCGTCGCACCAAACGGCCCGATGTCCGCATAGCCGAGGTCATCGCAGAAAATGAGGACGACATTTGGCGGTTGCTGTGCGGCGAGCGTGACAGCGAGGGCGAGGAGAATGGCGGGCGTTTTCACGACCCGAGCGTGACCAGTTCCGGCCCAGGCCGCCAGCTTGCAGTCTCGTGAATCCGCGAGGTTTTGGAGTGCGCCAGCCCCCTGGCGCTTTGGCAGGAGCGGAGCGACGCGGCGGGATGGCCGATTGAAAATCACCGTTCACCCACCCCGGCTCCGCCTCCCTCCACAAAGCGCCAGAGGGCTGGCGCACTCCAGATCTGCCACACGCCGATGACCCTGAAACTTTTCCCGCCACCGCCGTTGACAAGGGGGGCTCGACCACTATTCTGCGCGCCCTTTTTCAACTGACTCAGCAACCATGCCAAAACGCACCTACCAAGCATCCAAGCGCACCCGCAAGCGGCAGTTCGGCTTCCGCGCGCGCATGAAGACCAAGAACGGGCGCGCGACGCTCGCCCGCCGCCGCCAGCGTGGCCGCAAGCGCCTTCTCCCAAAAGGTGTCGAGGTTCATTACGCGCGGCATACGCAGGCCTGATTTTGCAGCCTCCGGCGAAGCACGACGCGGCGGATGGCCGTCCCGATGGCCGGACGCCGCGTCTTCGTTTTCCAAAGGTGGCGCGGCTCGCGCGCGCCTCGGAATTTGCGCGGGTGCGGGAGGAGGGGCGGTCGGTGCATGGGCGGCTGATGCTGATCGGGGTATTGGAAACAGGGACATGCGGAGCCACGCGGACGGGTATCGTGACTTCGCGGCGGCTGGGCGGCGCGGTGGTCCGCAATCGCGTGAGGAGGAGGCTTCGGGAGATCGTGCGTCTTTCGCGCCCGATGTTGCGGGAGGGGCTTTGGCTCGTGGTCGTGGCAAAACCGGGCGCGGCAAAAGTCGCAAGCCGTGCGCTCGCGGCGGAGTGGGCGCAACTCGCGGGGAAGGCGCGCATTTTCCGCCCGTGAGAGCGGCTGCTCACAGCGGCGGGCATGGGCGGCGGCGCGCTTTTTCGTGTCATTTCATCGCCCCTCCGGGCATAACCCGCCGCTCATGAAACTGCTCACCCGGCTCATCATCGGCGCGTACAAGCTGACGGTCTCGCCTTTCCTGCACTGGCTGTGCGGGCCCGGTGTGGGCTGCCGTTTCGAGCCGACGTGCTCGGCGTACTTCTGCGAGGCGGTGGAGACGCATGGCTTCCTCCGCGGTGCGCGGCTCGGGCTGGGCCGCATCTGCCGCTGCAACCCGTGGTGCGCGCCGGGCTGCGACCCCGTGCCACCCCGCAACGACACTCAACTTTCACACTGATTCATGGATCGCAAAGGACTGCTCATCATCATCGTCACCGTCGGCCTCGTCGCAGGCTGGCATTTCTTTTACGCCCGGCCGAAGCAGGAGGAGGCCTTCAAGAAATGGAAGGCTGACAAGGAGCTATTCGACGCCGAACAGGCGAAGAAGAAAACCGAGACGGTGAATGCTCCCGTGCCCAGCCCCGTACCGCCGGGGACTCCCGCGGTTCCGGCTGTCGTCCAGCCGGCTGTGCAGGAGGAGAAAAAGACGGTTTCCAGCGAAGTGGGAACGGTGGACTACGTCTTCACCAATATCGGCGGCGGCATCTCGCGCGTGGTGCTGAAGGAACATCTGGTGGAGAAGAAAAAAGGGTCGCCGGTCACGATCAATGAATTCGGCACTTACGCGATTGGCGCGCTCGCCGAGCAGCCGGGGGACGACGCCTTTGTGAAACTGCCGTGGACGATGACCACTGATGACTCCGCTGGCGTCGTCACCTTCGAGCGCACCGACGCGCAACGGCAGATCAAGATCACCAAGAAATTTTCCACGCCGCGCAAGCCCGACGAAAACGACAAGCGCCGCGTGAAACTCCGCAGCGAGTACCTCGTCACCCTCGATGTGACCTTCACCAATGTCGGCGCGACCCCGATGATGGTTCCGAAATCCTACCTCCACCTCGGCGGCTCCAGCCCGGTCAGCGAGAATGACACGAGCCTTTACCAGGGCTTCGACTACTTCCGCGACGGCGACACCAACTTCAAGACCGTGGATTCGTTCGCCGCGGGAGGCATGCTGTTTTGGAAGCACGACGCACAGCCTGTCTTCCGGGACGACCGCGACATCATCCGCTGGGGTGCGGTCACCAGCCAGTATTTCACCACGCTCATCACCATCCTCGGCGCGGACGGCAGGCCGGAGGACGAGCAGCGCGCGCTGCTCGGCAACACCGCGTGGGCGAAGCATGGCGTCATCACCCCCGACCAGTGGCGCGCATCCGGCCATGTGCTCACCGGCAACGCCCAGCTTCACCAGTTGGATGGCGCAATCGGCCTCCCCGAGTTCGCCCTCACGCCCGGCCAGTCCATCACCCGCAACTACCAGATCTACGCAGGCCCGCGCGAGCTGCGCCGCCTCCGCCTGCTCGAGCACGAGGAAACCGGCGTCCTGGATTACGGCAGCTTCCTTGGCATCCCCACCGGCTGGGTCAGCGAAATTCTGCTGAACTCGATGAACGGCCTCTTTTTCCTATGCGGCAGCTACGCCCTCGCGATCATCATCCTCACCATCATCGTCAAGGCGATCCTCTGGCCGCTGCAAAGCAAGGCGAACAAAAACATGAAGCGCATGGGCGAACTCCAGCCGCAGATCAAGGCGCTGCAGGAGAAACACAAGGCCGACCCCGTGCGTTTCCAAAAGGAAATGGGCGCCGTGTGGAAAAAAGCCGGCGTGAATCCGCTCAGCGGCTGCTGGCCCATCTTCATCCAGATCCCCATTTTCATCGGCTTCTACAACATGCTCGGCAAAGCCGTCGAACTCCGCCACCACGGCTTTCTGTGGGTCAATGACCTCGCAGCGCCGGATACCGTCGGGCACATCTTCGGCCTGCCGCTCAACCCGCTTCCCCTCCTCATGGCTCTGACGATGGTGCTCCAGATGAAAATGTCACCGCAGGCTGGCGACCCGGCGCAACGCCGCATATTCATGCTGATGCCGCTCATTTTCATCTTCATCTGCTACAACTTCGCCAGCGCCCTCGCGCTCTACTGGACGGTGCAAAATATCATTTCCATCGTGCAACTTGTCATCAACCGCGGTAAGAACGCCGCCACACCGCAGCCTGCGGCGGCAACCTGACACAAGCTATGAAAGCCAATCCAAAGGAAGTTCTCGACACCATGCTCGGGCATCTCGATTTCGCCTTCGAGATCAAGGAATTCCCTGGCTCCCACGGCATCACTCTCCAGATTTACTCGCCCGAAAAAGAACGCCTCACAGGCCGGCGCGGCGAAACCCTGGACGATCTCCAGATCCTGCTGAATCGCATGCTTCAAGCCAAGGACAAGGACGCCCCCCGCGTCACGGTGGACGTCGAGCACTACCGTGAAATCCAGGATCACGCATTCCTCCAGCGCATCCGCCAGCTCGCGGAAATCGTCCGCAGCACCGGCCGCAGTTACCAACTGGAGCCGATGAACAGCTTCGAGCGCCGCATTGTTCACAACGCATTCAAGGAAGACCCGGACATCGTCACATGGAGCCCTCCGGACGACGCGCGCATCAAACGCATCACCATCCGCCGACGGACACCGCTGTAGAGATGGCGTCGCACAGCTCCGTGGAGAAGCCCAGTGCGCGCGCGATCCGCGAGCGCAGGAAGACAGCACTGATTCCATGGCGCGCACTTCGGAATTCGTAAATCACCTCCTCGATCTTCTCGCTCCCCTCGGCGGGGTGACAGCGCGGGGGATGTTTGGCGGCTGGGGCCTCCATCGCGATGGCCGGATGTTTGCGCTCGTCGCGTTCGATACGCTCTACGTGAAGGTGGACGACGCGAGCCGCCCGGAATTCGCCGCCCTGGGGCTGGAGCCATTTCGCTACAAGACAAAGGGCGGCACGAACACGATCATGTCCTACCACACCGTCCCGGCGGATGCGCTGGATTCGGCGGAACTGCTTTGCGAATGGGCGCAGAAGGGGATCGAGGCCGCAGCGCGCGCGGCGTCAGAGAATACTCGCCCCCGCTCAAGCAAGGCCAGCAGACGCTCCCGATAGCGCGCTTCGATTTGGATCCGCCTCCGTCACTTCAGCGGCGAACCCGCAGGTGGTGCAGCGGGCTTTGCCGGGACGGGTGCGTTGAGTTCAGGCTTCTCCGGCGGCGGCGGGACGGCTTTTCCTTCCGGTTGCGGCGGCGCGGGAGGCGTGGATGTAGGTTTGATTTCCCTGCCGCTTTTCGTTTCGAGCACGGCACGCGGGACTTTTACTTTCGTCCCGCCAACCGTGCGCTCTTCCTCGACGATGCGGGTGCGCGTGTCCTCCACTTTGAAAAGCGTGCCGTCATCGTGATGGGTGAACATCTGCATTTCCTTCACGTTGAACGGGCGGCTGCCCCGGCGGCCAAAGACGACAGTCTGCCCGCCCGTCTCGTCCACGACACGATCCCGGTCGAGGCCGCGCGAAACGCTGAGCACCGGATGCTTGGTCGGATATGTGGCGATGAGCAGTGGCTTCGGGCGCGGGGTGAAGCCGTAGGCGTTGGGCTCCCGGTCTGGCGAAATCATTTGCAGCACGCGCAGGCCGTTTTTGCCATCCGCCACGAGCGCATACATGCTCGCGGCGACGCTGCCGATCTGCACCGCGCGCGTGTCGTTGAGCGCGCCGCCGGCGTCATACATCTGGTCGAGCCTGGGCTTCTCCGGATTCTCCACGTCCACGATCGCGAGACCCTCCGCGCCGTTTGCCACGTAGGCGTAGGTGCGCGCGACGTAGAGTTTCTGCGCGTCGCGGAGCTTCACGACAGCACCCCTGACCGGCACGGGCTTCGTTGGATCGGTGATGTCGAGCACCTTCAGCCCGTCCGCATCCGTCACGAAAGCGTAGCGGAACTGCACGACGATCGCGCGTGGCGAGCGCAGGAAGTCTCCGCTGTACTCGCCCACGAGCCCCGGCTTCAGCGGATCGCGCACATCCACCACCGCGATGCCACGCGGCGTGCAGACGTACACGCGGGAGCCCGCGCAGACGGCGTATTCAGCGCCATCCAGCCTGCCATCGGGATTGAAGACCACGTCCTTTTTGAGGAAGTTGTCCTGCGGGTCGCCGTTGAAAAGGCATGTCGTGTCCACGATCACGAGCCCCTCCTTGCGGTCGGTGGCGAAGACGTAGCCGTAGATTGCGTGGATCGGCTGCTCCTGGTTCTCCGGCAGCCGCACGCGCTTGGGATCGTTCAGCAGCGTGCTCGGCAGCGCGACGCTGGTGCAGTCCTTCAGCTTGATGTGTGTGCGCTGCCCGAGCGGCGAGACGGGTGCGGTGAGGAATTTCTCGCTGAAGCCCTTGTTATCAATGTTCGCCACGTCATAGACCCACAGCCCGTCGTGGCCGCACGCGGCGTAGAGATATTCCTGCCGGAGCGTGAGGTCGTGGACTTCACCGGCGTGGTGTTCATGGCCGATCTTCAGTTTGCGGCCGTTGGCGAGGTGCTCCTCGTAGTTTTTCGGATACGAGAATGACTGGAACGAAGACCCGATCGGCGCCTGCGGTTCCTCGGCCTCGGTCCACACGGACGCGTAAACGCTCCCCTCCGCGCCAAACCACGCGTAGCGGCCGAAGAAATTCACGGAGCCCGTGCCGTAGCCGAGGAGCGAAGCGATCCACGCATTGTTGTCATTCGCCTTGGAAAGATGGCAGTCCGTGCAGTTCTTCGTCGTCCCTTTCCCGCTCGTCGTGTGGGCGAAGTGCGGGTTGTAGGCCTGCCCGGCGTAGCCCTCGGCGCTCACGGTCTGCTGCTGGGAATAGACCCACTCGCGGTTTGCATTTTGCGAACTTACCACCACCGCGGACGAGGAACGCAGCACGGCCAGCCGGTGCTTTTTCACGGTGCCGTCAATGCCGAGCTGGAACACGTCATCGCGCACGACCTGCGGATTGTAAGTCGTGTAATTCCTGTCCAGCGTACCCTCGAACTTGTTCAGCGGCACACGCTGGTTTGCCTTCATCGGCAGATGGCAGCCGAAGCAGGAGGTCGCCCAGCTTGTGTGGCAGACCTGGCAGTCGAAGTTCTCGTTCGCGTGCGCCAGCTTCTTCGGGCAGTCGCTGGGTTCCGGCACATCGCCCCAGCTCTCGCCGTCGCGCCGGAGCGTCTTCGCATGCGCGGCCTTCGCGTTGTAGCGGGGATGCGCGGGGGTGATGATGTCCTTGGTCTGCGGCACCTCCCAGCGCATCTCGGGCGTCATCGTGGAGTTCTGGTAAAGGCGCGGCGTCGCCGTATCGAGTCCCTCCCACTCGAAGCGCGGCTTCCACGAAGTCACCGTCTTGCTGAGGTCCACCGGCGTGGTCTTGCGGCTCTTGCCATCCCATTCCCCGCCCGCGCCGGTCGTGATCAGCGTTGCGCGCTGGTTGATCGTGCCGTGGCAGTCCACGCACATGATCGTCGTGATGTTCCGCGGCTCGCCGTAGAGCAGCCCGTTGCCATGCACGTCCACGTCGAAATGGCAGTCCACGCACTGCATCCCTTTTTTGAGATGGATGTCGTTCAAATGGACCGCGTGTTTGAAATCACCCGGCTCGAGCTTTTTGTCCTCGATGTCGAGCAGGTTGCCCTTTTTGTCGCGCTTGAAGATGGCGCGGAAATTCCAGCCGTGGCCGTGATAATCCGCAAACTGCGTCTGCTTCATCCTGGAGTTCAGCTCGCTCACTTTCTCCACGAAATCGAGATCGCCCCACAGCCCGCGGGCCGCCGCTCCCTCGGGATTGCTGCGGGTGGCGCGCACGTACTCGTCGTCGGTCGGATCATGCTGCTGAGTCATCTGCTCGCGGGTCCGCTTCCCGCGCCAGTAGGGATCGTCGGCGAGCGGGTTTTTCGGATGGGGATACAAGAGATGTCCCTCCGTTTCCTGATCCCACCACACGTAGCCGAGGTAGGGATTCACAAAGAGGTTTCCCTGGTGCATGTGGCAGTTCATGCAAGTCGAGCTGGGGATCGCGCGGGAAAAGACATGCTTCACCGGATGCCCGCGCTCGTCCTTGGGGATGGTCGGGTCTTTCGAGAAGCTGAGGCCCTGATGCCCGTACTTTGCCCACCAGCCCGAGTTGGTCGGCGAGCGGTCATTCGCGTAAACGACATGGCACGCCGAGCACCCGCTGCTGCGATAATCGCCCGGCCGGTCATTGCTCCCGAGAAAGCCGAGCAGGGGATCGTGAAGCCGCGTCTTCTGCGCGCCAAGAACCACGGGATCAATGCGGGTCTTCGTCCCCAGCCCGCGCTCGCTGAGGCGGCGATCCGGCTTGCCGGGCGGCTCGTCGAGGAACGGCGTGCCGAGTTCGAGCGGAATGAAGCCGCCCCGCTCGAAGATGCGGAACAGATTTCCCGGCTGGCCGAGATTGAAGCGCGGCAGCGGATAAATCGCCGGCAACCAGCCGTATTTCAAAGTCTCTTCCTTCGTCGGCTCGAATGGCGCCACGAGCTGCAACGGCTGCCCGTAGGCGCCGTACGCCTGGCCGATGAACGCGTTCTTCAGCGGGATCGCGCCGTTGTTGTACCCCGCCGCATTCCAAAGCATCCCCCCGTGATTCATCATCGAATTGCCCGCGCGTCGCACGATGTCGCCGTGGCAAAGCCCGCACGTCTTCTCCGCCACGCGCAAGTCGCCGGGATTCACGAACTGGATCCATTCCGGCGACTCGTGGTTGAGCAAACTCGTCGCCATCGGCGGATTCGCGGATGACTGCCAGTACTCCGGGTTCAGCGGCTTCGGATGCGCCTGCTCCTTCTTGAGCCCGCGCGCAGGATTCCCCGTGTGACAGTCCGTGCAGCCCAGCACCACATTCGGCGAAGCGTGCATCGTGTGCGCGTCCGTCGTCTTGTGGCACTCGATGCAGCCTGCCGACTTCGCCTTCACCGCAGCGTCCGTCTGATCAATGCGATTGCGCGGCGGCCGCACCATGCTTCCCGGCTTCATCGGCGGAACGGAAATCTCCGGCCCGAGACCCGTATCCGGCACCGGCGGAAGCTCCGGGGGCACAGCCGGGGCCGGGTTTGCCTGCGGCGCAACTGCCGCCTTCGGTTTTTCCCCGGCGATCTGCTCCGCCGTTTTTGCGCCGGGCCCGGGAGGCGTTGTCTGCAAAGGCGTCGCCTGTCCCTGCAGCCAAACCACCGGCCAGGAAATGAGCAGATAAGCAGCAATGGCGATCAACCAGTAACTTGAACGCTCGTGGAGAAACTTTGGCATCGGGTGGTGGAATACCGCACCCACCCCATCCGCGACAACTCATTCCATCACGGAGGGCGTGATTCAAGGTGCGTCCAAGCTGGCATCGGAAAGGCCGGCGGCGCGGGCGGAACACAGCCATCCTGGCTGTGAGGGCCAGCGGGCATCCTGCCCGCCCTGGCAGGGAGCGCAGGCTGGAAGCCCGCTGGCCAGCACAGGCTGGGAAGCCTGTGTTCCGCCGCAAGGCCGCTCCACGCACGCACTGCCTTTCGGCGCGCGTGGACGTGAGATAAATCACACCCATCACGGATGGGAAATGGTCGGGGCGACAGGATTTGAACCTGCGACCTCTTGGTCCCAAACCAAGCGCTCTACCAAGCTAAGCTACGCCCCGATTGCGGGCGCACCGTAGCCGCCGTCGCACAAAGAGGAAGGGGAAACTTCCCTGCTTCAAATCCGCTCCGCGGCGAGCAGGATGCCCGCGGCCTTGTCGAGCGTCTCCTGCCACTCACTCTCCGGATCGCTGTCAGCGACAATGCCGGCGCCCACATGGAAATGCGCGCGCCCGTCCTCGATGATGACCGTGCGGATCACGATGGAAAACCGGCTCTCGCCATTGAACCCGAACCAACCCAGCGCACCTGTGTACAAGCCGCGCGGCGCGGCCTCGATCTCCGCGATGATCTCGCGGGAACGTCTCTTCGGCGCACCGGTGATGCTGCCGCCGGGAAAGCACGCGCGCAGCGCCTCCGCATGATCCACGCACGTCCGCAACCGTCCCTCCACAGTCGAGACGAGATGAAACACCTGCTCATGCCGCTCCAGTTTCAGGAGCTCGGGAACCGTCACCGTGCCGAATTCGCAGACCTGCCCGAGGTCGTTCCGCTCGAGGTCGGTGATCATCACGAGTTCCGCGACCTCCTTCGACGATGTGATCAGTTCGAGCGCGCTTTTCTCGTCCGCCTGCAAGTCCGCCCGGCGCGGGCGCGTGCCCTTGATCGGGCGCGTGCGGATCGAGCGTCCGCTCATTTTCAGAAAACACTCCGGCGACGCGGAAAGAACCACGCGCCCTCCGAGATCCAGAAATGCCGCGTCCGGCGCGGGCGAATAATGGCGCAGCGCCTCGTAAAATGCCCACGGCTCGCCTTCCCACGCCGCATCGAAGCGGTGCGAGAGGTTCACCTGGTAGATGTCGCCCGCCGCGATGTAATCCTGCGCCCGCCGCACCATCCCAGCGAATCTCCCGGCATCGCATGTGGCCGCAAATTCCGGCGCACTGCACCGCGCCGGGCGCGCATCCGCAAGCTGTGACGCCAGATCGCCGGTCGCGAACCATTGCTGCGAAGCATGCCGGAAAATCAGCGTGTCCTCGTAAATGCCGAAACAAAACGCCCCGTCGTAATCCACACTCCCCGCCGCAAAACCATGCGGCAGCCCGTCATCGCGGGCGGAATCCATCGCGCGGGCGGCAAGCCTGGCCCGCAGCAACTCCCAGTCACGCCCCATCTCCCCGCGGATCACCTCGCACGGCGATGCGGCCACGACTGAGAGCGCATCGGGATCGCCGTCCCACTTCGCCGTGTCAAAAAACACCAGCCCCGGCAGGTGGCGCAGGCGTGCCGCGACCTCGGCAGGCGCAAGCTCGATCGCGATGGGGCGCGGCGTCAGGATTTCAGCGGACTTCTGCACACGGTCGGAATCACCGCTAAGGCCGCGCTTTTCAAATGAAAAACTTCCCGATACCGTCCGCCCACTTTTCCACATGAAGACACTTCCGCTCCTGCTCGCCCTTGCCATCACGGCACCCGCCTTTTCCCAGGACGCTGCACCGGCGGAGAAGCCGTCTCCCGCCCCGGCGGCGGAAAAACCCGCGCCTGCCGCTGAAAAGCCCGCTCCTGCGAAACCCGCGCAATCCGCACCGGAACTCCCTCCGCTCCCCGACCCCGCGCCGGGCACCGAACAGGCAGACATCCTCCGCAACCAGCCGGGCGGACGCCTCACGCCGGCACCCGTGCCGGTGCCCGGGTCGCGCAAAGTTTCCAACCCCGAGCGCATCCCGGGCCGCACCACGCTCAAACCTCCCGCCACATCCGAGGATCTGGATCGTCGCATCCGCTATCGCGAAGCCCGCACCCGCGCCGAGGCCGACCCAAAGCTCCGCGCGATGTGGGAGGAATCCCGCACCGTCGCGACGGATTTTGAAAAGCGCGCATTGCTCAAGGATTACTTCAAGGCTCTCTACGCAAAAATGCTCGCCTCCGACAAATCCCTCGAGCCCCTGATCGAACTCCGCCGCCGCGTCGCCCTCCGCCGTCTGGACCAAACTCGCATAGACCCCACCGACCCGATCGAGGACGAAGCCCGCATCCGCCCGGACTGACAACGCTCCCCCAGCACGCCACGACTCGCGTGCAGGGCGTGATTGGTGACACAGTGCGTCCCGCCTGTGCGGCTTGTGGGCATCCTGCCCGCAGCGTCCATCAAAGACATCGGGCGAGACGCCCGCTGGCCCCACAGACAGCCCACAGGCTGGAAGCACTGTGCCACGTTCCCATTACGGCTCCGCTGTGGACTCGATTTTTTGATCACGCCCCCTCGCGCGCATTTGGCCGAAAAATCCCGTTGCTCCGCTCTGCGACGACCGATAGGTTCCGCGCCCTTTTCCAAACGGCGCGTTCGTCTAGAGGCCTAGGACACAGCCCTCTCAAGGCTGGTACACGGGTTCGAATCCCGTACGCGCTGCCAGTCCGCTCGCGCGCACATCGCGATGCTAAAAGTAGCCATCACCGCTCCGCGTGGTGGGCGCGGCGGCATCACGCGGAGCGGTGATGGCTACTATCCGCAATGACATCGCCTCTCTCCACTGCTTGCGCCTGCCAGACTGCGTGCCTATGGTGCGCGCGTGACGCCAGCCTCCAAATTCATTCGCCCGCTCGCCACTTCCATCGCGCTGCTCCTTGCCTGCGGGTCTGCGTATCCGGAGGTGATCACAGACGGCCGCGTGGGCCCGGCGACGGCGATCACAAAGGCGGGGAACGATTTCGCCATCCCGGACACGCTCGGGACGAAGATGGGCGGGAATCTTTTCCACAGCTTCTCCGCGCTGAATCTCACCGCGGGCGAGTCGGCGACTTTCAGCGGGCCCGGCGATGTGGCCAATGTGCTCGCGCGCGTGACGGGCGGGAATCCGTCATCCATTGACGGCACGCTGCGCTCGACCATCCCCGGCGCGAATCTTTTCCTGATCAACCCGAAGGGCATCGTGTTCGGGCCGAATGCGGCGCTCGATGTGAGCGGCGCATTCACGGCGAGTTCGGCGGATTACCTGAAACTCGCGGACGGCGGGCGGTTCGATGCAAGCAATCCGGCGGGCGATTCGCTGACAAGCGCGCCGGTGAGCGCGTTCGGTTTTCTCGATTCACCCGGCCCGATCACCATCGGCGGCAGCACGCTGACGGCGAATGGTTTCTCGGTGATCGGCGGCAACATTGATATCGGCGTCCAGAATTTGACCCCCGCGCGCATCACGAGCAATGGCGGCCCCGTCGTGCTCGCGAGCACGGCGTCGCGCGGCGAGTTTGCGCCGGATGGTTCGGTGATCGCTTCCGCGAAACCGAATACCCTCGGGAACATCACAACCAACGGCCAGGACGGGGGAACTCTTCGGACGGTGATCAATGCTAGCGGCACGGCTGGCGGGGCGGTCAGCGTGAACGCGGGAACCTTCACCACGAAAAACACGAGGATCACATCCTCCACGAGCGGCGGCGGCACCGGCGGGGATGTCTCCATCCGTGCAGCCAGGAAAATCGAAATCGGGAAGGACTCCGACATCGAGACACTCGTCGCGGGCCCCGGCACGGGGGGCAATGTCAGCCTTTCCTCGCCCCGCATCAATATCGGGAACGCCGAGACCGGATTGCGCGCGCGCGTGCGGAGCACGGTGCTCGACACACCCGCGGTGACGACAGCCACGAGGGGGGGCAATGTGCGGATTCGCGCGGGCCGGCTCGTGGTCGCGAACAGCGGGTCACAGATCACCACTTCGACTTTCGGGAAAGGCAAAAGCGGGCGCGTGAATGTGGCTGCGAAGAACATCGAGATCACGGGGGACTTGACGAGCGGGACCACGGGGATTTTCTCGAACTCGAACCGCACGAGCACAGGCACCGCTGAAGCGGGGGCGGCTGGTGGCGTGAAAGTGAAAGCCGGTTCGCTCAGGATCACGCTTGGTGGCGCGATCCGCTCGGACACCGTCGGCGATTCCAACGGGGGAAACGTGGACGTGACCGCGGACGACATCTTCATCGCCAATTACGGCACGGGCGTGAACGTGGAACTCCTCAAAAAAACCGGCATCTTCGCCGACACGGGCATCCTTGAAAATGGGGTCAGCGTCCTCGCCGGGAAGGGCAATGGCGGAAATGTGAGCGTGACTGCGCGCAACCTGACGATCGTGGAGGGCGGTCTCATTTCGACAAAGACCGTCGGGGGCGGCCTCGGCGGCAATACGAACATCAAAGCCGATCACCTCCGCATCGCGCGCGGAAAATCCGGGCAGTTCACCGGGCTCGCGGCGGACTCCGCGGTGGTCCCATCGAAGCGCGGGGGAAACATCACGGTGGACGCGGATCGCCTGGAAGTCCTCGCGGGCGGGCAGATCTCCGCGAACACACGCAGCCTGAGCCCTGGCGGGAGTGTCATCGTGCGCGCCAACGAGGTCACGGTTTCCGGTAGGTCAACGGATCAGATCAGGGCTTCGAGTAATATTTCCGCCGACACCCAGCTCCCCGGGACAAGCGGGATTGGCGGCAATGTGAGCGTCACGACGGATGTGCTGCGAATTTTCGATGGCGCGCGCATTTCCGCGAACACGTTTGGCAGCGGCTCCGGCGGGAATGTGACGGTCGTCGCCCGGGAGGGTCTCTTTGCACAGGGCGGCAGTGATCTTTTCACCGGGGTCTCCGCGACGAGCCAGTCACCCGACCAGCCCGGCCCCGGCGGCAATGTGCGTGTGGCGATTCAGAACCTCCGGCTCGATGGCGGCGGGGTGATCGCCAATACCGTCGGCCCAGGCCGTGGCGGCGATGTGCTCGTCGAGAGCGATACCCTGAACATCCTGCGCGGCGGCCGGATCGCGGCGGATACGGAGGGTCTCGGCACCGGCGGCAACATCTCGGTTATTGCGGATGACTTGTTCATTTCCGGCGCAGGGAGCGAGCGCGATACGGGCATCGTTTCTCGCAGTGTCGCGACCGGTCCCGGCGGCAATGGCGGCACGATCGAGGTCACCAGCGGCAATGCCGAACTGCGCGACGGCGCGCTGGTGGGCGCAAGCTCGACGAGCAGCGGTGATGGCGGGAGCGTGGTCTTTCGCGCGCGACGGCTTGCGATGGAAAGCGGCGCATCCATCGAGGCATCGGCTTCCGGAAAAGGAGTCGCCGGCAGTGTGCGCGTGGAGGTGTCCGAGCCGCTCGTGATGCGGAGCGGGAGCAATGTGAGCACGACTTCCGAGATCAGCGACTCCGGCACTGTCGAGGTCGCCTCGGCGAGCGACATCATTTTGGAGGACAGCAGCATCACCGTCCGCGCAACGCAGGGGAACGCGGGCCGCATCGCGCTGTTTGCGCCGGGCACGATCTCGCTGAATAACAGCACCATCCTCGCCGAGGCCGGGCTGAACGGCGGCGATGTGTTCATTGATCCGCAATACGTGTTGCTCGAGGACAGCCGCATCAGCGCCAATGCGATCCTCGGGGCAGGCGGCAATATCAACATCATCACCAATGTCTTTCTCGCGACCGAGAGCGCGGTGACGGCGTCGTCCGAGGCGAGCGTCCAGGGCACGGTCCGCATCGAGACGTTGCAGGGCGACATCTCCGGGGCGCTCGTCACGCTCGGCGGCACGCTTGTGAGCACGAAGACAAATCTCGCCGAGCGTTGCGCGATGCGGCTTGAGGGCGACGTGAGCACATTTCTCCTCGTGGGCCGCGGCGGCGTGGCACCGGCGCCGGACGAGGCGCTGCCATTGCTCCCGCTGCCCAAGCCATAGCGAGCCGGGACGAGCGGGCTTGTGTATGCGCTTCTCCGCAGCCAAACCGCGTGGATGAAACGGATTCTTCTCGTCCTGCTCGCTTTCGCCCTTCCCGCCATGCCGGCGGAAAAATTGGAAAAATGGATCTATAAGTCCACGAACCTGCTCGTGCCGAAAAACGCGGACGAAGTTATCGCCCTGCTGGAGCGCGGGCGCGCGGCGGGCTACACGCACATGCTGCTGGCGGATTCCAAATTTTCCCGTCTCGGGGAACTGGACGAGCGGTATTTCAAGAACGCCGCCCGCGTAAAAGACGCTGCGGTGAAGACGGGGATCGAGATCGTGCCGGCGCTGTTCTCGATCGGTTACTCGAACGATTTGCTGGGGCGCGATGTGAACCTCGTCGAGGCGCTGCCCGTGCGTGATGTGCCGATGATCGTGAAGGAGGGCGTCGCGGTGGTGGATGACAAGGACGCACCGACGCTGCCGGGCGGCTCGTTTGATGACCGGAAGAAATGGTCATGGGCGGATGAAAGCGTGATTTTTGAAAATGGAACGGCACGGGTGACGGACGCCAGGGGTGTGAACTCCCGCGTGTCGCGGCGGCTCAATGTGCAGCCCTGGCGGCAGTACCACGTGAGCGTTCGGATCAAGACGAAGGATTTTCAGGGCGAGCCGGAGATCAAGGCGCTGCCGGAGAAAGGTGCGCAGCTTTGCTGGAGCAACCTCGGGGTGAAACCGACACAGGACTGGCAGGTGCATCACACGGTGTTCAACTCGCAGGAAAACAAGTCGGTGAATCTGTATTTTGGGATCTGGAGCGGATGCAGTGGCTCGTTGTGGTGGGACGATGCAAGGATCGAGGAGGTGGCCTTTATGAACATGCCGAGGCGCGATGGCTGTCCCCTCTCGGTGCGGACCGCGGATGGAAAGGCGCTGGTGGAAGGGAGTGATTTCGAGCAGCTGCGCGACACGCTGATGGGAATGAAGCCGTGGCAGGGCGAGTTCGATGTCTGGCACGAGCCGGCCATGCTGCGCACGAAATTGCCAGACGGAACGCGGCTTTTCGCGAGCTACCACCATACACAGACGATCTACGACGGACAGGCGATGATTTGCCCGAGCGAACCGAAGACTTACGAACTTCTGCGCGATCAAGCGCAACGGGTGCACAAACTCTGGGGCGCGAAAGGCTACATGATGAGCCACGACGAAGTGCGTCTGCTGAATCATTGTGATGCGTGTCGAAAACGCGGCCTGACACCGGGGCAAATTCTCGCGGACAACGTAAAGCGGTGCATCGGGATCCTGCGTGAGGTGAATCCCGACGGGCGCATCCATGTGTGGAGCGATATGTTTGACCCCAATCACAACGCCGTTGCGAAGGACTACTACCTCGTGAACGGCGATCTGAGCGGATCGTGGGCGGGCCTGGACAAGGACGTGATCATTCTCCCGTGGCACTATGGAAAGCGCGAAGAGAGCATGAAATTCTTTGCCGGCCGCGGCCACAGGCAGGTGCTCGCAGGCTACTACGATGCAAAGCCTGAACGCATCCGCGATTGGCTGGCCGCGGCCAGAGGTCTCGATGGCGTGGCGGGGGTGATGTACACGACCTGGAAAAATAATTACGCAGACTTGGAGGCCTTCGCCAAAGCGGCGGACGCGGCGCGGTGAGGGCAGTTGCACCACAGAAATGGGAGGAACATCGTCGGGGTGTCCTTCAGGCAAAAACTTACCCCGCGGAGGCTGGCGACTAGCCTCTCGCGGGGTTTTTGAAAGTTTTGGTCGGGGGCCCGGTCAACGCGGCGTGCTTTAGAACACCCTCGCGCGAACCGCACGGCGTCCTGCCTGGAGGCGGACGCGGCCACTGCCGAGAAGATCGGCAACTGCCGCGATGGTCTCGCGGTTGCTGCGGCTCTGGCTGCTGACGGCGAGGATCAGGTCGCCGAGTGTGAGTGATTTATGTGTCTTTTTCATGTTCGGGTTTGTTGGTTGGTTTTAGGAGATTCTTTCTAGGAGACGCGTGCGCGGATGATGCGCCCATTGCTCGTGAGGCGAACGCGACCGCTCTCGATCAGGTCGGCGACAGCGGCGGCGGCTTCATTCAAGTTGCGGCTCACGCTGGTGACTGCGGTGACGAGGTCGCCGAGAGTGAGGCGGTTGTTTGACTTGAGGATTTTTTTCATAGCAGGGTGAAGTTCAGGATTCGGTGGTGATAAAAGCTTATTTAGCAGTGCTTGTGCCAACATGGTTTTTGATTTCGTTTACGTGACTAGAGACTACTCAATGGATGGGCTTGTTCAAGGATTTTGATAAAAACTTTGTCGTTCACTGTTTCACTGAGAGAACGGAGGTGGCAGGACGTTTGTTAGGTTGGATCGAAGAATCCATGCCGTGCCGCCTCCTCCGGGGTCGCTGGAATTATTAAGATCATAATATAAGGCCTTTTATCAGATCATGGATATCGCGATTCGCGACGTTGCCAGGTTGAATACAGTCCAGTTGCTGCTCCGGAACAATACGACATCACCTGCCCGAATATCCTCCCGCCTGTCTCTCGATCCACTCGCACACTCGTTTGCACAGGCAATTGCCAAGAGGCGCATTCCTTTGCACGTATCCCGGCGAATGTCCGTCCACCACCGCGCGCTAGCCTACTTCCGACCCTTCCTCGGGCCGACCCTCGGGGCGATGGCGCTCACAATTCTCGCCAGTGGGTTCAATTTGCTCCGTCCGTGGCCGCTTGCCTTCATCGTGGACCGCCTCTTGCCCGCTGTTGGAAAAACTCCCCACGGGATCACAGTCGGCGGCTTCGATCTCGGTGCGTGGAGCATCCCGGCGATCCTCGCGGCAGTATGCGTCCTGATGGTCATCTTCCATCTGCTCGCCAGCGGAATCGGCTACGTGGTGAGCATGCTCACGCTGCGCGTGGGGCTGAAGTCGGTGATGCGGCTGCGCACGGAAATTTACGCCTGCCTTCATTCGCTGCCGCTCAAGTACCACGACGAGCGCCGCACTTCGGACAGCTCATTCCGCGTCGCCTACGATTCCCAAAGCATCCAGACCATCTACAGCAAATGGTTTTTCGTCTTCCAGAGCTCCATCGGGCTTGCTGGTGCGTTCGCGACGATGTGGTTCTTCGACTGGCAGATTGCGATGCTGTCTCTGCTCGTCGTCCCACTCATGGTTTTTGCGATCCACGTTTTCGCAAAACGCATCCGCAATGAGAGCACGGTGATCCAGGAAATGGAAAGCGCGGTGCTGACAACGGCACAGGAGGGCCTCAGCTCGGTGAAAATGGTGCAGGCCTTCGGACGCGAGGATGACGAAGTGCGACAGTTCAAGGCGAGCGCGCGCCAGAGCCTCGAGGCAAACCTCCGCCTCAACGCGACCTCCATGAAAAGCTCGATCCTTGTTGGCACACTCATCGCTGCGAGTTCCGCGGCGATGTTTTACGTCGGCTCGATGCATGTGATGGATGGGAAACTCACGCTGGGGGAGATCTGGTATCTCTCCACGCTGCTGCTCATGCTCTATCAACCGCTCGAGGCGCTGACCTACGTCGCATGGGCGCTGCAAGGTGCGGCGGCGGGCCTGCAGCGATGCATTGAAGTCCTCGACCGCGAGGACGATGTCGCCGACGCGCCGGACGCGAAGACTCTCCCGCAATCAAAGGGTGAGCTCGTGCTGGAGCATGTCGCATTCAGCTACAGCGACGAACGCCCGATCCTGCACGACGTGGATCTCCGCGTCTCTCCGGGCCAGACAGTCGCCTTCGTTGGCGGCACCGGCGCTGGAAAAAGCACGCTCCTCTCGCTGATCCCGCGCTTCTACGACCCGACCGCCGGCCGCGTGGTCATTGATGGCCACGACATCCGTTCCGTCACCAAAAAATCCCTCCGCGCCCAGATCAGCATCGTGCTTCAGGACACCCTGCTCTTCTCCACCACCGTGCGGGAAAACATCGCCTACGGACGCCCGGATGCGACGGAGGAAGACATCATCGAGGCCGCCCGGCGAGCGCAGGCGCACGAATTCATCATGGCCATGCCGGGTGGCTATTCGTCGCAGGTCGGTGAACGCGGCGGCCATCTCAGCGTCGGCCAGCGGCAGCGCATCGGCATCGCCAGGGCGTTCCTGAAAAACGCGCCCATCCTCATCCTCGACGAACCCACGAGCGCGCTCGATCCCACCACCGAGGCCGCGATCATGCAGACGCTCGATGTGCTCATGCGCGGCCGCACCACGCTGATTATCACCCACCGCATCGCCACCGTGCATGGCGTGGACAACATCGTCGTCCTCGCCAACGGGACTGTGGTCGAGCAGGGCCGCGGCCCCGAATTGGTCGCGCGCGGCGGCGCATATGCGGCGCTCCACCGCTCGGCGAATCTCGGCTGAATCCCGCATCTCGACAACCCGCGCCGCTTCCGCCATCCCGCACCACGCATGGACATTCTCACGCTCGAACTTCCCGGCATCCGCAAAATCGCCAGCGGCAAAGTGCGCGAAATCTTCGACCTCGACGAACACCTCCTCTTCGTCGCCACCGACCGCATCTCCGCATTCGACTGCATCCTCCCGAATCCCATCCCCTGCAAAGGCGAGGTCCTCACCCAGCTCTCCGCGTTCTGGTTTGGAAAAATGACCTTCGTCGAGCATCACCTCGTCACCGCGGACTTCGCTGGCTTTCCTGCCGCACTCCATCCATTCGAGCCTCAGCTTCGCGGACGCTCGATGATCGTGCGCAAAGCGAAACCCCTCCCCGTCGAATGCGTCGTCCGCGGCTACCTGATCGGCTCCGGCTGGAAGGATTACCAGCGCACCGGCGAAGTGTGTGGAATCTCGCTGCCGCCGGGCCTGCAGCAGGCACAGCAACTCCCGGAGATCCTTTTTACCCCTGCCACGAAAGCCGCGAGCGGCCACGACGAAAACATCCCTTGGGAAAAATGCGTGCAGCTTTGCGGCGAGGGCGTCGCCCGCCAGGCGCGCGACTTCGCCATCCGCATTTACGAAGAAGGCCGTGCCCACGCCGCCGCGCGCGGCATCATTCTCGCGGACACGAAATTCGAATTCGGGATCCTCGACGGACGCGTGATCCTCATTGACGAAGTCCTCACCCCCGACAGCTCCCGCTATTGGCCTGCCGCCGACTACCGCACTGGCATCTCTCCGCCGAGCTTCGACAAGCAATTTGTCCGCGACTACCTCGAAACCCTCGCATGGGACAAGACCCCACCCGCCCCGCCGCTGCCTGCGGAAGTCGTCGCAAAGACGAGCGCCAAGTATCTCGAAGCCTTCGAGCGGCTCACCGGCACGCCCCTGCCGGCGCAGGCCTGATTCAGCTTATGCGGAAGCACCACGAACTATACCGCAACTCCCCCGTCTGCAACGCCACATACACGCGCGAGCCGGGGAGCCCCGCAAAATCAGCGCCGAGCGAATGCAGAAACCCCGGCAGCCGCTCGCGGACGAGCGCCATGCTGCGTGCGGCGTTGCGATCCATCCCGCGGAGAACCTCCGCACCAATGTCGCGCGACTGCACGATTGCCATCGGCGCGGCGGCGATGGCGGCATCCCATTCCGCGAAGAGATCGCTGAAGCGGAAGTCCGCATAAAGAAAGTGCCCGCCGCGCCGGAGCACACGCGCCACCTCGGCGAGAAAGCGGGGAAAATCCGGATAGCAATGAGAGGCCTCGACATTGATCACCGCATCGAACGAACCATCCGGGAACGGCAACTTCTGCGCATCCCCCTGCAAAAAAGTGAGCCCCGCCACTTGATGCCGCTGCTCGCAAAAGCGGATGCCCGCCGGGTTAAGATCAAGCCCCGTGTAGCTCGCCGGCTGCATCGTCCGCACGATCCACGAGGCCCCACCGCCATGGCCGCAGCTCACCTCCAGCACGTCTTTTCCGCGGAGATCCACCTGCGAGGCGACATGATGATAAAGCTGGATGCACGCACGATTCGGCTCGTCCTCCGGTGAGAGCGGCAGCCCGGCCGGCGGCTCCGTCTCAAAGGCGTAGTTGAGGAACAGCACCTCCTCGCCCCGTAGCCGCCGCGTGAGGAAAGGATACCACAACCGCCAGATGGCCTTGCGGACGATGCCGATGGAAAGAAAGCGTTCGAGAAGTGACATGATGATGCTCTTGCGGGTTTCCAGTTCTCGTTGTCGCGAGGTGAAAGCGGAAGCCCAGTCTTCCCAACGAAGCCATCTCCCGCTGCGAAAACTTCGTTCCACCGATGGTTCCCCCGGATTTTCACGACTACATTCACACGGACAAAGTTCCTTGCCGGCGTAGCGGGCGCGACGTTGGATGGGCGCATGTTTTCCACCATCGCACTCGCCGCGGACAAACCGTGGCAGCCCGGCCCTTATCCCGGCGTGGAGTTGAAAATCCTGCACCGGCACGAAGCCAGCGGCGGAGTCGTCGTGCTGCGGAAATTTCAGGCGGGCATGACCATCCCCGCGCACACGCACCCGCTCGCAAACGAATGGGCGTGGATTCTCTCCGGCGAGTGGGAGGAAAGCGGCGCGACCTACACGCCGGGCACGCTGTTCTTCGCGGCAAAGGGCGTGCAGCACGGGCCGCATGTTGCGAAGACCGAGGTGCTCAGCCTCACGATGTTCGACGGGCCGCTGACTGTGGCGTAAGGACGGCCAGTGACTCCGGCACCCCGTCAATACACGTCGCGGCGATAGCGCTTCTCGGTCTTCATCAGGCCTTCCTCGATGAACGCCTTTGCCTCCTCGGCGGACTTGCCACCGTGGGTCTGCGCGATGGCGATCAGCTCGGCGTGGACATCGGCGGCCATCTTGTTCTTGTCGCCGCATACGAAAAAGTACGCGCCCTCCTGGAGCCACTTCCAAATCTCCGCGCCGGCCTCGCGCATCCGGTTTTGCACATACACCTTCTCCGCCTGGTCGCGGGAAAACGCGAGATCGAGCCGCGTAAGCGCGCCGTCCTTGAGCCAGCCCTCGAATTGCTCCCGGTAGAAAAAGTCCTGCGCCGCGCGCTGCTCGCCGAAAAACAGCCAGTTTTTTCCCTTCGCGCCGATGGCCTGCCGCTCCTCGAGATACGCACGGAACGGCGCGACGCCCGTGCCGGGACCGACCATGATCACCGGCGTGTTCGGATCCTCGGGCAGCCGGAAATGCTTTTGCGTCTGGATGAAAATCCCCGCCGTCGTGTCGCCGCTCCACCGCTCGGCGAGGAACGTCGAGGCCAGGCCGCGCCGCAGCCGGCCGTGGGCCTTGTAGCGCACCGTGGCCACGGTGAGATGCACCGACTCGGTGTGCGCCTTGAGCGACGACGAGATCGAGTAAAGCCGGATGGCGAGCACACGCAGCGTGTCGCAGAATTCCTGCGGCGTGAACTTCGCCTCCGGAAATTCGCGCAGCAGATCCACGTAATCACGCACCGTGTTGCGCCCGGTGAGATACTCCTTGAGCGCGGCGTCGTTCTCCGGTTTCAGCAATTCCGCAGCCTTCGCCACGCCTTTCTCGGCGAGCTTCGCCACGAATTTCTTCTCCGCGAAATGGATCTGGTAGTCGCGAAAGAGCGCCTCACGCAGCGGCTTCGTGACCTCCTTGATTTTCACAGTTTCATCACCACTGCACCCGAGCGCCTGGAGTGTCAGCTCGACCAGCTCCGGGTCATTGGTGGGCTTGAGCGCGAGGGCGTCGCCCGCCTCGTAGATCACGCCGCTGCCAGCGAGCGAAATCTCGTGATGGCGCGTGTCCTTTTCCGAGGCATCACCGGTGAGCTTGATGTTCACGGGGTGCGTGGCTGGGAAGGGGTTCTTGTTGTTGTAAACGGGCTTTGCTGAGACTGGTTCGGACATAGGCGCGGGAGTAAATCCACGTGCCCTGCGCGTGGCAAGCCCTGCTGCTTGACAACCGCGCGGGGCGACACGCGGCCGACGCGATTCGTGTCGAGCACATACCCATTGCCGCGGTTGTGCGAGAAATGTTGCGGACTCCTCGTGGAGTCGCGGTTTCCCCGTTTAACCTAGGGGTGGCGGAGGGCGAGGCAGGGTTGATGGGCAGCGCGGCGCGGGGGCGCACTTTTCCACCGCACATTCCCCCTTGCCGAATTCCGCGCGTCCCCTACTTTCCGCGCCCCAATGACCGAGGAAATCCAGAGAGCAGTCGAAAGCGGCAAGCTCAATAAACGTGACGGCGATGCGCTCGCGAAACTTCCGCCGGGCACGTTTGTGCAGCACAAGAGCTGGGGGTATGGCGTGATTGCCGGCCACGATTTCCTGCTGGGCCAGACAACGATCAATTTCCGATCGAAGAAAGGTCACACGATGCAGCTTCAGTACGCCGCCGAGTCGCTTACAGCGCTGGCGCCGGATCACATCGGCGCGCGGAAGTTTTCCGATCTCGACGGGGTGAAGAAGCTCGCGAAATCAGACCCGGCGGCGCTTGTGAGGATCGTTCTCGCCAGCCTCGGCGGCCGCGCGACGCAGGAGCAGATCACCCAGCAGCTCGTGCCGGATCTTTTCGCGGAGCCGGCATTCAAGAAGTGGTGGGAGGCCGCGAAGAAGGATTTGAAGGCCGACCCGCTCATCGGCGTGCCGCAGAAAAAGTCGGAGGGATTCCTCCTGCGGGAGGAGGCGCTCTCGCAAACCGATGAACTGCTCACCGCCTTCCGCGCCGCGCGCACGCTCAAGGACCAGATCCTCGCGCTCGACAACATCACGAAGGCGCTCGGTTCTTTCAGCGATCCCGGCGCGCTCCAGCCGGTGGTTTCCGCGATCGAGGAGGCGTCGCGAAAAGCCGTGAAGCTGCAGACCGGGGAGGCGCTTCAACTGCTGGTCGTCCGCGATGAGATCTGCGCGAAGTTCCCGGCGCTCTCGCGGAATGTGGACGGGCTGACCGTGGCCGGAATTTTGCGCGAGCAGGAGGGGAGGCTCGCCGTGCTGCTTGGGGAGCTCCCGGCGGCGAAATTGAAAAGGGCGGTTGTCGCGCTGCCCGAGGCGTTCAGCGATCACTGGGCGGCAAAGACGACGAGCGTCTTCATGGTCGGCAACAGCAAGGTCGTCCCGGAGGCCGCGCGTCTGCTGATCGAGAAGGGGCGCATGGACGAATTCGGGATGGCCCTCGACCGCGCGATCCGCGACCAGAGCATCAGCACGGAGGCGCTTCACTGGCTCTGCGATGAGCGCCACGGCCCCTACGGGGAGATCGCGCAAAACCCCCGGACGCTCAACGCCATCATCGCTGCGATGGAGCGTGATCAATTCAAGGAGAAGCGCGACCGCAAGCTGCACGACCTTCTCGTGAACGACCAGGAACTCGTGCTCGATCTCATCGCCACCGCGGACGACGACGAACTCCGCGAAGTGATGCAGAAAGTGATGATGACGCCCGTCTTCGAGGAGCTGAACAAGCGCTCGCTGCTTGGCCGCATCGTGCGTGTGTATCCGGACCTTGCGGGGCTGATCACCGGCAAGGATGACAAGCCGAAAAACGAACTGATCGTCTCGTGGGCAAGCATGGAAAGACGCAAGGCGGACTACGACGAACTTGTAAACAGGAAGATCCCGCAGAACCGGCAGGACATCCAGATCGCGCGCAGCTACGGCGATCTCCGCGAGAATTTCGAGTACAAGAGCGCCAAGGAGCAGCAGCGCGTGCTCATGCGGCAGAAGAGCGAACTCGAGCGCGACCTCGCGCGGGCGCGCGGGACGGATTTCGCGGATGCGAAGGACGGCGCGGCCTCCATCGGCACGACCGTGAGGGTGCGCCGCATGCGCGACGGGGGCGAGGACACGTACACGATCCTCGGTGCGTGGGACACCGACCCGGCCCGGCACATCATCAGCTATCTCTCGCAGATGGCGCAGGCGCTGATCGGGAAGCCGGTGGGCGCAAAAGTGACCGTCCCGACCGAGACGGCGGACGAGGAAGTGCAAATCGTGGCCGCGACTGCATGGAAGGGCGCCTGAGCCGGAACGATGCAGTTGCGGGAGCGCTGCGAAGCGGAACACAGGCTTCCAGCCTGTGCGGCCAGTGGGCTTCCAGCCCGCTGACCCATGCACCGAATGGTGCGGACGCCGCAGGCATGATGCCTGCCCACCGCACAGGCTGGAAGCC
>CAMAUI010000043.1 GCA_945861385.1 Prosthecobacter debontii
AGGTCATTGATTCCGTCGTCGCAGCGATCAAAGATCCCGGTGATAAAGACGGCGGAGCCGGCACTGGCGGCGCAAACCGCCCGGCCGGGCAACGCCCCGGCGTCACGCAGAACACCAACAACCAGCAGACCGGCAACAACCGTTTTGGCAACTCCGGCGGCCTCGACGGCGGCAGCAATGCAGGCGCGCTCGGTGAATCACTCTCGACCAATGAGCAGCCCACAAACCCCACCTCGCAGCAGGTCGGCAAAAGCACCGTCATCGCAGATCCGTGGAGCAACAGCATCATCGTCGTCGGCACCGCGGAGGTGAAGCAGAAGGTCTCCGCGCTGCTCGACGAACTCGACGTGCGCCAGCCGCAGGTGATGATTCAGGTCATCATCGGCGAGCTCACGCTCAAGAAAAACGAGCAGTTCGGCCTCGACTACATCCTGCGAAACGGCGGCGTCATTACCTCCTCCGGGGTTGGCGCTGGCACGGGGACACCCATCAATCCCGGCACCGGTGGCGGTACTGGCGGTGGCGGCACGACTGCCGCGGGCGGCGTCGTTGGCTACAACCAGTCCGGGCAGCCCGTGTTGAACCTCAACAACCTGCTCACGCAGCAAAACATCACCAAGATCCTCGCCGCCGGTTCCGGCGGACTCAGCGGCTTCGTCGCGGGAAGCGACGCCTTCACCGCCACGCTCACCGCCCTCGAAACGTCGAACCGTTTCCGCGTCATCACCACACCGCGCATTTTCACCACAAACAACAAGCGCGCGATCATCACCAGTGGCGAGGAGGTGGCGGTGCCGACGAACATCCAGAGCCAGTTCACCGGCACCGGAGCCACTGCGAACGGCATTACTTCCAACAGCTCGATCCAGTTCAAACCCATCGAACTCCGCCTCGAAGTCCTCCCCCTCGTGAACAGCGAAAAGGAGGTCTCCCTCGAAATCGTGCAGAACGTCTCCGAGCGCGCCGGAACCACGCGCATTGACAACAACGACATCCCGAACGTCTCCCGCCGCGCCCTCAAAACCTACGTGACCGTCCCCAACAACGGCACGCTCATCCTCGGGGGACTCATCAAGGACAGCCAGGATCGCACAAAGGGCGGCATCAACGGGCTCGTGAACCTCCCGTTGATCGGCCCGCTTTTCGGCAAGACCACCAAAGACAGGACCCGCACCGAACTCATCATCATGATGCGCCCCGTCGTGACAATGAACCCGCCGGAAGCCGTCGGCCTGCGCGAGAAAACCATGCAGTCCTTCAACATCCCGCCGGATCTTGACGCGGCCATCATGCCCGATGGCATCCGCGAAACCATCCCGCGCGCAAAAGTCGTCCGCCCCGCGCCCCGCGCAACAGTTCCGAGCCTTCGCAACCGCTAGATGAGCCAGCTCCCAGCTCTTCTCGACGCACTACTCTCCTCCGGGTGCGACGACACCACAGCCGCCGAACTCCTCTCCATCAAGCCCCCGTCCGGCAGCACCTGGACCGTCGAGGTGCTCAACTCCGGCAAGGTGGACGAGACCAAACTCACCGAGGCACTCGGCCGCATCTTCCACACACCGGTCGAATCCATTGATCCCGCAAAAATTGACCGCGGCGCGCTCCAGCTCATCCCCGGCCGCTTCGTCTTCAAGCACCACATCCTCCCCATCGCCCAGGCCGAGGACGGCACCGTCACCGTCGCGACCTACGACGTCTTCAACCAGACCGCCCGCAAACTCTCCGCCCAGCAGCTCGCCGGAAAAAAAGTCCGCTGGCAGCTCACACCGCGCACCCACCTGCTCCGCGCGCTCCGCACCGCCTACGGCGTCGGCGCAGACGTCTTTGAGGAAATCCTCAAGAACAACCGCGCATTCGACGCCATCGAGCAGGACAGCGCGCTCGACATCACCAGCGACGACCCCGAGGCCAGCGTCGTCAAATTCGTCAACCAGATCATTCGCGAAGCAATCACCGAGCGCGCCACCGACATCCACGTCGAGCCGCTCGAAAATGACCTCCGCATTCGCTACCGCATTGACGGCATCCTCCACCCCACCGCCGTCCCACCGCAGCTCCGCGTGCTGCAAAGCGCCATCATTTCCCGCCTGAAAGTGATGGCCCACATGGACATCGCCGAGCGCCGCCTCCCGCAGGATGGCCGCATCAACCTCACCACCCAGGCCGGCGCCATTGACGTCCGCGTCTCCACCATTCCCACCGTCAACGGCGAATCCATCTCCCTCCGCCTCCTCTCGCGCACGGAGACACTCACCTTCGGTCTCGACCGCCTCGACATGGGCGAGAGGCAAATGGCGCAGATGAAATCAATGCTCGGGCTGCCCAACGGAATCATCCTCGTCACCGGCCCCACCGGCTCGGGAAAATCCACCTCGCTCTACTCGTTCCTCTCCTCGATCAACCAGCCCTCCCGCCGCATCATCACCGTCGAGGAGCCCGTCGAGTACCGGCTCCCCGGCATCTCGCAGATTGACGTAAAATCCGACATCGGCCTCACCTTCGCCAACGGCCTCCGCGCAATTCTCCGCCAGGATCCGAACATCGTCATGGTCGGTGAAATCCGCGATTTCGAGACTGCGGAAATCGCAATCCGCGCCGCCATGACCGGCCACCTTGTTTTCTCCACCCTCCACACCAACGACGCCGTGGCCGGCATCACACGATTGCTCGACATGGGCATCGAGCCCTTCCTGCTCGCGAGCGTCGTCCGCTGCTTCCAGGCGCAGCGCCTCGTCCGCACCATCTGCGACGAATGCCGCACCGAGACCACCCACGATGCCGACTACCTCCGGGAGATTGGATTTATCCAGCCGCCCGGCACGAAACTCTACAAGGGCAAAGGCTGCGACACCTGCCGCCAGACCGGCTATCGCGGGCGCCGCGCCATCTTCGAGGTCTGCCTCGTGAATGAAAACCTCCGCCGCATGATCATCCGCAAGGAAAGCGGCAGCTCACTCAAGGCCCGCGCCATGCAGGACGGAATGGAGACCCTCCGCCACGACGGCTGGCGTCGCGTCCTCAAGGGCCAGACCACGGTCGAGGAAATCGTCCGCGTCACCCAGCAGGACGAGGACATGATCGAGACGAGTTGACTGGACGAATCACGGCACCCAAGTCGCCCCATCGCTGCGCCGTAGCCGCTCCAGCACCAGTCCCTCGGATCGTCCACAATCCCCGCGCGCGCCCGGTTCAGGACGATGCAGGCCGCGACCACCGCCAGCGCCTCGCCACGCTTCACCAGCATGCCCTTTGTAACTCCTCCCAAAACGTCCATACGAGACTTGCCCTGCCCGGTGGGTTGCGGCATTTTCACGGCATGAGCACGCTCGCTGAAATCGAAGATGCCGTCCCGCAGTTATCCGCTGAAGAACTGGTGAAATTGGAGCGGTTCGTCCGCATGGCAAGACGGGGAAAAGACCGGGAGGCGGGAGCAAGCGTGTTTGATCTTCCGCCGCTCGATCTGGGCGGGATGCTGCGTCCGTTGGGCGACCGCGAGGAATGGTATGACGAGATGCTGGAGGGGCGGGTGTGACGCATGGCTTCGATACGAGCCTGCTGGTGGCCCACGAAGTGCCGTGCCATACGGACTACCCCGGGGTGCGCGCGCGATTGAGCACGCTTCGGGCAACAGGCGACCGATTCGCCATCGCTTCGCAGGTCGTGACCGAATTTGTTCACATCGTGACCGATGCCCGGCGTTTTAGTGCGCCACTGACCATGGAACTGGCGCTCAACCGCGCAATGGCATGGTGGAATTCACCGGAGACTGAACGAATCGAACCTGACGATGACGCGGTGAAGTGGTTCCTCGAAGCAATGGTACGGCATCAACTTGGGCGGAAGCGCGTGCTCGATACGATGCTTGCCGCGACCTATCGCAGTGCGGGAGTCACATCGCTCCTGAAGCTGAACGCGGCGGATTTCGCGGTCTTCGGTGAGTTCGCGTGCCTGGGCTCTGCGGCGGCACCAACCCCCTGATGCGGCTGGCGGGTCCAACAATCTGTCCCCTTTTCTACTCTCGTCCGCGCCATCTTCGAGGTCTGCCTCGTGAATGAAAACCTCCGCCGCATGATCATCCGCAAGGAAATCGTCCGCGTCACCCAGCAGGACGAGGACATGATCGAGACGAGTTGACTGGACGAATCACGGCACCCATGTCGCCCGCAGTTTAAGGAAGCGATGGGGTTCCGCTGATGCGTAGTCAGTCACAGTCACAGGGATTAACCCGGCGGTGGCGGCACCGAATGCGACACTGCCGGTCCAGCTTGAACCGAATGACTTCGAGGCAATCGTCGTCCAGGGCCCGGCAGGCTCGTTCGCCGCGAGAATTTCGATCAGTGTATCGGGGAAGCCCTGGCCCTGAGCGGCGGCATTATTTTCCGGCAGTGCGAAACTCAGCGTGGCGTGGTCGGCGGAGATGCCGGGGACGGGCTGGCCGGCGGCACCATCCCTGCCGCTGTTGCTGGCGGGGTTCATTCCGAGAGTGAATTCCATGAGCGCGGGCACGCTGTCCATGTCGTCGTCCGCAAGCACAGTGGGTGCGGCATTGAGCGTCATCCAGCCGCTGAAAGCGTCGGTGCGCGCACTGCTGCCCGCAGGAGTGCCGCCGAGGGGCGTGGCCACCCAGGTGCCGGCGTCCCCCCAATTTTCGGGAGGCGTGGTGAGCGGCGTCGCAACCACGATGGCCCTGCCACCGCCGTTGGCGGCCGGATGCCAGTCATTGCGATAAGCGAAGGTGTGCAAGTTCACGCTGAAGGGAGCCGGAAGACTCAGGCCGAGAGTCTCCCCGCTGTTAGCGAGTTCGCCCGTGTAAACACCCGCGACCAGAGGGGCGTTGCCGTAGCGCGCGCGAAACTTCGCGAGGTTCGCGCAGACGATGGCTGTCTCACCGACATTCAGCGTGGCCGCTGGAAATGTGAAATTGATTCCCTGCGCGAATGTCACCCCTTCGAGCGCCAGCGGGGCTGCACCCGTGTTCGTGAATTCCACGTAGTCGAATTCGTTTCCACCGATCGCGTTGAACATGATCTGCGTGATCCGCAGCCCGTTGATCAGCGCCTGCGCGTTTTCATGGGCGGGTGCGATCGCCCCTGGGGAAGCCGTCGCCGCCATCCAGTTGATGTAGTCATTCCCGTAGTCTCTCTCGGAAATTCTGGTCAGCGAAGGCCCTCCACCATCGGGACTCGCGGGCCATGGGAGGGCGTCGTCGAAATTTATGCGATCCACTCTCACGTATTGAAGGACGTTGAGCGGATCCACCGGGCCGGGGCGATCCAGTTGCAGGGTTTCCCCGCCATTGCTGAGGCTGCCGGTGATCCACTCGAACACTTTGGTGCCGGCGGGCACAGAGGCTCCGAAGACGGTGTTGAACAGCGTGAGGCTCTTGGTGACGACCACGCGCTCGCCGGGGGCCATGGTCAGCGGGGTGGCGGATGGGAATTCAAAATCAATGCCATCACTGATGCGCCATGCCTTCCCCTTGGCCGCGTCGTAAAGGGTGACGGGGGCACTGCTGACATTGAGCAGCTCGATGTATTCCGCGTCGCCCGTGCCGGACCCGGCCGGGTTGTACATGATTTCAGAAATCACAACCGGCCCGATTCGCGGGGCGCTGTTCGCAGCCCCAGGCGTGGGTGTTTTCATGGCGACGAAGTTATACGAATCGGTGCTGGATTTGTAGTAGGCGCCCAGCGACTCGCCCTCGGTGCTCGGGCCGAAGTCCTCCTTGCTTTGGTAGTCGGTGAGCTGGTCGTTGACTGCGGAACTGAGATAGACGGTCTCGCCGACATCGCTGAGTGCGAACGGGGTTATTTTATCCGGGTCAACGCTGGCGCTGCCGAAGTTGCTGCTTTCATAATAAACTTGGTAGCCGCCTGCGGGGATGATGGTGCCGGCTGGGATGCGATACTTTTGGAGATTGGTGGCGTCGTCGCTGAGGAACCACCCGCCGATGTTGATGGGGGCGTTGGTACGGTTGCGAAGTTCGATCCAGTCGCTGGCGATGCCGGAGTTGGCGAGGATTTCGTTGACCACGACGGTTTCGCCGATGGTGAAAGGGTAGTTGTTGATGTCGTAGAGATACTGTGCGCCGATGTCCACGCGGCTGCCATCGGGGTCGAGGCTGTGGGCGGGGTCGCCTGCGTTGATGGCTGGCGATGTGGCCTGGAGTTGGAAGTTCAGGACGGTACTGTCCACGAACTGTGGGTCGGCCAGCAGGTTGTTTGCACCGGGGAGGGCGACGGTGTCGCTGAGGCTGTAGGAGGCGGTGAGGCTGGAGAAGCTGTCCACGGTCACGGGGGCCAGATCCGATTTGGAGATGATGGTGTTGGTAATGGTCGCCACCCCGCCGCCGTCGCCGAAATTTTTCTCGTACATCGCCAGGCCTGTATTGCAGGCGACGAAGGTGTTTTGATCCAATGTCACCGTGGATCCGTAGTCCTTGATGCCGACGCCGAGGTTGCAGCCGACGATGAGATTCTTGCGCAGTGTGACGCTGGATCCCTGGCCGACGGAGACTCCTTTGTCGGAGTTGAAAAAGATCATGTTCCCCTGGAGCAGGGCGTTGTTGCAGGCTTCGCCGATATCAATGCCATCGCTGTTGCTGCCCTGGAAGCGATAGATGCGGCAGTCTTCGATGATGCCGTTGTTCACGGCATCGAGATCAATGGCGTCGGTGTCCGGGGCGTTGTTGCCTCGAATCGTGCATCGCTGGATGAGAGCGGCGCCATTTTTCACGTGGATTCCGTCCCCCGTGAAGTCGGAGTGGAAGATGCTGTCGCGCAGGGTGCATGAGCCGCCATACAAATAGATGGTGAAATCGCACTCTTGGACATCCAGGAAATCCGCGATGAGCGTGGCGTAGCGCCCGGTGATGGCGGAGTTGTAAAGCACAGGGTCGTATCCCTTGGTTGCGCCCCGGACGATGAGGTGGGCGAAGTTCGACGGGCCGCTGCCGTTTTCGAGGCTGATTGCCCCCCAACGGTCACCATTTCGCCCTGTGATTGTCACTTTCTGGGCCGCAGTTCCGGCGATGTTGAGGATGCCTTGCACGCGGATGTTGCGCAGTGCGGGCATATTGATGGTGACGCCGGGCTGGATCGTGAGAGTGATCCCGGCGGGGATGATCAAGTCTTCGCTCAGCGTGTAGGGGGAGTTCGCGGTGGCGAGGGTGGTGTTTGACGAGAGCGTGCCGCCGATGACGGTTTCGCCGGTCGCGACGAAGTTGGCACTGATCGCTGCCGCACCGGTGAGTGTCACGCTGATGCTGCTTCCCCCGGTCGCGCCCGTCCACGAACTGAATGCGTAGCCGGGCGCAGGCACCGCAGTGAGTGTGAAGGGGACATTTGGAAATATCTTGAAGGTGGACGGCTCGACGGGAACCCCCTGCACAAGGACGCTGCCCTGCGCGGCATTATTGACGGCGAGTGTGAGATTCACCGCCGTGCCGACGCCAAGCTGGGTGGCCACTTCCGCGTGAATGTTGCCGGCCCGAGCGGTGGCGTAGTCCTTGATGTTTTGGATGTTGGAAGCGCGGCTGGATGCCGTCATGCCATTGGGAGCCCAGCGCGCGGCGTGACGCGACACGAACGCAGTAAGTTCGGTGTCCATCGCGGAGATGGTGGCGATCACCCTGGATGCCTTGAACGTCCCGGCTGCGTGCGCCGCGAAGCGCTGGGCCAGCCGCTGCTTGAAGCCCGTGTTCAGTTTCAGGCGTTTCAGCACATCCTCACTCGACAGCATGCCTGCCAATATGCCGCTGAGCGTGCCTGTGTCCCACGTGCGATCCATGTCCGTGAGGAACCAGCGCCATTTTGCGCCCGGGGCCTTCTCCTTCCAGAACTCCCGGTTGTGCGCCCAACTGGTGTTGTTCCCGTAGGATTCCGAAATGACAAAGTCCATGAAACTGTCCATGTCGATTTTTGATTCGACGTAGTTCCAGTTGGCCGCATTGGTCAGATCGGAAGTGTTGATGAAGGCCATCAACTCGAGCCATTCAGTATCGGTGCCCTTATCCACGCCCAGGGTGATCGAACCGCTGGTGATGTGGCCATACAGGAGATGGTCAATTTTATCCGCCGCGATGTGGTAATACTGCGAAAACCATGTCTCGTCCCAGCGCTCGCGGAGATCGTGAAGGCCGTAGTAGGCACCGTTGATGAATACGATGCTGGGCTGGTAATCAGCGGTATCGGTATCGAGGTGTCCCTTGGCCAGCCTTGGCCAGAGGCAGTCACGCAACATCTCCCTGTTCCAGTTATCGCCGCCATCCCTCAGCGTGAAACTGCTGTGGATCGAAGTCTGATTGCCGGGGAACATGTCGTAGGCGACGCCGTCATCGCCATATTTGCCTCTGATGAAGATGTTGAGCGCCTTCTGCGGATGCACCCAATTGTTCTCACCTCCTATGCGGATGCCACAACCGGCGGAGAATGCGGCACCACCACCACCGGGGGCGAAGTATTCCACGTTTGCGGGGGCATCTTTTCCTTTATAAACATCCTTCAGGCCGTAGCTCCCTGTCACGCTTTCGTGCTGGTTGGTATAGATGCCAATCGTGTTCCCAAAAAGCGTATCGGGATCAGCCACGAGTGATATGTAGGGTACCGTCGTGATGGTTTCGCCAAAGAAATAAGTGCGGGTGACGATCGCGCCCGGGGCTTTGTCCGTCTCGAAGCATCGCGCCCGGAGGACGGTGGTGGTGCTGATGCTCAAAGGCGCAGAGTACAGCGGCGAGGTGCTCTTCGGGTTACTGCCATCCAGGGTATAGCGAATGGATCCGGACGGGCACGTCAGCGTCACGGTTTGGCTGGATGAATAGAGTCCGCTCGGAAGCGAGACCGTCACGTCTTTGCCAGCGATGCGGATATCGTTGACCGCAGCCGTGGTGTTTTCCGCCCCAGGGGTGGGCTCTGCGAATTGCCTGAAGACTGCGGGATTCCCGCTATCCCGCCCGTAGGAGATGTCAGCGATCTGCTGGCCCCAAGCCACGCTGTCAATGGTGCTGGAACTCGTGTGCAGGGAAGCCGTGAGCCCGAGGTCGAAACTGGTGTCCGAGCTGTTGGCAGCCACCTGATGAACTTCAACGGCGAGCACATTGTCCCCAGCCACCAGACCGGAGGCGGGCAGGGTGTAAGTGAAAAATGTCGTCTCATCCGTGTCAGCGACGGTCACGTTTGCGAGCGTTGTGTAGTTCACATCCCCCGCGGCCATGTTGCGCCGCACCACCTCGGCTCCATTCAGATAGACGACGCAGCCATCATCCACCAGCAGCTTCATCGTGAGACTGTTGAAATTCGCCGGATTACCCACGTTGAAGTGGTGCCGGAAATAAGTCGTGATGTATTTGTTGTTCGCATTCGCTCCGTAAGACACCACCGTGGCCGGGGCATCTCCGTAACCCAGTTCGGAAGGCCCCGAAGCCCAGGTGGAGTCATCAAAACTGCGCGCCCGCCACTGTGTACTCTGGTCGCTGCCATTGTCCTTGTACTTCCATACCGCCGCTGGTGCAGTAGTCGAGGCATTGACCAGTGGGACGGTGCTCAGGCCCGTTGTCTTCGTGAGAACGAGAGCCTCGCCGGTCGAACTGAGATTGAAATTCGTGTGATATTTTTCGGTGACAAAAGTCTTCCACGGCCAGTAACCCCTGGGAAAAGTCTGCCCCGGCGCCGCATCGTGGCCATCGGCCATGAAGAGCAGGAAGCCGTTGGCCGGGATCGTGGTCGAGGCGGGCACCGGCCATTTGTACGGATTCGAGGGATCATCGCTGATAAAATAGCCGTCCAAGCTGACCGGGGAGGCCGTCGTATTCTTCAACTCAAACCAGTCCGGATAGTCCTCGAAATCCGTGATGTCCGGAAAAGCCCGTGTATTCGAAGCCATGATTTCATTGATCTGAACTTGGGCGCTGGCTGGGACAAAACCGATCGCCATGCACGAAAGGAAAATCAACGGCCATAGCGGAACTCTCGTAGTCATCAGGCAGTGTACAAAAAGCATCTAATTTGTTTCTGTTCGGATCGAGGGGAGGCTTTACCGTTATGCAGCGGACACCTGGCGCGCAAGGGCCATTTCGCGGGGCATGCCACAGCGCGCCAGTTTACAGCGGGCGCCTGCCGATGGTCGCAGTGCCCTGCGAATTCTTTTCGCCGGCCGCAGCGCGCACGACCGCGCGCACGCCGAACGATTTTCCGAGCGCGGTGATCGTCACGTGGTAGCGGTCGCCATCACCACCCGGCGCACGCTGCACGAAGCCCGGCACGAGCGTGCCTTCATACACGAGATTGAGCGACTGTATCTCCAGCGGCTTGCTTCCCGCCGCCGCGCGGAAATCAATCTGATAAGTGCAGGCGTCCTCGCATGGCTTCGTGAGGTCAATGTCCACGGTCTTCCATTCGCTCCCCACATCGCCCGGCGACCATTGCCAGACTTTCACGGGCGCATCGCCCGCCTGCGGAGCTTCCTGTGCCTTGGCGCCCCCGGTGCTCGGTGCAAATGCCGCGAGCCTGCGGATGAGCGGCTCGGCGGATGATTTCACGACACGCAGGCGGACCTTGCTCACTTCCACCGGGGCGAATTGGTCTATTCTTTTGTGGCCGATGGCCGTGCCTTTGCAGAGTTCCTTCCACGCATCGCCAGCGAGTCCCTCGATCACATACTCGCGCACGCGTTCGCCTTCGAGAATCTGCTCCATCGTGATCACGTGCTCGATGCTCGTCGGTTTTTTCAAATCGAGCTCGACCGTGTCTCCCTTGCCGGAAGTCTCGGCCAGACTTTTACCGAAACGCCTGCGCACTTCCGCGCCAAACTCGATCATCCGCTGCACGTCGTCATCGGGAATCAGACCCACGGGATCAGGGCCGATGTTCAGGAGAAGCTGCGCGCCGCGTCCGACGGACTGGTAGTAAATCGCGATCAGTTCATCGAGGGTCTTCAGCCTGTTCTTTTTGTCCGGCGACCAGAACCACGCACCGACTCGGGTGCGCGTGTCACATTCGTTCGGCAGCCAAACGTCGCCGTCGGGCCGGCCATCAGCCGCCGTGGCGATGCCAGTTTTTGCCTTCGCCAGCCGCACGGCATTCCACGCCGGATACGGAGCCACGCCACGCTCGTTGCCCACCCAGCGGATCGTGGCGTGTTTCGTTTGAAAGACCATCGCCTTCGGGCAGTGCTGTTTCAGGATGTCGCCAATCTCCGCGACGGTGCTGCCGTCGAACCACGCCTCGCAGATTTCGCCGTAGCGCGTCAGCAATTCGGTGAGTTGTTCGCGATAAACCTTGTTGTAAATCTCCTGCTCGGCGGGTGTCTTGCAGACGCCGTGAACGGCGGAGCGGAAAACCGCATCGCCCGGGCTGAGATAGATTCCGAATTTCATGCCGCGCTTGCGGCACGACTCGGAAATTTCGCTGACCACATCGCCTTTGCCGTCGCGCCACGGCGTGTGCTTCACGCCGTAGGGACTCGTGTCGGTCTGCCACCAGCAGAAGCCGTCCTCGTGCTTGGCGACGAAGATGAAATACTTTGCGCCCATCGCCTCCGCCGTGCTCACCCATTGGTCGGTGTTCAGCTTTGCAGGATTCACCTCCTCCAGCTTCGAGGCGTGCGCGAAATGCACGAACATCCCGATTTCGTGATCCTGCCACGCGGCCTGCTCGGGTGTGGGGCATGCGTCGCCAGCGAGCGTTGCGTGGGGCAGGACGATGGAGAGCAGTGCGGACACAGCCAGCGCCCGAAGCAAAACTTTTGAGAGCAGCGGAAATTTCATCGTCTGTGCCGGGCTTATTCGCCGCGGGTCATGCCGAAGTTATCCAGCGCGAGCCACACCTCGCCTTTCTTCGCGCGCAACTCGAACACCAACTCGACTTCGCCACCCTTGGTCTCAAATTCGTAGGCCATGGACTGCCCGCCAGCTACGCCCGGATGAAAACCACCATCGCCCTCGAGAACATTCGAGCGTTTGGGTGCGCCGGTGACCCACAGGCCGCCGCCTCGGCCCACCTCATCCTCCGTCGCCTCAACGCCGAGAACACCCACGATGCTACCCATGCGATAGCGACCAGGTTCGAGTTGGATTTTTTGCCGCCACGCAGGTACGCCCGTGCCCGTGGAAACGAGGTGCAGGCAGTTGCGGCCATCGAGTTTCACGATGTCACCCTTCCCGCCGGTGCTGGTGTCGAGCACCCACGCGTTTTTGGGAACTTTGACCCCGGACTTTTCGATGAAAAACGGTTTCACCGGAGCCTGCAGTTGCCGTTCTACATTCGCCATCCGGCGCGGGATGCGGAGCATCGCCTGCTTGACCGTTTTCTCGTAGTAGTTCGCCGCGCGTGCCGGGTCCCTTTCCGCGATGGCATCGCGCAGTCGCGTGCCCGCAAACTCCACGCGCGCGCCCCAATTTTCCTTCTTCAACGTCTCGTGGGCGCTCTTCGCAGCCGCCCAATACATCGGCGGGCCCTGCGGGCAACTCATCAGCGCGGCACCAACCATCGGGCCGCGTGGCAGTTTGAAATTCGGCGCCATCGAGAAATTTTCATCCCCGAAACAGTTGTCCATGCCGTGCATGATGAAAGAGAACTTCCCGGTGCCGGGGTCGCGGTAGATCCGATAGTTGTTGTGATTGAAATAATTGTAGCCGTCCCAGTGGCAGACGACGCTCTCGAGTGCGGTGAACTTCATGTATTGCTCCACGTCCAGAATCTTGTTCAGCCGCTCCCAGCGCTTCGCCGGATCGGGGTCCTTGTCCTGACAGGCGGCGATGAGTTCCTTGAGCACGGCATTGTCCTTCGGATCGCCCTGGTCCTTCTTCATGCCCTCGTGGATCTCTTTATAGGAGCCGCCGTCGTAGAGATCGCCATTAGTGTCCTTGTAAAAAGCCGACAGGAAATCCTTCGTGAACGCCTCCTTGGCCAGGTAGATGCCGACGTCGCGTCCGTTCAGTTCGAGAAAGACATGGTTGCACCGCGACGCGGGCACGCCGGCCTTCCGCGCCACCTCGCCGGAAATGAGTTCGCTCAAATACGTGATGTCCTGCACCTCGTTGTTGAGGTGGAGTTTCTTCATCCCGTGAAAACGCGTGCCTCCCTCGGGTTTGTCGAAGTTCAACGTCAGCGACGGCCGGGCACCAAGATGCTGGAAGGTGCCGGTTGAGCCTTTCAATTTCACCATCACCTTCTGGCCGGCCGTCGCGCCTGTCGCGGAAACTTCGCTGAGCGTGCCCTCGGCGTAGTTGCGTTCGTCTTTGCTGAGCTTCGCAAGCTGCTCGGGCGTGAAGGCAATCTTCAACCGCCGCACCGGCCCCGCGAAGAACTCCGCCGCAGCCTTCCTGTCCTTTTCCTTCGCATTGGTTTTCTTTGGTGACGCAGTCGCGGGCTTGGTGTCGGTGGAAGCCGAAAAAATGGGGCTGACCCCGATGATGTGGAAGGCAACGATGATGAGCGGTATTTGCATGGAATGGTGGGCGACAGTGGCGGCTGGGGCTTGGTTATTGGCAGATTGACACCCAGTGGCGGGGAGTTGCTTAGCTCGTAAATTTCACAGACGGAGCAGCGCCGAGTGTAGCGCGGGCTTCCAAGCCTGCTGTATCGCGGATTTCCAAATCCGCGCCGACTCCGGCAGGCCGGACACCCTGCCGACTTGGAAGTCGGCGACACAGCAGGCTTGGAAGCCTGCGCTACGCAAGGTTGCGCGCCCGTTGCGGAGAGGGGGTGTGAATTATGCGGGTTAGGTTCGGGAAATAGAACCCCGCGCACTCCGGCGTCCGCGTACTTCGGTTCCCGGCATGCCGGATCAGCGCTTCGGAATTGTCATCGTGCGCTTGGTGGCCAGTTCCTCGACGACGACCTGGTCGGCGCGAAGTTCGAGGATCTTCCACTTTTTCGCCGGGATGCCGGGCAACTCGACGGTTTCATCGAGATGCACCTTTTTCTCCGTGCCGTCGGCACCGACCACCACGGCGTGCGTCTCGCTGCTGCGGGCGGGCAGGTCGCGGATGAGGATGACGGTCTCCTTGGTCTCCGTGTTTTCGAGGACGGCGTTGGAGACGTCCGTGAGCACGCCATGCTTGTCGGTCTTGAGTTCGTGTTTGACGGACTTGACCTTGTAAGGAAGGCCCTTGGGCTGCGAACCGACGGTCAGGCTCTCGGTGCCGGGCGCATCGGTGCGCTCGATGTGGGCAGTGTTGCCTTTCACCTCGCGGAGGATCATCGGGATTCGCACTTCCTCGATAGATTTCACGGACACGCCCTCGACAATTCCGGGCATGGAGCGCGGGTCGCGCGGGTTCGTGTCGGCGAGGAATTCCTCGCGGTTCGAGAAGCCGTCGCCGTCCGGATCCTCGTCCATCACGGCGGGATCCGGGGTGAGGTTGTATTTCTTGAACCAGCCCTCGAACTTTGCGCGGTCCTCGGGCGGGAGCGCGGCGAGGAGCGGATTTTCTGCGAGCGGTTTGACGGCAGACGCGGCAGGGTCGGCGGCGGGATCGGGGGGTGTCTCGACGACGGTGGTCTTCCTGCCGTCGCACGAGGCGAGCGCGATGGCGGTGGAAAGGACGGCGAGCGGTCGGACGAGATTGTGCATTTCAACAAGGATAATCCGCGGAGCGCCGCAAATGAGAATCATTTTGCACGGGTTCACTCGCGCCCGGCAAATTCGAGGACACCGAATCGCTCCGGGGTGTGGAAGTTTGCGCGCATCGGCGGCGACCACGCGGTCAGTTCGCGCGGCAGGGAGCCGTCGCGCGAGGGCCGGTCAATGCGGCAGAAATTGACACGCCAGTCCGCGCGCGGATGGCCGCAGCCGAGCGCGCGAAATGGGATCGCCATCTCCACGCACCACATCCCCGCGGTCTTCCGCACAGCCGTGCGCAGCCCTTCGCAATCCCATGCCCGGTCACCCTTGTAGCCGCTGCGTGTGCGGCGGAAAACGAGATCCAGCACCGCGCCGAGCGGGTTCACCTCGATCTCGAAGTAGCATTCCAAATCTCCGGCGGGATCGAGGAACACCTCGACGGTCTCCTCCTCGTATAGCAGCGCGTCGCGCTCCGAGAGAGTCGCCCAAGGATCCGCATCCTCGCATTCAAAGAGCACTCGCCACTCCTCATCCGACCACGCGGTGCGCACCCATGTGCGCTGGCGAGGCTCCGCAGCCGTCACGGCTTCGCGCAAAGTCACCGGCGCGACCCCCGCCCACGGTGCGGCGGAGGGATCAGCCGACAGCTCCCCGAAGACGGTCCGCCGGCACGCAAGGCGAGGGATTTCCATCGCCATCACTTCGCCCACAGCACGCGGTTGCCGCGAAATGCCGCGAGTACCTCGAGCCGTCCGCCCCGCCACCGCGCGACAATCTCCGAGCGCGGGCGCCCGCGCACCGCCCCGGCCTTTCGCAGCAAGTCCCATGGCCGCCGCGACGCCGCATCCCACGCATCGGCGAGGGGCATTCCCGTCATGTTGACGAGGCCCGCGACCGCGTCGTTCATCGTGAGTGCCGAGCCCGCGAGATACGGCTGGCCAGGCTGACGCACAACGCGATCCGCGCCGACTTCCACGGTGAGTTCGCCGATGCTGTAAATGCCCGGGGGCGCGCCCGCCGCCGCGATCGCATCGGTGACCAGCATGCATTTCTCCGGCCCGCGCGCCCGCCACAAGACACGCAATGTCTCCGCGGGAAGATGCACGCCGTCCGCGATGAAGCTCGCAGCCAGCCGTTCCTCGGCGAGCTGCGCAAAAATGACATTCTCGTGCCGCGGCAGCATCCGCGGGCAGCCGTTGCCGAGATGAGTGGACATCATCGCACCCGCATCCGCGGCTGCGCGCACGCACGCCGCATCGGCGAGCGTGTGGCCGATCGCGGGAAGCACTTTTTCGCGGCGCAGCTCGCGGATGAACTCCATCGCGCCCGTCACCTCCGGCGCCAGCGTCACCAGCCCGATCCTCCCGGCCGCCACGCGCTGCCAGCGCCGCCAGAGCCGCCGGTCCACGGGCCGCACATGCGCCACCGGATGAGCCCCGCGCGCACCGTCCTTTGGCGAAATGAACGGCCCCTCCAGATGAAAACCCGGCACCGAGGCGGCCGCTTCGCGATCCGTCGCGAGCGCCTTCACCATGTCGCCGAGGTACTCATCGAGCGCATCCGGCGGGGCGGTGATGAACGTGGGCAGCACTTCCGTGCAGCCATGCTCCCACATCGCGCGGATCGCCCCCGCGATCACGACGGGCTCCGTCTCGCGGCGGTTGAAATCCACGCCCGCAAATCCATTGCACTGCAGATCCACGAAACCGGGGCCGCATACCAAACCCGTTTTCACACGCACACGTTTTCGCGAGAGCACCCGCGCGCCATCGTGAAGAAATGCGAACGCCCCGCCGCCGGCCACATTTTCGGCGATGAGCAATCGGGAACCGCGTGGAGATTTGCGGATCGCCATGCGGTTCACGGTTTCGGTTCCAAGGGCGCGCCGTCCTCAGGCGACGTCTCCCAGGACCATGTCACTTTGATGAGTTGCTCCGCAAAAGAGGACATTCCGAGCGCGAGAAGGACCGCAATTTGAATGCTGGAGTTACGAACCATGCCGGTGAGCATGCAGCATTTCAGAGCCCCATGCGAGCGGAGTTTCACCCGTAAATTTTCACGGGCCTCCCGGAGCGCACCAGAATTGGAAATGTGACAACTTCGCGACAACTCCCCTAGACACGCATGGCATCCCGGCGTAGTTACGCCACCTTTTTGCTCCTGAAAGGAATGCTGAAATCCCGCACGTCCAAACTCACATCCGCCCTCGCAGCCGCAGGCTTCCTCCTGCTCGCGCAGCCATTTTGCGGCAATGCGGCGACGTGGAGCTGGAACAATGTCACCGGCAACTGGGAGCTCACCAGTTCGTGGATTGGCGGCGTCATTCCGCCCTCCGACGACTTTTCCACCGTCCTCAACTTCGCGGGAGATGTCGGCACCGCGGCAGCGCCGACGACCTACATCGCGACCAACGATTTCGCGGGCTCCTTCCAGCTCAATCAACTCATCCTCAATGGAACCGACGCCAGCCCCATTACCTCGGGCCTGTCGCACTCGATCACTGGCAACCAGCTCCAGTTAGGCGGCGCCAGTCCGTCCGTCATGATGAATGGGAGCGCAAGCTTCGGCATCAGCGCCCCCGTCCATCTCACCACCGGTCTGACTTCCAGCGGCAACGGCACGGGCACCGTCACTTTCAACGGCAAGCTGTCCGGATTTGCCGATATCACCAAACAGGGCACATCCACCCTGCGCTTCGGCACGAGCCCCGTGCTCCCCGCGACAGCGGCGCCGAGCGAGAACACATGGATGGGACAGCTCGTGATCAGTGCGGGCATCGTCCGCTTCAACAACAACGCCCAGGCTGGTGCGACCGCGCTCCGCGCAAATCCCGTCGTCTTCACCGGCGCAGCCACACTCACCATCAAGCGCGACAATGGCGATCAGACCGATAACTTCGCCACTTCACTCCGCATGGGCACGTTGAGCGGCAACACCGGCTCGGTCGTCGCCACAGTCGAGGGCACCAACACTGACAACTACGACATCGTCATCACCGCGCTGCGCGATGGCACCTACGGCGGCGGCGTTGTCCTCCCCGCTCCGCTCGGGCTCGGCAATGACGGCGGCGCACTCACCATCCGCGGCACCGCAAACCAGACACTCACCGGTACCATCAACATCCATAAGGACGTCGTTATCAGCAACAGCGCGACACTCACCCTTCGCAGCAATGCCTCCCTCAGCGCACAGACCTCCGGCGCGGTCACCTTTGCGGGAGGCAGCCTCGTCCTCGACAACACCGCCGGCAACTTCGCCGCCGGGCGTCTGCGGGATGGCAGCACCAGCAGCACCACCGTGGAAACCATCGGCGGCGGCTCCCTCACTCTCCTCGGCAACACACTGAGCGGCACAACGGAAATCACCGGCCGCCTCCAGCTCGGCTCATCCACCAAGCTCCGCTCCGGCCACCTCGCCCTCGGCGTCGTCCATAATTCCCTCAACAATTCCACCGACCTCACCTTTTATTCGTACTCCCGCGATCAATCCGCGTTTCAGCAGCTCGCCACCGTGGATTTCACCGCCGCAAACGCCGCGGGAACCGTTCTCAATCTCGGCCAGAACGGTGCCAATCCCCACATCAGGCTCACCTTGGGAACCTTCGTCGTCCCGCTCAGCAACAGCCTCCTCAGCGCCACCGGGGGAACCGCATCCGTCGGATGGGCCACTGTCAATGGCTCCAGCTTCGCAGGCTACGATGCGAACAATGGCGTCATCGCCGCATCCACCGTCGCATGGAGCATGTCCCTTCCTTCCACCAGCAACGCCCTCATCACCGGAGACGCCAGCACTCCCGAGACGACCTACACCCTCAACTCCATCAAAATCGCCCCCACCGCCATCGGCCAGCAGCTCAACATCTCCGGTGCCGGCAATATCGCCACCACAGCCATCCTGCTCACCGGCGCGATAGACTTCCTCATCACCTCGACGACCACCGGCGGCATTGCCGGGGGCAGCCCCCGTTTTTTCACGGTTCAGAGCGCAACCCTCACCGTGGCCTCGCCTCTCGCAGTGGTGGATCAACCCATCGTCAAGACCGGCAGAGGCACTCTCGCCCTCAACAACCCCACCAACACCAGTCTCACCGCCACGACCTCCATCAACCAGGGCACCCTCCGCGCCCATCCCGGCACCAGCCTCCCCCGTGGAGAACTCCGCTTCCGCGGCGGCGTCCTGGAAATCACCGAGGGCAGCACCTTCGCGCGCAACATCGGCTACGGCGCCGCCACAGTGAACTGGTCCGGCCTCATCTTTGATCCTCTCGCAAACGGTGGTCTGGGCGGCGAGGTCAACGTGGACGAAGATCGCGGTAGCGGTGGTTTCGCGGCATTCGGAGCCGACGCCTTCGTGGATCTCAACGAAGTCGGTGCCACAGCCATCAGTTGGGAAGATCCCGGCTTCGTCCGCTCCGGCTACGCCCTCATCCTCGGCAGCCTCACCGCCACCCACCGCATCACATTCGTTGACTCGATCAACCTCACCGCTGCCGTCGCAAACTCCGCGGACGTCAACTACAACGCCCGCGAAATCCGCGTCCCCGACAACCCCGCCACAATCGCCGACTGGGCGCAAATCTCCGGATCCATTTCCGGTGCCACGCAAAACGACCTTCTCAAGACCGGCAGCGGCACCCTCGAACTCTCCGCCGACAACTTCTACGCCGGCGCAACGCTCGTGCAGGAAGGCACCCTCCTCATCACCGGCAACAACAGCACCTCATTCGTACACGATGTAAAAGCCGGCGCGATCCTCGGCGGCAGCGGCATCATCGGTGCCGTCCGCATTGAGCCCGGCGGTGAACTCGCCCCCGGGATGCAAACATCGCTCGCCAGCATCCTTTCCACTGGCGACCTGACCTTTCTCGACTCCACAGCAAAACTCACCATCGGCATCGGCGGCTCCATTGCCGGCGGCGATTCGCTCAATGGTCACGACCAGATCATCGTCACCGGCAGCGTCACCCTCAACAACGCAGACCTCAGCGGCTCGCTCCTCAACAGCTACACCGCCACCGGCGGCGACCGCTTTTTCATCATCCTCAATGACGGCAGCGACCCAGTGCAGGGCCAGTTTGCAGACGGCTCGCAAATCGCGATCGGAAGCCAGAACTTCCGCATCTTCTACTCCGCCGACTCCGACACCACCTCGCTCACCGGCGGCAACGACATCGCCCTCGAAGCGATCCCAGAGCCCTCAGCCGCCCTCCTCCTCGCGCTCGGCGCCCTCACCTGCACCCGCCGCCGCCGGAAATAATCCTGCGTGGAAAAGTTCCCCGCGCACCCAGCCTGCGGAACCGGGCTCCCTGCCATCCATCGCAATGCGCGCCCCTACGGTTCGCTTTTCGCGCCCGGCTTTCCGGGCTTTTTTGCGAGCTCGGCTTCGATGGCTTTGATGAGGGCTGCGTCTTCCGGGACTGTCGTGGGGGCATAGCGGGCAGTGACTTTGCCGTCGCGCCCGATGAGGACTTTGCCGAAGTTCCACTTGATGTCTCCGGGGTAGGTGGCTTTGGGGCCTGTGAGTGCGGTGTAGAGGGGGTGCTGTTCGGGGCCTTTGACGTGGATTTTTTCCATGAGGGGAAAGGTGACCTGGTATCGGGTGGTGCAGAAGGTCTTGATGTCGGCATTGCTCCCGGGTTCCTGGGCACCGAAGTCGTTGCAGGGAAAGCCGACGACGACGAGGCCCTGATCCTTGAATTTCCGGTAGAGGGCTTCGAGACCTTTGTATTGAGGAGTGTGGCCGGATTTGCTGGCGACGTTGACGACGAGGATGGGCTGGCCTTCAAAGGCCTTGAGGGCGGTATCGCGACCGTCAATGTCCCTGAGGGGGATGGTGAGGAGTTGGGTGTCGGGGGGCGCACCGGGGACGGCGGCGGGATCCACGATGGAGAATCCGGCGATGGCGTCGCCGCAATGGATGCTGAGAGGTCCGCTCAATCCGGAAAAGACATGGTAGTTTTGATCAATGTCAAAGGTGCCGGAGGCGCCGCCGGATTTGGAAACCCAGGTGGTCGTGGTGCCCGAGTTGACGCCGTAGCTTCTGCCGCCGGAGGGGGCGTAGATGTAAACGTCGTAGGTGCCTGGAAAGGGCGGGTCTTTGGTGGTGATGTGCCAGGAACCGCCGCCGTCGCGGAGGCCAGAGTTATAGAGGCGCTGGAAGTTTGTGAGGATCGGTCCGCCACCGTCGTTGCCGCCGGCGCTCCCCTTGTCGGTGGTGGTGAGGGCGATGGGGTTGCGGCCGTTTTGATCAGTGATCTGAACGGTGAACGAAGCACCGCCGGAGGCATTGACGTCCACGGGTGATTTCAGGTTGTTCCAGTTTGCCTGGTTGGCGTCGTCCGGGCCGAGCCTGCCATCCACTTTAACGGGAGCGGCCCGGTATCTGCCCCCGTAATTGACTCCATAGGAGGCAGGCCGGGAGTCTGTCTGTGCGTGGAGCACGCTCGCGGCAAGGGCAAGAATGGCGGGAATCCATCTCATTTCTTAAGGCCGTCTTTGTCAGGGGTAATGGTGGTTTGTTTCGCGCGCTCCGCGAGGACGCGGTAGTACAACTCGATTGCCTGACGGTATTCTTCGGGGACGACTTCGCGCTGAGCTTTGGTGAGGTTCTCTGCAAGTTTCGGCGGGAGGTGTCCCCAGTCGGCTTTCTTCGGGGTGGCAATTGAGGGAAGTTTGCCTGCGGTATCCGGCCCGGCAAGATCGGCGCCTCCTGTTGATTTCGGCACAGCAGTCATGGATGGCTTGCCTTTGATGGGTGAAGGCTTCGGGTTTCTATCCTGGCGCATGCGATCCATCGCGGCTTTGGCCATTTCGGCCAGGGAGCCGGGTTGCGGTGGCCCCGGGGGGCCGCCGGGAATGGGGACTGGCATCCCGCCGGGGATTTGCCCCGCCGGTCCCGGCGGTGGTGGTGTGCTGCCCGGTGGTGGCGGCTCGCCGGGAGGGCCCGGGAGGCCGGGAGCTTCGCTTCCGGGAGGTGGCGGGGCGCCACCTGTAAGATTCTTGCCGGGAGCCGGCGCGGGCATCGCGCCGTCTGCCGCTGCGGCGGAGGCTTCGGCCGCTTCCGCTGCCTCGGCAGTGGCTTCGGCGGCCTCGGCTGCTGCTGCTTCGGCTGCTGCTTGCGCGGCGGCCAGCGCGGCTTCGGCTTCGGGGGATGGAGATGCCTTGGCAGCAGCGGCAGCTTGTGCGGCAGCAGCGGCAGCGGCTTGGGCTTTTGCCTCGGCATTGGCGGCAGCCTCCGCAGCGGCGATTTCCGCGGCGGCTGCGTCCGTGGCAGTTTGGGCGGCGGCCTCCGCGGACGCGGCTTCGTTAAGTTCTTGATCGAGCGCGTCGAGCGCTCTGGCGAAAGCCTTTTGCTCTTCGGATGTCACCTTCGGGGATCCTTCAACCGGGGTCTCAGAGTTCTCGCCACCCTCGGGTTTCTCGCCGCCCGCTGGCTTCTCGCCGCCTGCTGGTTTCTCACCGCCTGCTGGCTTCTCGCCACCTGCTGGTTTCTCGCCGCCCGCTGGTTTCTCACCACCCGCTGGCTTCTCGCCACCTGCTGGTTTCTCGCCGCCCGCTGGCTTCTCGCCGCCCGCTGGCTTCTCGCCGCCCGCTGGTTTCTCGCCACCCGCTGGTTTCTCGCCACCCGCTGGTTTCTCGCCACCCGCTGGTTTCTCGCCACCTGCTGGTTTCTCGCCACCTGCTGGTTTCTCGCCACCTGCTGGTTTCTCGCCGCCCTCTGGTTTCTCGCCACCCTCCGGCTTCTCACCGCCCGCTGGCTTCTCACCGCCCGCTGGCTTCTCACCACCCTCCGGCTTCTCACCGCCTGCCGGTTTCTCGCCGCCCACTGGTTCTTCTCCGTTTTCGGGCGCTTGGGATGCCTCCTTCAGCTCCTTGGCGTTTTGAGCCAATTCTTCATGGGCCTTTTGCACCGGAGCCAGGACTTCATCTGGATTCTTCTCCTCTCGCAGCGCCTTTTCCGCAGCAAGAACTTCGTCTTTTGCCGTTTCATCAATCTTCTTGGCGAGCTCCTCGAATTTCGAACCGAGTTCCTTGTTCTCCAGACGCTTTTCGTGACGGGCCGCGCGAGCCACTTCGGATGCGGCTTCGTTCGTCTTTTCTTCGACGGGAGCCTGCTCGATTGCGGCTGCGGCCAGGCGGGGGTTGGCGGGCGCAGAATCGGGATTATTGGCGATGATCTGAGCTTGTTCCGCGGCTTCTTTGGCGGCCTCCTGCGCCCTTCGGGCGGCTTCGATGGCTTGGGTCGCCTTTTGAGTGGCAGTTGTGGCCTGCTGATCGAGCTGCTGATGTGTCTCATTTTTTGGCCCTGGCTTTTGAAGCTCTGCCTTGGCCCGCTGGGCGACATCATTTGCCTCACCGCTGAATGCGCCGGCCAGCGAGATCATGAATTCCGCCTTCTCGACGACGACGGAGGCAAACTTCAGCACGTCCTTCACCGCGGAACTCTTCTCCAATCGCTGTGCAGCCTCGACGGTGGCATCGGAAGCAGTGACGGCTGGCGCGGTTTTCCCGACTGCGGATTTCGCGCGTTCCACAATCTGGTTGTTGTCGGAATTAACGGCGGCTTGGTTCGCCAACTCCGCGGCACTCTTCGCTTCCCGCATCAATGCCGCGGCAAGCCTGGCTGCTTCGAGGGCGGACATGTTGGTCTTGGGGTTCTTCGCCTTCGCAGACTGCTCGCCGACTTGCTTTGCCACTGCGGATTCGATCTGCGTGGCGCTTTGCAGATTTCCAAGTGCGCTCGCCAGGGCGTTCTTGGAAATTGAATCCAATTCCTTTCGCATTTCCGGATGTGTGGGGAGTTTTGCCTCAAGCTCCTTGAGCAAATCCTCCGCGCTTTTTTTCTCCATCCGCTCGAGCATGGCGGCCTTGGCGAATTCCTCGTCAAGCTCCTCCTTGATGCCTTGCTCCTTCTCGACCTCACGCAAGGCAAGCCGGCTCTCGTCTGAAACCTTGCCCTGTTCGAGCGCCGCATAGTTTTTTGCGATCAGGTTCAATGCATCAACGATCTTGCCCTCCTGCTCAACGGCGGCGTCGAGTTCGCTCTTCTGCTGCGACGCCTCCGCTGCCAGCGTCGCATCCAGAAGCGCCTGCTCCGCCCTGGGTGGCGGCTCCTTGAGCAGTGCGATGGCATCATTGGCATCACGCATTCTCTCGCGTTGATCCTTCTTGAGAATGTTCTGCTCATTCGCATCCGCACGGATGAGATCCTTGAGGGTTTCGATCTTTCGGTTGATCAGGCGTTGCTGGGCGAGCTGGGGCTGGGTGCGGTTCCTATTTGCTCCGGCTGCGGTCTGGAGGGCCTCTTGAGCCTGTCCGGCGGTCACCAGTTTTAACGCGGCCTCTTCCTTGGCCAGGGCGAGGGCGAACTCGCTGATCTTCGGCGTGAGTTTCTCGAGCCGCCTGCGCGCGGTCTCCATGGGTGCGCGGAGAATCGCCATCATTTCCCGGAGCTTGCCGGCCACCGATTCCACCTCCCTGCGGACGCCCCGTGGGATGCGGTCGTGCTTGCCGCGGCTGGCCATTTCCGCCGCCGCTTTTTGAAAAGTGTCACTGCCATTGAGTTCCTTGAGCAACTCAATGACTTTCTCCACGGCTTTGCGGGCGTCCTGGTCCTTCAATTCAAGTTCCTTCAATTGCCCCGGCGCGAGATGCAACCGGGTGGCGATCCACGCCCAGTCGCGGGTCACGCTGGTGCGGGCTTGCGGCGCGCGCAGTTCCCATCGCTCCCGGGCGGACAGCCCCATCAGCCCCTCCAGCAATTCGTGCAGGTTGTGCCCACCCGTCAGAATCCGCAGGCTCTGGTCCAGTTCATCGAGCTGTGCATCGGCACCGTCCTGCTCCCCCGTGCGGGAGGAGCTGCGGATCGCCGGCAACGCCACGGTGGCACGCCGGATATCGCTGACATACGCGGTGTCCGCGGCAGCCCGGAATTCCTCGAGATCACCGTGGGTCTTGAAAATATCCGCCCGGGAATTCCAGCTCGCATCCAGCATCGCGCTTCGCTCGTCGGGAGTGAGCAACTCGACTTTTACAATGGCAGCCTGCTCCTTGCGCAGAAGGGCGATGTTTTTCCAAATCGGATCCAACTCCTCCATGAGATCGCGGTGAGTCACCGCGACCAGGCCCGGCGGCATTTTGACGGGCTCCGCGGGGAGCTTCAGCCTGGTGCTGATCAATTTCCCGGCGAGATCCGCCCTGACTTCAAATGACCTGGCCGTCTGGTTGCGGATTGCATGTTCGTATTGCTCAAGAAGAGGGGTGCGGGTCTTGTCCAAGGCTGCCGATCCGAGGGCGAATTCGCATTTCTCCCGCTCGAGGGCGAGATTGTCGCGGATGCCCTTGGAAGAATCACCCAGGGGGGCTCCGCGGGCGGCGGTCTGCTCAAGAACCGATTCGATGTTCTTGCTGGTGCCCAGCACGGTCTGAAAACGGGTTCCCAGCTTTTCCAATTCCTCCGGGGTCTTGCTCGCCTTGGCCTTGAGCACGATCCGGTTTTGCTCCGCGCCGAGCACTCCGCCGAGTTCGGCGGCTGCGTCAATTTCTTCAGCCGAAAGCAAGAAGTGCGTCGTTTCCTGGGCGATGCGCATGAGTGTTTTTACGCCCGTCGCGGCGGCCACGACCTGACGCATAAGTTCGCGCGAGGCAGGGATGCCAGGATTGGCGGCGAGCAGTTTAACGACACGCCCCGCCTTTTGCGCGTCACCACCCTGGATCTGGCTGAGCATCTGCCCAAGCAGAACCAAGTCCGCCCCCTGATGATTGGCTGGCACCTCACGGAGCAAGACGTCGAACGCCACCCAAGCCTGGGAGAACTTCGCCTCGTAGTCTTCAAAGACGGCCGCAAGCGCCTGGATTGCCTGTACCCGCATGGGATCAGCGAATTCCGTCGCGTCAAATTTCCCGCTCACGAGTGTTGCCTCAGATCCCAGTTTCTCACTCGAAACAACCACGGCCTGAAGGGCTGAGTGCAGCGTTTGAAAATCCTTGAGCACGGCAAGCCGCTTCATCTCGAATCCAGCCGCCACCACGGTGATCTGAAGGACTCGCGACTCCACTTTGTTGCCAGCGAAGTCAGTGGCTTCCAATTTCATCACAACCTGATCGCCCTCGCGGACGCCTTCCTCAAAAAGATCCCAATCGCGCGTCACCCGTTTGTTGATCCCGGCATTTTTCACCAGCACGACCTCCCTCCATTTCGCGTCGTTGACTTTGATGAATTGAGACACCTGCGCGAGGCCGAAATCATCACTGGCAGTCCCGATGATTTTCACGATTTCGTTCGCGGGCGAAATCAGGTCGTTCTCGGGCTCGACCAGCGTAATCGCAGGCGCCAGGTCCGGGACTGCACGCAACTCGTATGCAGGGCCGAATTTGTTCTCAAATCCAGTTTCCTCGCTCACCAGATTCACCCGATAGGTCCCCGAGTCCTTGATCGGGATCCGTGCCAGCAGGCGCCCATCTGACAGTCGCTCAAGTGGGATGAGGAGCTTCTTTCCACCCGCTTCGAGGTTCAACGCGCCGTTTTTCACCGGCTGGTTGGTGGTAATTTTGACCTCCACCTCGGTGCCGACCATCGCCTTGATGTCCCCGCTCTCCTCTTTCACGGTTTTCACTCCCAGGCCTGAGTAAGCGGGATGGTGGAAAGTCTTCTCAAACTCGACCTCGATGGGACGCGCCGCTGCCGTCAGGTGATAGTACCGGGAGCGGGCGTCACCGGCCTGAATCCGATAAGCCACGTTGCTGCGCCCCACCCTGATCGTCGTGGTGAAGCGGTCATTCCCGACCGGTGTCATCTCGGAGACATTGCGCGGCTCGTCCTTCACAACGGCTTCCACATTGGCCGTGCCAACGACCGCCCCCCTGAGTTCGATCACCACGGTGATCACATCGCCTTGTGCGACGACCCGGTCTCCACCACTCGGCTCGATCACGAAAATTTGGGTGTTGGCAACGTTGGCCAGATTGGCCCTGGGCGCGAAAGCACGCAGCAGCAAGGTGCCCAATCTCATCCGGCTCATGAGCATCAGCGCCGCCAGCGCCACCAGGATCACCGCGGCGACATTGATGTATCGCCTGATCAACGCGACCGGGAGCAGCGCCTCCACCTCGACATCCTGCATCCGCTCAGAGACATCCTTTTGCACCAGATCCCGGAACTGCACGGAGTCGAAGATGTCGCGCGTATCGGTTCCCAGTTCGACCGCGGACAGCAGATCCTCGCGCAGCTTTGGCTCTGCATGTTCGAGAAGCCGCGCGATCTGCCGTTCATCCGGTGCGTGTCGCAACGGTCGCAAGCATTGCCGCCAAGCCACCGCGAAACTCGCCGCATACGCGCAGATGCTCAGCGCCCAGCGCGCTCCGTCGGGAAGGAACGGGACAAAATAGTCAACCGCCGCGACCGACACCATCGCGGAAATCAATACCGCCACGGATGACAGCACGCCACGAAGGATGATCAGGCCCCGCCGCCGGTTGGCGAACGCTTTCAGCTTCTGGAAAATTAGCGGATCTATGTGGCTGCTCATTCAAGTGTCTGTGGTTGCAATTTCACGGATGTCAAAAACCCGGCTTGCCGGGGAATGTTGGACTTCATCTCCGAAAGGCCTGCACGCTGCAAGTGATAGCATCCTTCAAAAATAAGGAGACGCAGCACGGGCGAAGGGCGCGTTTCGGGTAGGGTGGGCATCCTACCCGCCGAGCGACGCATCTTGCGTCGCGGCCGCGCGGCGTTGCATTCTACGCCACGGAAGTTCGTTCGGGCGAGACGCCCCAACCGGCGGGCGTGACGCCCACCCTACCCGCGACACTCCGCTCGCTTTCGCGAGACTCATTATTTCTGAAAGTTGGTATCAGACAGCAGGGAGGGCGCTCACCGCACCCCTTGACCATCGCACGCGTCCCCGCCAGCGTGTCGCAGTGCGTCCGTTACTCATCTCCACGCTCGCCGTGATCATCGCATCCGCAGCCGATTTCCCATCACCCTCCAATCTTCCCGCCTCGGCGACGATTCCAGATCCCCTCGTCATGCGCGACGGCACCGCCGTCACGACCGCCGACGATTGGAAAACCAAGCGCGCCCCGGAATTGCGCGCCCTTTTCCAGCATTACATGTACGGCGCACCCCCCACCGCACCCGCCGTGACCGGCAAGCTCATCCACGAAGACAAGGCCGCGCTCGGCGGCAAAGCCACACTGCGCGAGGTCGAAGTATCCATCGGCCTCGATACGCCCGTCCGCCTTCTCATCGTCACGCCGAACGATGCAAAGAAGCCCGTCCCCTGCTTCCTCGGCATGAATTTCTCCGGCAACTTCCGGCTTCTCGACGACCCGAAAATCGCCCCGCCGCGCTGGGCCCCGAACGCAGCGGCTGCATCCGACGTGAATCGCGGGAAGGAGCGCGCCACATGGGCAATCGAACAGTGCATCGCCCGCGGCTATGCCGTCGCAAATTTTCACAGCGGCGACGTCGTCCCGGACGACAAGGCCGCCGCGGAAACAGTGCTGAAAAAACTCCGCGCCGGGGATGCCGCAGAGCGCGGCCCGGCGGACACGGCGACCATCATGGCGTGGGCCTGGGGATTCTCGCGCATGGTGGATCACCTGCTCACCGTTCCCGAAATCGCCGGCGCGCGCATCGCCGCCGTCGGCCATTCACGCAACGGAAAAACCGCCCTGCTCGCCGCCGCATTTGACGAGCGCATCGCCCTCGCCATCCCGAGCCAGGCCGGCTGCGGCGGCACCGCGCCGAACCGCATTTCCAGCCCGAACCCCGGCGCCCGTCCCGCCGCTGAGACCGTCGCAATCATCAACAAAAACTTCCCCCATTGGTTCTCCGGTAATTTCAAGGCATTCAGTGGCGCCGTCGAAAAACTCCCGTTCGACCAGCATTGCCTCATCGCCCTCTGCGCCCCCCGCCCCGTCCTCCTCAGCAACGCGGAGCAGGACGCATGGGCCAATCCCGACGGCCAGTTCGACATGCTCCGCGCAGCCGCCCCCGTGTATGCGCTGCTCGGCGAAAAAATCGCGCTCCCCGCACAGCGCCCTGCCCTCGATTCATTGCTCAACGAACGCCTCGGCTACTTCATCCGCCCCGGCAAACACTCGATGACCACACCCGACTGGAACGTGTGGCTCGATTACGCGGACAAGTGGCTGAAGTGATTGCTGGCAGTCCATGACAGCCATCTTCCGCCACCTGTGCCTTTTCGCGGCGACGGCACTCGCCGCCCGCGCCGAGCTGCGCGTGCCTTCCTTCACCGCCTACACGGATCCCGATCCAAACTCGCCACGCATTTCGTCACTCAGCGGCATCACGGGCTGGACAAATCCGGAGCAACGCGTGCTGTGGTTCGGCCAGATCAAGACCGCGGGGAGACTCACCGCCACGGTTGCAATGGATCTTCCGAAGGACGCGCCCACCAAATTGCGCCTCACAGTCGCCGGACGCTCGGCCGATGCCACGGCAACTCCCGCCAATGCCGGCGTGTTGAGCTTCGGGGAGTTCACTGTGCCCGCAGGCTACGTGCGATTTGAACTCGCCTCGCTGAACCCCGCTGGCACGGATGCCGGTCAAATCCGCGAACTCATCCTCGATGGCCCGGCCACCGCGGACGCTCACTTCAACCACGATCCCCGCCGCAACGCCGCGAGCGTGCATCTTGCCTACACCGCGCCGAAGGACACCAACGTCGCCGTCTTCTACAACGAAATGACCGGCGTGGATGATCCAGTGGCGACCTACTACATGGCGTGCGGATTTTCGCGCGGCTACTTCGGCATGCAGGTCAACTCGCCCACGGAGCGCCGCATCATTTTTTCCGTCTGGGACGCAGCCAGCGGCGCGGATGCAAAAGACCGGAGCACCGTCGCGGAGGAGAACCACACGAAGCTGCTCGCGAAAGGCGCGGGCGTCCACGCGAGCGTCTTCGGCAACGAAGGCACCGGCGGCCACTCGCATCTCGTGTACCCGTGGAAGACCGGCAGCACGCAACGATTCGCCGTCTCGGTGAAGCCGGACGGGACGTTCACCGACTACACCGGCTGGTGGTTTCACCCGGAGGAAAAAAAGTGGACACTCATCGCAAGCTTCCGCGCGCCCAAGGACGGAAAGTGGCTGCGCGGGCTCTATTCGTTCTCGGAAAACTTCGGCGGCAGCACCGGCCACCTGCGACGCAAGGCGCTCTACGGCCCGCAGTGGATTCGCACGGACAAAGGCGGGTGGCGCGAGATCACCGAGGCGTCATTCAGCCACGACCCCACGGGCAAGTCCGCGCGGCTGGATCGCTTCATGGGCGTGGAAAATGGCCGCTTCTTTTTGTCGCACGGCGGCTTCGTCGAAGGCTTCACCAAATACGGTGAAAAATTCACGCGCCCCGCGACCAACATGCCGCCCGTGGATTTCCCGTAGTTGCCGGCCCCATCCGCAACGATTCCGCTGCGCGGGGCGCGCCGCTTCCGCCTCCACTTCCGGCATCGCAGCGCGGAAACGCAATCGCATTCTCAAACTCCAATGTGACACAGCCCGTCCCGGCTGTGCCCGGCGCGGCAACGCGGGAGATCATCAGTTCCCTGCTGCTCTGCGCGGACGACCCGGATTTCATCGTCCGCCGCCAACTTGCACTGACGCTCGGCGTATTTCGTGCCGCCGACGCCAGCACAGGCGAGGACGCCCGTGCCACACTCGCACGTCTCGCGGAGCGAGACGACTACTATGAGATGCGCGTCGCGATCATGTCGTCGCCGATGTGCTCGCATGGATCCGGGAAAAGTAGGCGTGTTCTTCGTGGAAATGGGCGTCCGCTTCTGCATAGGCTGGGCGGGATGAGCGAAAGCACCGATCAGCCGCAGGGCCTGGAGATCCGCACGTATTTTGTCCGCAATCGCAACGCGCTCGTGGCGCGGGCGGACTTCGGGGAGCTTTACGTGGACTACTATCTGCACCAGGCGCAGCACGATTTCCGGCACTTGCCGGAACATGCGGAGCTGATGAAGGACGCGCTTGCGGCGCTGACGCTGCATTGCGCGTCGCGCCCGCTGAATGAGAACACCGCGTGGACGATCCATTTCGCCGATCCGCTCGTGAATCTGTTCGTCACGGGCGACAATGTGCGGGGCGCGGTGGTCGGCCAGCTCTTCACCGAGAACGTGAAGGAGGACGGACGGAACCTCCTGATGAGCGACATTCTGCGCGGCGATCCGCGGCATGGCTACGAGCCGCCGCGGCGGAGCGTGGTGGAACTCACGGGCACGGATGTCTTCGGGGCGGTGGAGCGATTTTACGAGCGGAGCGAGCAGCGACCCGCGCGCTTGTTCCGCTGCGCCGAGGAGGATTTCGTGATGGTGAGCGCGCATCCGGATTGCGACATGGAGTGGTTCGAGGCGCTGGACGACAGCGCGGTGCGTGTGCTGGACAGAGGCGAGGAACTGAGCCTGCTGGAACGGCGATTTTACCGCTGGGACTGCGGCTGCACCGGGTTGCGGATGATGCAGGTGCTGGCGCCGATGATGCGCAATGACCCGGATCAGCTTTTCGGCGACGAGTCATCGCTCCGCATGAGTTGCCCGCGCTGCGGCGCCCGCCATGCGATCACGCGCGAAGCGCTCGAGGCCTATGTCGCGGAAGGAAAGTGAATGTCCGCGCCCGCCGGGTTGTTTGCCGTGAAGCTGGGATTCCAAGGTGTTGGTTTGCCCACGCTGCTGCCCGGTCACAGGACTGATTGGAATTGTCAGCCTGCGCGACTGGGCCTACACGCGGCCGTGTATGCCTGATGAATCCAGTCCGCGAGAGCCGCATCCGGAGACTCACTGTGATGCGCTGAATGACGAGTCCAGCGCCGCCATGGACATTGCTCAGATGAACGCGGACGCGGGTGGATGGGAATGGGAACCCCCTTCCGTGGAGGATGCCGCCGCGCTTTTTCCCGGCTACGAACTCATCCAACTCATTGGGCTTGGCGGCATGGGGGCGGTCTATCAGGCGCGGCAGGTCGGCCTCGACCGGCTCGTCGCCATCAAGCTCCTGCCGGTGGAGGTGAGCGCGCAGCTCGACTTCGCCGAGTGCTTCCGGCGGGAGGCGCGCATCATGGCCCGCCTCCACCACCCGAATATCATCGCTGTGCATGATTTCGGTCAGACCGGTGACGGCCACCTGTTTTTCGTCATGGAGTATGTCGAGGGTGAAAACCTCCACCAGATCATCCAGCGCGCCGGACTCGATGTGGACGCTGCCATTTCGATCATCGTGCAAATTTGCAACACCCTGTCTTACGCGCACGCCAATGGAATCGTCCACGGCGATATAAAGCCAAGCAACATGATGATTGACGCCGCCGGGCAGGTGAAGGTGGCCGACTTTGGACTGGCGAGGCTTACGGAACCGGGTGCCGAACAAGCCAGCCCAGCAATGGGGCGGGTCCCGATGGGAACACCCGGTTACGCAGCTCCCGAGCAGGTCAGGAATCTGGAGGTTGATCACCGGGCGGATATTTTTGCGCTTGGGGCCGTATTTTACGAACTGCTCTGCCAGGAGGCGCCCAGTGGATCGTTTCTGCTGCCATCCGTGCGGGTCGGCAGCGACGTCCGTATTGATGCGATTATCGTCAGGGCCATGCAGGAAAAGCCAAAGCTGCGCTATCAAAGCGCGGAAGAGATGAAAGCCGAGATGGAGAAGGCACGCGCGACGCAGCCGGGAAACACAGACGGAGCCGGCGGCCGGCCGGTGCCAGGACGAAGACGCGTGCCTGTGCGATCAGCAGCGTCCGACGCCCGGCAGACAAATCTGTGGATCGGCGTTGGGACGGCTGTCGTGGCTGTGATCGTGTATTTTGCAATGCAGCCGAAATCGCCGACGACGACCACACCCCCCGCGGTTGTGGAGGTCGAACCCGAGCAGGCAACGCCGACGAAAGTGAAGCCGGACCCGGGCGCAGCAGGCGCATCGAAATCACCTTCCGTGGACAAAAAGCCGGCCCCCATTTCACAAAAGACCGAACCCAAACCACCAGCCGCAACGCCCGGGCCGAAGGCGCCGAGCGTCGCCGCCAAATGGCTTGCGGAGCAGGAACCACAATGGCAGGAGGCCTTCAGGCTGGAAGTCACGACCCCGTTCGAGAGAGGAGTGGGCGAATTGAAAAGAGAATATCTGGCGACGCTCGATTCCCAGCTCGCCGGCATCACGCCGGGCGGGCAACCCGATGGAGCCTCTGCCTTGCGCGACGAACTCAAACGCTTCGCCGAAACAGGCAAAATCCCCCCGACAGACGACCCGGACATCCCCGCTGTTCTCGGAACCATGCGCGCAAATTATCGGAAGTCGTTTGCGGCCCTGGAATCGTCCCGCGATTCGATGGCAAAAACCGTTGCCGCCCGTTATGACGCAATCCTGGCTAGAAACCAGTTGCTGCTGACCCAGAACCAGCGCCTGGACGAAGCGATCGAGGTCAAAGCGAAACGCGAACAACTTGCAGCCGACTGGCTGAAGACTCCGGCGCAGTAGCGACGGAACACAGCCATCGCCCGCATCCCCTACTTCCGCCCGGCAATCTGCTCGTAGTGGAGCAGGGCGACGGTGCCCATGTAGCCAGCACCGCCACCCGCGCGGGCCTTGGTCGCGAGGGTCACCGCCTTCGCGAGATGGGCGATTGCGGATTCCTTTTTCCCGAGCAGGTCGTCGTTGAGGCCGATGTAGTAGTGCGCGAAAAACATCACGAGCGGCCTGTCGCCGATCCCCTTTTTTTCCATCTCCGCGAGCAATTCGTCGCCGGTCATTTTCCCCGCGAACATCTCGTAGAGGGACGGGAAGGGCTCGCGGTCGAATTTTGTGTAGAGCAGCATCGCGGTGCGCGCCTTCTCGATGCCGGCGACCCGCGCATTGGCCAGGAATTGCCACACGCCATTCTCGCGGTCCCGGTTGTCGTAGGCGTGGTATTTTTCAAACTGCCGCGCCGACTTGCCGTGCTCGCCCGCGAACAAATACGCGATGCCAAGCCGCCAGTGCGGCGCGTCGCGCGAGGGATCGAGCGCGATTTCCTTCTCGAAATCCGCGACTGCGCCCTTCGCGTCGCCGAGAAAAAGACGCGCATCGCCACGCCTTGTGAGCGCATCCGGCGATTTGGAGTCACCCTCCAGCACGGCGTCCGCGGCCTTCTTCTGCGCCTCAAACGACGCGGCCATCTCCTTCCGCGCCTCGGGTGAAATTGGCGGTTCGCCGGCTGTCGCGGTGATGGCGGCAACGAATAGAGGAAGGGCTTTGCGGAGCATGGCGGGAGTCTTGCCTTTGTGGCGACGCATGGCCAGCGCGGAGATGTTGACTGCCCTGCGCGAAGACAGCAGTGAGCTTGTGCCATGACTCACCTTTCCGCCCGCGATCTTCGCCGCTCGTTCAAGATGGGCGCGCGCACCCTCGATGTGCTGCGGGGCATCTCGCTGGATATCGCGGAGGGCGAGGCGCTGTTCCTGTGCGGCGCGAGCGGGGCCGGCAAGAGCACACTGCTCTACACGCTGGCCGGGCTGGAGCGCCCCGAGAGCGGCGAGGTGCGATTTGGTGACATCCCGCTCTACGCGCTCCCGGAAAATGACCTCGCGCGGATCCGCAACCGCTCCTTCGGCTTCGTCTTCCAAGCCTACCATCTGCTGCCGGAGCTGACCGCGCTCGAAAATGTGGTGCTCCCCGCGATGATCGGCGGCGCTGCGAAACGGGAGGCCGCGGAGGCCGCGCTCGGGCGGGTTGGCCTGCGCGAGCGGATGCAGCATCTGCCCGCCGAACTCAGCGGCGGCGAACAGCAGCGCGTGGCGATCGCGCGCGCGCTCATCAACGACCCGCGCGTGGTCTTTGCCGACGAACCCACGGGCAATCTCGATTCCAAGACCGGCGAGAGCATCATCGAACTGCTCCTCAGCCTCGCCCGCGAGGAAAAGAAAACACTCATCGTCGTGACACATGACGCGGCACTGGCGGCACGCGGGGACCGCCGGCTGGACATCCACGACGGCATGATCGTGAAATAGCGCCGCCTGTGAAATAGCGCCGCCTTGCTTTCCCGCGCGAAGCTGGCACCTTCCGCGCCCTTTCATGTCCAAAGAACTGCTCATTTATCTCGACGGCCAGATCGTTCCTGAAAGCCAGGCAAAGATTTCGGTGTTCGACCACGGACTCCTCTATGGCGACGGGGTCTTCGAGGGCATTCGCTTTTATAATGGGCGGGTCTTCCGCCTCGAAGACCACACGCGGCGCATTTTCGACAGCGCCAAGAGCATCCTTCTCACGATCCCGATGACGCCGGAGGAATTGAACAAGGCGACGCTCGCCACCATCGCCGCGAACGGTCTTCGCGACGGCTACATCCGCACCGTCGTCACGCGCGGCACCGGGCCGATGGGCCTCTCGCCATACAAATGCCCGAAGGCGACCGTCTTCATCATCGCCGCGAGCATCCAGCTTTACCCGGATTCCGCCTACCAGAACGGGCTCACCATGGCCACAGTCGCCACCCGCC
>CAMAUI010000044.1 GCA_945861385.1 Prosthecobacter debontii
CCTCAAGAGCGACGCGGGCCTTAAATGCGGCTTCGTGCCGCTTCCGTTTTTGTTTCATTTTTTGGTGGTTCGTTGTGTTGTGTTTGAACACGCCTCCCACCGCCATTTTATAGCTTAGCCCCTGGCCCGATTTTCGGGGTCCACCTCATTTTGAAGTTTTTTTACAGGACAGATTTTGGGGGAAACCTGCGGCAAAAAATCAGGCCCGATCCGACAGGTCAACAATGAAATCAAAAAAAGTTTCGGTTGTCAGAATTGGGACTTGGGGAATACACGATGAGTGCAAGTGAACGCGCTTTTTTCCGCCCTGTTTGCCTCAGCTTTTGTTTTCATCCAGTGCTACATCAGCGGCACCCGTCTCGCGTTCAGCCTCCCTGCCTACGCGTTGATTGGCATTGCGGGGGCAGTCGCAGTTTTCGGGCTGAGATCGAAGGGCGGAACGCCGGGTCGCGGATGCGTGGCTGCGATGGTGCTCTGCTTCGGCTACATTCTTGGCCGCGCCTTTTGTTCGCCGGTGGACTACCTCGCAAGGGCGGATTTTTACATGGTTCTGGCATGCCTCGTTGTATACGGGCTGACCGTCCGGCACTTTTTTGAAACAAGTGCGCGTCTCTCGATCATCACTGCGATGTTTGTCCTCGCCTTGGCGGAGGTCCTCATCGGGCTATGGCAGTTCTCCAATTCGGATGGCTGGATGCCCTTCGGGCTGATGCGCGCGGCAGTGGAGACGCGGGCGAGCGGAATGTTCATCAGCTCGATCCATTTCGCCGGGTATCTTGAGGCGATCGGCCCTTTTGCGCTCGCGCTCATGGCGTGGGGCACGCGCAATCGTGGCGCACGCTTGCTCTCGGGTTTTATTGCGATGCTCTGCTACCTGGGCGTGGTGATTTCCGGAAGCCGGGGCGGATGGCTGAGTTCCCTGTTTTCGCTCGGGGTATTTGCAGTGATCAGTTTCCTGCTGACGAAATGGACAAATCGCGCACGCCTCGGGATCTTTCTGCTTTCCAGCACGCTTGCAGTCATCGCAGCGGGCGCGGGCGTCCTCGCGCTGATGGAGCGGAGCGAGATGCTTCGCAAGCGCATGGATCTCGTGTCGCGAATCGGCGCGGTCGCCTCGGGAGACAAGGCGGCGGGGCCCTACGACATCCGGGTATATAATTGGCAGGCCGCGCTGGACCAGTGGAAACTGGACCGCTGGACCGGGACGGGCGCGGGCACCCATTTATATTACGGACGCCAATTCCGGCGTCCACAATTGCAGGCCGATCCGGAGCATGCGCACAGTGATTATCTGGAGCTGCTCGCCGAGTATGGGATCCTCGGGGCTGTCGGGATGGCGCTCTTTCTCGCCACCCACCTGCGCAGCGGTGCAAGGCGCTTCCGGCGACTCGTTCAACTGCGGGCCGAAGACCCATATGCTCCATCGCATGAGCTTGCGATCAACATCGGGGCGTTGACAGCCGTCAGCGCGTACCTCGCGCACTCAGTCGTGGATTTCAATCTCCATCTCCCCGGCAACGCCCTGCTCTTTGCTTTTATTTTTGGAATCCTCGCCACGGAAAAAGTGCCGGCATCCCCGGCACAAGACGGGGATGATCCAACGCCACGCCGATTCACCGCTGGCGGGGCACTGCTGCCGCCGCTCGGCATCGCACTCACCATCCTCTCAATCGCCAAGCTTCCCGGCGAGTACTGGTGCGAAAAGGCGCGTGTCGCCATCCGCGACGGACGCTACGCGGAGGCGATTACGTTCGCGGGGCGTGCCCTCGCCAGCGAAAAGCGCAACCCGTTCATCTACTACCACCTTGGCCAGGCGCACCGCCGGAATGCGATGGTATCACCCCGGTACGTTGGTAAAACAGATCTCGAACTGGCCGAGAGAGCATACCGCGCCGGACTTGATCTCTTTCCTCAAGACGAAGCGCTTTGGGTTCGCCTCGGGCAGACACTGGATGCCCTTGCTGACTACAAAAATGCCAGGATCGCCTACGAAGCGGCACTTCAATTGGATCCAAATTTAGGGATACTCTATGCCTACTACGCAAAACACCTCAAGACCGTAGGCCGCGAAGCTGAAGCCGAGGAAGCCATTGCTAAAGGCCAGAAATTGACCCCGATAAACCTGTCCACTTTTTTTATCCCCCCACCCCTTGCAAGCGAAGCGCCCGAGGCATCCGGCGAATAGACAAAATGGAACAGTGCTGCTGAGTCGACAGACCTGTAAATCCGGAGTATCGAGCGACCATGCGTTCACTTTCCGTTCTTCTCCTTCTATCACTCACCGCCGCTGCCGCCGCCGCCGAGGGCAACCTGTTGTTAAACTCGAGCTTCGAGGTGCCAGCCGTGCAGGCGCGCACTGCCGAATCTGACGGTGCCAGCCCGGTCCGGGCGAAAGAAGGCACGACTTCGTGGGCGCACTTTCAGTCCGTCGTGCGCCCGCAAGACAAGGACGGCGGGCAGATCATCATCGGGTTGACGAATGAAATTGCGCGCACGGGCAAGCAGTCCATTTTCGTGGATTTTCAAAATGTCACCGCCACGAAGCGCCGCTCCTTCCTGATGACCGATCTTGTTCCGGTCAAAGCCGGGCAGTCCTACCGCATCGGGATCTGGGGTCGCCTCGATCGCAAGCGTCCGCTCACACTCGACCAACGGCGTCCGTATTTGCGAGTCGAGATTGAGTATTTCACACCCGACCCAGAAAATCAGGCTGGAGACACCGACAACAGGAATGAATTGATTCCCGGCAGGACGTATCAGCTGTTTTTCGTCTCTTCCAAGTGGATGGAATACTACACAACTGTCAGGACTCCCGAAGATGCGGGCTTCATGAAAGTGACCTTTCGCTGGGAGACCGGAAAGAAACCAGGCACGACTGACGGCGTGATTTATTTCGATGATGCCTCGCTGCAGGCTGTGGCAGGCGGCGAGAACCCCGTGCCGCTCGATCCTGCGGCTAGCAAAGCAACACCTGCCGAGCCGGAAGAACACGAGACCCAGAAGGAAAAACCCTGAACACGCGCTGTGGTCAGTCGCCCGCGCGAACCTCGCAAAATGCGCGCGCTTTGGCTGCGACCAAAATAGCGACGGTTGCTACGGAGCGAAGTTGCGCGAGGAATTTGCAGATAATTGATTCGATTTATACGCTCAAGTCGCCGGAACGCCGGGCGAAGCGACGCGATTCCGGATGGAGCACTCCACTGGATTGCGGTTTCCGGCCACTCGCCGGAAGCACCACGGGGCGGGTGGGCACTTGGAGGCTCCCGAAAACTCAGGGGCACTTTTTGTGTCTAACACGCACTGAAGTGTTCGCGACGAGTCGCCGCGAACGGCACTCGGGTCGAGTGCTCCAGCCGGAAGCGCCCCACGCTTCGCCCGGTGTTCCTGCCGCGTGACCGTATAAATCGAATGACTGCGACAACCTCGAATGCGACATGGCCAGCAGAATGCGCTTTGCAACTGAAAATGTTCCGCATGGCGATGGGGCGACGGCCCCATCTGCGCAAGGATGCGCCGCTGGATGGTGAGCGTTATGCGACACCGAAACCAGCAGCTGCATTCAAATCCAGGATGCCAGCATTGGCTTCTGATGGATTCGTACCGGGCGGAGTTTACTCAGCGTTATGGGAAGGCGTAGGGCCGTGGTAAAAAGGAAAGAGCCAGACTTAAGTCTGGCTCTCGCCGGGAAGTGCTGCGCTGAGTTGAGCTACCGATTGCGTTTGTCGGTTTCAGCGCCGGTGATGCCTTCGAATGCGTTTCCAGCAATGGTGCCGTCTTCGTAGATCACCGACGCTTGGAACGCGCCGTTCATGCCATTGGTAAGGCCGGCATTGAGCGCGGCGAGGATCGTTGGCCCGAGGGTCTTGCCTGCGACGCTATTAGAACTCGTCTGAAGCTTGGCGGCGATCGCGTTGTGAATCTGCGGATTGATCATGCCCATCGCGTTGAGCGAATTGAGCGTGAGCCCGATGCTGCCCGAGGCGTCGTCGGCGACCCCGGCCTGAAACACCGCATCCTTGACAACTGCTTCCTTCGCATTGCCCCCGTTGATCGCGAATGCGGCGTCGCTAAAGACCTTTTTAGAGCCGGTGATGATGGTCTTGAGCAAGCTGATCACGAGGCTCGGCGCGTCTTTTCGGTTCGCCTTGGAATCGACCTGGAACACCGGCAGCCCCTTGATGGCGTTGAGCATGTAAGCCCCGATTTCGCCGATTTCGTCCACTCGGTTCGCCCGGGAATTCCGAACCATTTGCGTCGCGTCTGGGGTTGGATCGGTAGTCCGGATCGTTGGCCGAGTCGTGAGACCAAGGACGAGTGCCTTAGCGATGGCTGAGACCTTGGACTGCGCGATGCCAACGACTTTGACCTTAGTGGATCCTGGCTCTTGATTCGTAAGGCCAATGCGCGCGCCAAGCGTGACGGCAATGCCTTGCACCTGCTCAGCATCGGCGACGAAGGAGACGTTACTGGCAAGCTCGGTAGAGTTCTTGACGGTCGCCGTGAAGAACGGGCTGATCGACGCTGTAGGAACAGTGAGGGGCGTCGTGCCGGTAATACCATCGAACAGCGCGTTCACAACACCCGCTGCCGCACTTGGAGTCGATGTCGAAGTGCCGGTAGCGATCTGGACGATGAATTTCGTGTTGTTGTCCTTGGTGCTCCCGGCGTTGTTGTTGCCTTTGACGACTGCGAGGGCAAACGCCGCGGCCTCGGCATCGTCCACACCATCGGCACCCACGTATTCGGCGATCTGCTGGGATGCCTTGGTGAGTTTCTTGTCAGCGATGCCCTGCTTGGCGAGGTCTATGCGCTCCTGTGCCGTATCGAGGTCTGCGTTGAGCGTGCGTCCGCCGAGGATGGCCCCGATGGCAGTAGTCGATTTGGTGGCAAACCCCGCGATCAGCAGCGCCTCGGTATTGTAATTGGCCGGAGCCACGCCGACTCGTGTAATAATCACGGCGGCGAAGTCGGGGATATTCGTCGGGTTCGCTGCGAAGTCGTTCTTGGCGGTCCCGGTCGCAGCGATTTCCGCCGCATTTCCCGTGAAGCTCTGCACGTTGGAGAGAATTTTGGGAAAGGTGCCGTTGGTATTGTTCAGGTTCGCAAGGACGGCGGTCGCCAACTGTGTGCCGATGCCGACTGCGCCGGCACCCGCGCCCTTGAGCGCTTCACCTGCGATGATCGAGGGGTCCAGTTCGATGTTCGCCGTGTCGCCGATCGCAGCGATCGTCGCGTTCGAGAGATCTGTGGTGTTGGCAGCACCGATACGTGTCTTGGCGGTTTCCACGTCGGTGGTCGCGCCACCTGGAAGCTTGTTCGCGATGGCGAGGATTTCGCTTTCGCCGGCTTGCGCCTGTTCACGCATCGCGAGAAGGCCGACGAAGGCCAAGCCTAGGATCAGGGCTGTGCGAGGAAGTGAGGAGATGGATTGCATGGTTTCAGATACAAAAAGTTTGGGTGACTGAATGGCGAGGTGTTTTTTTGGAATCTCTTTGAAAGTGTCGCGCACAGCGCACCCGCGCAAGAAGATTGTTAAATAAATTTTTGGCGGCTGGGCCTGTCTCGGTCTGGTGCATACCCCAGAGGGTAGGTGGGATCGAATCTTGTTGATGGTCTTTTTGTCGCCAACGAAATGGCCGCGCCAGACCGCCAGAACTTCATCACACAACTCTCGTGGAGCGTTGCGAAATCCAATCCGGTGGCGGCGGGAGCATTTTTCGGCGGGCTGGTTACGAACAATCCGAACTCCGCTTTCGATTCCGATGGCGAACTCGCGAACCTTGCCACTACCGTGATCGCTGACAACAAACTCAGGGATGCAATCGGAGACATCCTCGGCACCACGCCCGGAGCACATGGTGACAAGGACACCCTCACCGCTACACTCATCGCCGGGCAGAAAGTCAACACCCAGTCGCTGATCGTCCAGGGAGTCTTGCGGGCGGGCACCGCAGCGGATGTCGCGGGAGTTCTCGGCGCAGCTCTTCCCGCCTTCACCGCCAAATCTTCGGTTCGCATCGAAGCAGCCGGAACCGTCGTCGAGGGCAACTGGAATGACGCCGCAAAACTCAATAACATCACCAGTGCTTTTGCAGCAGCGCAGACGGTTTCCGACAAATCTAAAATCGGCATCTCGATCATTAACGCCGTTGGGACGGACAACCCCGATTCCGCCCAAGGCGCAATGGGGGCATTGATTGACAGTGCCGGCGGCGTGGGCGATCCCCTTTCGTTCGGGTTGACCGTGATCCCAAAAATCAAGAGTTCCGCTGCGGCAGGCGCGGCATCCGCGGAAATTGCGACGCGGAATGGGAACCCCGTGACCACCGCATCCCAATTGATGACAAAGGCGGACGAGGCTGCGACGGACATTGCCCAGCGCATCTCCGCGCTTGGCTCTGTGGCGGACAAGACGGTGTTCGCCAGCCAGCTCGCGGACGCGAACCCAAAGTTCGTTGAAAACATCGCCGTCGGCACTTCGATTACGGATCCGTCCAATTCGGACGTGATCACCGGGAACGTCGTGACGCATGACCCTGCGGGGGACAAGAAGGCAATCGCGAAAGTCGGCAACATCGCAGGCGCCGTCGCTTCGGTCGTGGACGAGGAAAATGCGGCCGATATCGCCGCAACTCTTGGCGGGCTGATGAGCAATAACGGCTCAACGGATGAATTTCGTCCCTCGCCCGGAACGAGTGGCCGGCTGTGTCTCCATTTCTTCGCGTCTCTGCGCCTTTGCGCGAGAACCCCTGTTTCCATCGCCGCTTTAAAAGTTCAGTCGCGAAAATCGCCCCCACTCGCATGCGAAGCGGTGAAGGGAATTTTTTCCTTTATCTTATTGCGCCGCAATCGGACTCCTGCTCAAACGCATTCCATTTCGATGCACGAGACTGTTACCGGCATCGAAGTCCAATACCATGAGCGAATTCCTAAGCCGCTTCACATTTCAAGCGTCAAAAATGAATGCCCAGATTTGGGCGTTTGCATCCATTTTGTGGCTGCTGGTGCTCGCATGCGCGATTTCGAGCATCCTCTCGCAGCCATTCAGCAAGCGGCAGCGGATCGTCTGGATTTCCCTGATAGTCTGCGTGCCAATCCTTGGGCTTCTTGCATTTCTCCCCTTCTCGATCAGGTGGGATGAACTGCCGACAGCGTTCCTCCTTCGTGGTTCAGCAAAGAAGGGGAAAACTTCGCGCTCACGCCCTTCCCTGCCTCCCCCTGCACCGCCCAACCCCTGATTGCACTCCCTTCCTTTCCTGATGACATCCTTCCGATCGCTTTTCACATGCGCCTGCCTTGTCGGCCTTGGACCGATGCCTCATGCGGCGGATCAGATCGCACCTTCCACCGCTCCACCGACACCGACGGACACCATCACGCGCATCCCAAAAAGCGCCTACGATAGAACTCCGGCGGTCGGCGTACCCTACAGCACCCTGTTCAGGGACAATGGCGCTCCTTATCTGAATACCGTTCGGGATCTTCAACTTTCGCCGGAAGCCCGTCTGACCCAATCCGTGGAGGCGGAAGGACGTCTGGACTTGCCGGATTTTCGCGGGCGCTTCCCGCTGCTTCAGCGCGGCTTTGCACCAGAAGATGCAGACCTGAAACTCGGCCCGCTCTACTTCAAGCTTCGGCATCTTTCGTCAGCACTGCTCTTCAGCGACAATGTCAACCATAGCATCGACAATCGTGAATCTGACTGGCTCGGGATCGTCACCGTCGGCGGGCAAATCCTCGCACAGCTCACCGAAGGTTTTCGAGTCGCCGTGGCTGGCAATTTCGTGTACTTGCCCAAGACCAACGAAGCCGGATTCACCGGCTTCTCCCTCCGGGCGCCATACTCGTTCGGAATCGGAGCGAATCCTTCCGTGCAAACACAGGTCAGTTGGGAGCCGATCGTTTTCGGACTTCCGGTCACCATTACGGACGAGTTCTCCGTCGGCTTGCTCCGCTATTCAAACACAGCATACGACACATTCGACATTCTCGACGGCACTGAATTTGACGGCCGGGCAACGACTGGAATTTACTCCCTCCGCATTCCGCGTGGCGGAGCACGCGGCCAGGATACCCGCAGCCGTCAGAATCAGAGTGCGAGCGAATTCGGCCAGACTTACTACAGCAACAGAATCAGCCTCTCCACCGGGGGCAGGCTGCCAGGAGACAATTCATTCCACTTTCGAGCGTCGCACACCGACATCTGGTACGAGGACGACAATTTCCCGTTCCCGGATTCCACGTACGCCCTGCAATTTTCGATTCAATCCGACCGCAAGAACCTTCGATTCAAGCCGTTCGTTTCCTACTCCCTGACCCATCGCGATAATCCTGACCGTTACAGCAATACAGTCCTGGGCGGCATCCGGGGCCCAATCACCGATCTTCTTTCTCTCGAAGCCAGCGCAGGTCACTCATGGGTGAGCGAAAGTGATTCGAGCGGGTTTGTCTGGCGGGTCGGCCTCTACCACCGGCCAGGGCCATACACCCGCCACTCGCTGGTGTACGCGCGAGAGACGAGCGAATTCCTGGACGAAGTAAACGAACATCTCATCTACCATTTTCACAAGATTCTCGGACCGGATCTGACTGCCACCGTTTACGCCGGCTTCGGCTTGGTTGAAGACATTGACGCCCTCAACCCGGATCGCGAAGACTTCCGCGCGGGCCTGCGCCTGCACTACATCATCAGCCCGAAAAGTTCTCTCAGCGTCCTCGCGCAATACACGACGATCAACTACTCCGACGGCTTGGGCGGCACAGACACGTGGCGCATCCGTGGAGAGTACCGCCATCGCTTCCTCGACCGCCTCTCCGCTCGGCTGATCTACCAACATGAGCATGAAACCGAAGACGACAGCTCCGGGGTGTTCTACGAAAATTTCGTCTATCTCGCCCTGTCGTGGGCTTTCGACTGATCGTTCTTCAAAGAACTGCACATAATCAAAATCTTTAATTGACCGAACTACTCCTGCCCGTTAAATCCGCGCTGCTTGTCTCCAGTCCCAAATTGACATCCTTGAACGCCGGTTCCCTCCAACTGAAAAATAAAAATTGAAAACCAAGAGCTTTCTCCGAATCCCAGTAATGACGAACCATCAGGCCCAACCACACGCGATATGGACACTCTGCCTCGCGGCGCTGTTGTTCGATTCGCGCGCAATGGCACAGGCGCCAGCCAGCCCCCCGCCAGCGGTGCAACCCGCAACAGCCGCGGTGGAACCGGGCAAGCCCGTCAATTTCCGTTCTCCCTCCCCAGGGCTGAGTGCAGAAGAGCCGCCCGCGGCCTCAGTGCCCGCTGCTGCGCCCGCAGCAACCAGCGCGCTCGAGGACTTGATCGACCGGCGCGACACTCTGGAAGGGGAGATCCGCTACGCACGTAGCAAACTGGACGCGGCCCGGAAGCGCGCCGACGTGCTGCAGTCCCTTGGAAAATCCGAGGAATCAGACCGCCTTGCGGCAGAGGTCCAGGACACCGAAGCCCGCATCCGCACACATCGCGAGAGCCTCAAGCAGGTTGAGGGAGAAATCGCAAAACTACAACCCAACCAAGGAGACTCCACGGACACTCTCAACGGAGAGGAAGTGATCCTGCCGGGGAACAACCTCGAGGTCTGGGTCAATGAAGACACCTCATTCAACGGTCGCTACCAAGTCCGCCGCGGCGGCTACATCATTCTGCCACAGGTGGGCCGTGTCATGGTCGCAGGCAAGACCATCGCCCAGGCGGAATCCTCCGTGCGAAAGGCGCTGCAGGCCACGCAACTTCGCCAGGCCTCCGTAATGATCGAGCGTTTCGATGGCGCGGACATCGAGGAGCCGACGATTCTGCTCACCGGCGAATTCCGCAGCCCACGGCCGTATAAAGTGCCGCGTGGCACAGCTCCCACCCTCATCTCCGTGCTGATCGCATCCGGTGGATACACGGATCGTGCCGACCTCACCCGTGTCAAAGTGATGCGAATGGCCGCGAATCGAACCGTCGTCGAAGAGGTCAACGTGAAAAAAATCCTCGAGGGAAACCCCGCAGTCGGACTCGGTGGCGACGTGACCCTCAGCGGGGGCGATGTCGTCATCATCCCGTCCGGATCGCTCAATTTGGTTTACGTCACGGGCCGCGTCAAAAAATCCGGCAGCTACAAAATCGGCGAGAATGAAAAACTGACCGTTTACGGGGCGATCCTCCAGAGTGGCGGTTTCGATCATTTTGCGGCCAAGTCCAAAGTCCACGTGCTCCGCTCCATGCCCGACGGAACCAAGGCGAAACTGCCTGTAAGCATTGACGACGTGATGAAAGGCAAACGCCCGGACGTCATTCTCCAGCCAAATGACATCATCGTGGTCCCGGAGAAGTGGTTCAGCTGGTAGGCTGCCGGATAATCCTCGCGGATTTCCCCCAGCACCCCACATCGGAAGAATCACACGCACCGCAGAATCCGCGGTTGCCGCGTTGAGAAGCCGGCCCTAAAAGTCGCAACTCCAAACACACAACCAACACGCACATGCCCATCACAATCGGAACCAAAGCCCCGGATTTCACACTCAAAAGCAAAGACGCCAATGGCCTCAAGGATGTCACGCTCTCGGCGAATTTCGGCCAGCGCAACACCGTGCTTCTCTTCTTTCCACTCGCCTTCACCGGCGTCTGCACACAGGAATTTTGCGATGTCTCGCAAGGCCTGAACTCCTATTCGGATCTCGGTGCAGCCGTGATCGGCGTGAGCGTGGACAGCCCGTTTGCCCAGGAAGCGTGGGCGCAATCGAAAGGGATTTCGGTGCTCCTCGTGAGCGACCTGAACAAGAAAATCTCCGAAGGCTACGGCGTGCTTCTGCCTGATCTCGTGGGCATCGGCGCGACCAGCGCGCGCGCGGCCTTCATCATTGATAAGCACGGCGTGGTTCAATACGCCGAGCAGACCCCGACGCCGAAGGAACTCCCGAACTTTGAGGCCATCAAGGCGAAGCTCGCGGCGCTCAAGTAGCCGCTGGTTTTTCCACGGAAGCGAAACCCGGTGCGCCCGCGCGGCAGTTGCCAGCAGTGGGCCCCGCGAGTACCCGGAGTAATGTGAAGCTGTCCGAAATCGCCTCAACACTCGCATCGCTCGGAGCGAAGCCGACACAAAGCCTCGGTCAGAATTTCCTGCACGATCAAAACCTCGCGAAGTGGATCGTCGAGCAAGTGGGCATCGAGGCGGGCCAGCCGTGGCTGGAAATCGGGCCGGGACTTGGCGCCCTGACAGAGTACGCGCAGGAGCGATCTGAAAACGGAACACTGCTCGAGAAGGACGACCGCATCATTGACTGGCTGCGCGGGCGCTTTCCAAAGCTCGGGCTGATCCATGGCGACGCGCTGGACTATGATGTGCGGGAGCTTTTCTGGCGCGGGCCGGTGCGGGTGTTCGGGAACCTTCCCTACTACGTGTCCAGCCAGCTTCTTTTTCGCTTCGGCGAGGAGCCAAGCCCCGCATCCAGCATGGTATTCACACTCCAGCGCGAACTCGCGGAACGCCTGTGTGCCAGCCCGCGCACAAAAGCGTACGGCGCGCTGACGCTTCTGCTTGGCCGCAGATGGAAGCCCGAGCTCGTGCGCATTCTCCCCGCACGCCTTTTTACCCCGGTTCCGCGCGTGGACTCCGCGGTCGTCCGCCTCACCCCGCGCGAGGATGGCAGTCTGGATGAATGCGACGACCGGCTGTTTCGCAATCTCGTCAAGCGCGGCTTTGCACAGCGCCGCAAGCAGCTTCGCAAAAACCTGGATCTCGAACGATGGCCGGAGATCGCCGCCGCCATTGGAGTCCCCGGGACGGCCCGTGCCGAGGAACTCAGCCTGCCTCAGTGGATCGCCCTCACAAATCTGGCTGGCGGATGCACAGGGGACCACTCGGCGAAGGCACAGGACACCACGGGGGAAATCTTTGACATCGTGGACCAGCATGACCGTGTGACCGGTCAGGCGCCCCGTGGCGAAGCGCACTCGAGGAAGCTGCGGCACCGGGCGGTCCACATCTTCGTATTCAACAATCGCGGCGAACTGTTTCTTCAAAAACGCTCACTCTGGAAAGACACGCATCCGCGTGCGTGGGACAGCAGCGCGTCGGGGCACGTGAATTCCGGCGACACCTACACCTCCACCGCCCCGCGTGAACTCCTCGAGGAACTCGGCGTGTCAGCAGACCTTCAGGAAATCGGCGGCGTGGAAGCCTGCGAGGGCACGGGATGGGAGTTCGTCAAAATTTTTCACGCCCGTCACAATGGCCCATTCCGCCTTCCACCCGCGGAGATCGAGTGCGGCGGATTTTTTACCATCGAGCAACTCTCCCGGTGGATTGCCGCGCGCCCACAGGATTTCGCCACTGGTTTCCTGGAATGCTGGAAAACCTTGGATGCCAGCCACCAGCTCCTGCATTAAGCGGCATCTCATCCACCTCTCACTTTTCCCGTTCATATCCTCGCCGTGGCGGATCTCGCCCGGTCTGCGCCGGTGTCTCGCGAAAGACACCAAGCGCGTCCTCACGGCAGCAGCGATCCACCAAACAAGCTCAAATCCGTTGTGTATCGCAGACGCTACCGCTATTCGCGCCTTGCGCATGACACGCGTCCTCATCCTCACATCCGGCTACGGCGAAGGCCACAATGCCGCAGCCCGCGCCCTCGCAGCCGGGCTTGCCGACCTCGGGGGCGAAGCCGAGGTGCGCGACCTTTTCCTCGAGGCCTACGGCGAGAAGCAAAACACGTCCCGCCGCCTTTACCTCGATTGCATCGAGCGCGCACCGCTTCTCTGGCTCATCGTTTACAAGCTCCTCGATCGCCTCCCCATCATGCGTTTTGCCATTGCGCCGTCGCTCTTCTCGATGCAGGCGCTCCTCGCGCGCGTCCTCGCGGAACGCAAGCCGCAACACGTTGTCTGCGTTTATCCCGGTTACAATTACGTCCTCGATCGAATCCGGCGCGGGCATCCCCTGCCCCACACGCGGCACACCCTCGTGACCGACAGCATCACCGTCAACACGGTCTGGCACCGCGGCGGCAGCGACACGTGGCTCGTCGCGAATGAAGACACAGCCGCAGTCATGCGCGACGCCCATGTCCCCGCCGAAAAAATCCACATCACCGGCTTTCCCGTCCCGCTCGTGTTCGCAGACAGCCGGCCACAACGCCCCCCGCCCGGCCGTGGTGAGCCGCTTCGAATCCTCTTCAACACCAACAGCGCCGCGCATCATGCCCCCGAGCTCGTCGCGCACCTGCTCGATATTCCCGGCATTCATCTCACCGTCACCGTCGGGCGCGACGAAAAACTCCGCCGCGCCATCGAGCGGATCGCCGCAGGCCGTCCCGTCGAGATCCACGGCTGGACGCCGCTCATGCCCCGGCTTCTCATGACCCGCCACCTCCTCATCGGCAAAGCCGGCGGTGCCGCCACGCAGGAAGCCATCGCCGCCCAGACCCCTTTTCTCATCACGAAAATCGTCCCCGGCCAGGAGGAGGGCAACGCACTCCTCATCTCCGCCAACGGTTGCGGCGCGATCGCCACATCACCCTCCGCCATCATCGGACAAGTCGAGGATCTGCTCGCCAATGATCACGCGCTCTGGCACCGCTGGCACGCGGCCATCCAGCGCATCTCACGCCCCGATTCCGCGCGCACCACCGCCCGTTTCATCCTCGGCTGCGCCGAAAAATCCGGACACTCATGATCCGCGCATTCCTCTTCGACATCGGCAACGTCATCGTCCGGTTCGACTTCTCCAAGGCCCTCCGCGCCATCTCCGATCTCAGCGACGTCCCGGACGAAGCCGGGGCACTCGTCCGCATTGATGAAAGCAAACTCCGCTACGAAGACGGCCAGATCACCCGCGCTGAATTCCTCGATCAGGCATTCACACTTTTGAAATACCGCGGCTCCGAGGCCCGGTTCATCGCCGCATGGCAGGGCATCTTTACCGCGAATGCTCCCATGCACACACTCATCGAGCGCCTCGCCGCCCGCCACCCCATCTTCCTTCTCAGCAATACCAACGACATGCACGTCGAGGGACTTTTCCGCGATTTCCCCGTGTTCCGCCACATCAGCGGCGGCACCTACAGCCACACCGCCCGCGCATCGAAGCCGCACCCCCGCATCTACCGGATCGCATGCGAACAGCACGGCCTCACCCCGGCGGACACCCTTTTCGTTGATGACCTCGCCGACAATATCGCCACTGCACACGAACTCGGATTTCAGACGCATCACTACCACCCCGACCGGCATGCCGCGCTGCTCGAAAAGATCAGCCCCATCGCGTAGCGCGCCGCGCCCCACTCGCCGCTCGACACGCCCGCGGCATTTCCATACGCGAATTGCATGAAAGCCACATTGCTCATCGCCGCCACCGCCGCCGCTCTAATCCTCACCGGGTGCGAGACGGATCTGCCTGAGAATCCCAACCGGCGCGCAGTCTCCTTCGGAAACAATCTCCCGCGCGAAGCGGGCAATGAGCGCCCCGCCGCGACCGCCACGGATGCGGAGCGGAATGTCTGGTAAACGCATCCCATGGCCGAGCACTCCCGCATCGTCATCCTCGATTTCGGATCGCAATACACGCAGGTCATCGCGCGCCGCGTGCGCGAGTGCCAGGTGTATTCGCAGATCGTCCCCTACCACACCCCCGCGAAGGAAATCGCGAAACTGAATCCGAAGGGAATCATCCTCAGCGGCGGGCCTTCATCGGTGTATGCGAAAGACGCGCCGCATCCGGATCGCGGTGTCTTCAAGCTGGGACTGCCGGTTCTCGGGATTTGCTACGGCGTCCAGCTCATGGCGCATTTCCTCGGGGGAAAAGTGGAACACAGCCCTCACCGCGAGTTCGGCCACGGGCAGGCCCGGGTCACGCGCAAATGCCCGCTCTTCGCCGGTCTCGGCGAGAGGATGGACGTGTGGAATTCCCACGGCGACCGCGTGACGAAACTTCCCACCGGCTTCCGGATCGTGGCGACGACTGCGAACGCCCCATTCGCGGCAATCGAGGATGCGAAGCGGAAATTCTACGGTCTTCAGTTCCACCCGGAGGTGGTTCACACACCTCGCGGCAGGGAGTTGCTCGAGAATTTCATCTACGACGTTTGCGGCGCAACCGCCGACTGGACGATGGGCTCGTACATCGAGGAAATGTGCGCGAACATCCGCGCCCAAGTCGGCGCGGATCATGTCGTGCTCGGCCTTAGCGGCGGCGTGGACAGCAGCGTGGCTGCCGCTCTTTTGCACAAGGCGATCGGCGACCAGCTCACGTGTGTCTTCGTCAACAACGGCCTGCTCCGGCTGAACGAGGCGGAGACGGTCCAGCGGGTTTTCGGCGAGCATTTTCGCATCCGGCTCAAGTATGTGGACGCCACCGCGCGATTCCTCCGCAGGCTCAAGGGCGTGAAGGAACCGGAGCGGAAACGGAAGATCATCGGCAACGAATTCGTCTATGTCTTCCAGGACGCGACCAAGCAGCTCGCGGGCGGGAAGGACTCGAAATTCAAGTGGCTCGCGCAAGGCACGCTCTATCCCGACGTGATCGAGAGCGTCGCGATCGGCGGGAACCCGGCGGCCCTCATCAAGAGCCATCACAACGTCGGCGGACTGCCGAAAAACATGAAATTCAAACTGCTCGAACCTCTCCGGGAGCTGTTCAAGGACGAGGTGCGCGAGGTGGGCGCGCAGCTCGGGCTGCCGCGCGAGATCGTGCAGCGGCAGCCTTTCCCCGGCCCCGGCCTCGCGGTGCGGATTCTCGGCGAGATCACGAGGGAACGCCTCCGCGTGCTTCGCGAGGCCGATGCGATCGTGGTGTCGGAGATGAAGGCCGCGGACTGGTATTACAAAGTGTGGCAGTCGTTCGCAGTCCTGCTGCCGGTGAAAAGCGTCGGCGTCATGGGCGACGAGCGCACTTACGAGGACACCTGCGCAGTGCGCGTCGTGGAGAGCCAGGACGGCATGACCGCGGACTGGGTGCGACTGCCAAACGATCTTCTCGCGCGGATCAGCAACCGGATCGTGAACGAAGTGAAGGGCATCAACCGCTGCGTCTATGACATCACGAGCAAGCCGCCGGGCACGATCGAGTGGGAGTGATCCCGGGCAATGACGAAACCACGCCCCCGCATTCCTCGTTCGTCATTCCCTGCAACCGTCAGCCATCGCGACGAAGCGTGACGATGCGCTCGACGTATTTCGCGAGCATGTCGAACTCCAGGTTCACCCGCTTCCCCGTCTGGCACATGGCAAGATTGGTCACCTCGCGCGTGTGCGGGATGATCCAGCACACGAAGCTGTGCCCGCGCAGTTCCGCGACAGTCAGGCTGATGCCATCCACTGCGATGCTGCCCTTCGAGACGACATACTGCGCAAACCCCGCGGGCAGCTCGATCTCGATCCGGTGATCCACGCCGTGCGGTGAGAAATCGAGCACCCGCGCCGTGGTGTCCACGTGCCCCTGCACGAAGTGCCCGCCAAGCTTCGCCCCCGCTGTGAGCGCGGGCTCGATGTTCACTTTCGCGCCAGGCGCGAGATCGCCGAGGTTCGTGCAGCGGAGCGTCTCGGCCAGGAGATCGAATGAAATCACTCCGCCCTCGCGCGCTGCAACCGTGAGGCAGCAGCCGTTCACCGCGATGCTGTCGCCGGGCGCAGACTGCGGGCCGGCGGCGTCCGCGCGCACCGTGAGGCGCGCGCTTTCCCCGCGAAGTTCGAGCGCGCGGATCAGTCCTGTTTCGATGACGAGGCCGGTGAACATGGCCGCGTTCTTAAGAGCGGGGGAAGACGGTGACAAGTTGCGCTTTCCCGGCGGCGGCTTGGAGCGGGCTGCTACCGGAGATTCCAAAGCACCCGCAGATTATGCGTGGCGCGGCCGGCGGCGATGATGTCGAGCTTGCCGTCGCCATCGAGGTCGGCGAGGGCGAGGTCTTCGCACGCGGTCCCGTTGTCATCCACGAGCGTCTCGCGCCATTTCTCGCCCTTGTCGTCGAGCGGCGTCCAGACGGCGATACCGACTTTGTCCCCCGGCTTCGCGCCGCGCCAGCCGACGACGATCTGGTCGCTCCCCACGCCGAGCAAATCGCCGCACGCGAGCGCGTGGCCCTGGTTGAGTTTGTCAGTGAGGACGCGGCGCTGGGCCTTCACTTCATCTCCAGGCTTGGAAAGAGCGTAATGGACAAGCTGGTTTCCGTGCATTGGCTCGATCGTCACGAACGATTCACTTTCGCCAAACTGCCCACCCCGGATCTCCCCAACGCCCGCGGAATTGGCGGGGTTGCCGTCGTTTCGAACCAGCCAGACCTTCAGTAATTCATCTCCGCGTTTCCGCAAATGGAGCGCTCCCTCGCGTCCCCCGAGAACCAGCTTCATGCCGCTGCCCTGGGAATCAGGCACGGTCTTCGCCGGGTCGAAATTGTGTGTCGCATGCATCGAGTCATCGAGCACCTCACTCTTCCACTCCGCTTTCACGTCAGCAGGCTTGCGGTAAAGCAGCACCTTCACTCCCGCGCCCTGGCCGTTCTTGTTCCCGCGCCCGTGCAGCGGGACGACGACGAGGCCCCATTCCTTTTCTGAAAGTCGGAGCCATTTCATCCGATGCGTCGTCGGCTCGACGCTGGGGAATTTCACCGGCTCCCATTTCTGCGTCCGGTCGGCGGGCGGGATGAGGTAGAAGACGGCGCCGCTTTTCTCGGTGTCGCCGGGGTTCCACTCGGCGCCGATGGCGACTTCGCATTTGCCGTCGCCGTCAATGTCCTGCGCGGCAATGCACACGTTGTCGTTCTTCGTCAGCTCCTCGGCGATGACGTGGCGCGGCCACTCGACATCCCGTTTGCCGGGGTTTTTGTACCAGCGGATCTGCCGCGCGTCGGCGAGGAGGATGTCAGCGAGCTTGTCGCCATCCACATCAGCGATGGCGACGCCGTAGCCGATCTTCACGGTCTTATCTATGTCCTGCGCGGAAAATTTCGGCTCCGGCGGAGCGGCGATGGCGGCGGTGGCGGTGAGGAGAAGGAGCAGTGTTTTCATGCGGGCGCGAGCGTGGCAGGCGGGCGCGAAAGCGCCAGCCGCATTGTCAGGCCGCACAATAATCGCCGTTCCGCAGCACCCGGCAGGCGGATGCATGCGTAAGCCAAAGGGAGCTTGCGTCGCGGGGGCACGACGCCGCACTTTCACCCCATGCCCGAGATCAAAGCCGCCTTCTGGAACCTGCAAAACCTCTTCGACGTCACCGTCTCCGACATCGCCACGGATCTCGAGTTCACCCCCGCCGAGGGTTGGACGCAGGCGGCGATGGACGCGAAAATCGCGAACCTCGCGGAGGTCATCAAGCTCATGCACGGCGGCGCGGGACCGGATTTGCTCGGCATCTGCGAGATCGAAAATGGCGCGCTCGCCGAGAAGCTCATCGCCGCGACGGGGCGGACGGATTTGCAGGTCGTCCACGCCGACAGCCCGGACCTGCGCGGGATTGATACGTGCCTCATCTATTCGAGCGCCGTTTTCAAAAAGCCTCTGAAAGCCGCGGTGAAAAGCCACGCGATGCACCTGCGCTACCCGACGCGCGACATCTTCGAGGTCGAGCTGGTGGTGAAGGCGACCGGCCAGCGCCTGCTCGTGCTCGTGAACCACTGGCCGTCGCGTTCGCAGGGGAAATTCGAGACCGAGCCGCTGCGCATCGCGACCGCCGAGCGATGCGGACGCGTGGTGGATGAGCACCTGCGTTTCAACCGCGCGGACTTCATGGCGCTGCCGGACACCGCGGCGACACGGCAGGCGATCATTGACCGCTGGAACCGGAACATTTTGCTGATGGGCGACTTCAACGACGAGCCGTTCGACCGCAGCATCCTCGACAGCTTGCAAGCGACGAAGGACATGGATCGCATGGAGGAGGACGTGAAAATCGCGGCGTCAAAAAACAAGCCATCCTCGGACGGCTACCTCGGGAGAAAGGCGCATCTTTTCAACTGCATGTGGCCGCACCTCGGCCGCGCGGACGAAGGCTCCTACTACTTCGCCGGCTCGACGAACACCTTCAGCGTGCTCGACCAGATCATCGTGTCGCGCGGCCTGCTGCTCGGGAGGCAGGGCTTGAAGATTGACCCGGCGAGCGTGGAGATTTTCCGCGCACCACCGATGGCTGGCGGCGTGTGGAAACGGCCCGTGGCTTTCGATCGCGCGACGCTGAAAGGCTACAGCGACCACTTCCCCGTGCAGTGCCGCATCGCGCTGGTGTAGCGGGCACGGCGGCAACACAGCCGTCGGGCTCGACCTCGGCGCGGTGAAGGGGCGCATCCCAGTTTTTGAGCACCCTGCTTTTGCGCCAGAGGCGCAGTAGAAATTAGCCGGCGGCGCAAGCCACCGGAACAGCCATGGAAGCAAGACCCGCCCTGGAAGGGCGGCGGATCCAGCGCCCCTGCCGGGGCGCAATTCGTGTGGACGAAGATCCGGTGGCTTACGCCACCGGCTAATTTCCAAAGCGCCTCCGGCGCACTCAGCCAGCCATCGCTGTAGTCGATCCCGCCGTTTCATCAATAACGGTCAGCGCGGCTCCTTTTTCGCCGGTGCTCTGCCGACGGGCCGCGGGTCGCCGATGGTGATGTTCAGATTTTCCAGCACGGTGCCGGTGGAGAGCCAGAGCTGGGTGATGCTTTTGTTCAGCTCGGCGATGGCGTTGAGTTCGCGGGTGCGGGCTTCGTAGAGCCGGCGTTGTTGTTCGATGAGGTCGAAGTTACTGATGAGGCCCTCCTCCATCCGGCGGAAGCCGACGCGCACGGCCTCCTCGGCGGCGCTGGTGGTGAATTGCGCGGTCTCGAGCCGGAGCTGGTTGGTGCGGATGAACTGGATGGCGCGCTCGACGCTGAGGCCGACCTCGAGTTCCGCGCTTTTCACGCGGAGGATCGCCTGTTCCTTCCGCGCTTTTGCGGCATCCAGTTGCGAGCGCGGCTGGATGCCACCAAGCGGAAAGCTCCCGGCGACGCCAAGCTGCCACGATGGCGCCTGGCCCTCCATCATCTGCCCGGCGGCGGAGGGGTAGCTGCTGTCCAGCCCGGCCCAGCCGAAGCTGCCGACCACGTCGAGCTGCGGCCAGAGCTGGTTGCGCGCGAATTTCAGCCGCACGTCCTCCGATTCGGCGGCGATGATGGCGGCCTTGTAGTCGAGGCGCTTTTCAAATGCGATGGCGAGGAGTTCGTCCCGGTTGAGCTTCGGGACCTTGAGCGACGGGATGTTTTCGGGGAGGAAGACCATGTTGGTGGCAGGGTCAAAATCGGGCAGCACGAGCCGCTTCATCGCGATCTGGAAGGCGTAGAAATTGTTCTTCGAGACGAGCAGGTTTTCGCGGTCGAAGGAGAGCTGCACCTGCGCCTGCTTCACCTCGTACGGGGAAAAGAAACCCAGCTCCTTCCTGCGCGTGCTGTGGGCGACGAGCTTGAGGCCGGCGGTGATGGCGTCGCCCTTGTTTTTGAGGTCGTTCATTCCGAAGAGCATGTCGAAATAGCCCGCGACGACGCTTTGCAGCGTGGCTTCGATGCGGAATTTCCACGTCAATTCCTGCGCCTCGCGGTTCTTCCGCGCGATGCGGACCTCGGCGAGATTCGCGGCGAAGCCGAAGTCTTTCAGCAACGGCTGGCGGAACTCGATGGAGGTGGAGGCGACGTAGTTCGGGATGATGGGGCGCGTGTCGCCCTCGAAGGTGGTGGTGAGCTTCTGCACGCGGGCGGAGGCGCGGATGATCGTGCCGATGGGCGAGCGGGCCTGGATCGCGACTTCTCCCCGGTCGCTCTCGGAGTCGAACACCGTTCGCTGGTTGCTGTCGAATTCGCTCGTGAGCGGGGGCGTGGTGAATTCCAACGGCGGACGGTTGAGCGCCTGGAGGATCGCATTGGTGAACGCCTGGTTTGCCGCGGTGTTGGAATTGATCGCCGCGATCTGCGCCTCGATTGCCTGGAGCTGCGCGACGGCGTCGGCGGAAGTGATGTTGTTGCGGCTGTCGGGCGTCTGCGTGGAGCCGCGCGATGCACTGAAACTGAACACGGGGTCGAACCCCCCGTATGCGTTCATGACGCGCGCCTGTTCGAGCGAGATGCCGGCCTCATCAATGCGTGCATCAAGGTTGTTCTTCAGCGCGGCCTGGATTGCCTCGCCGAGTTTGATCGTCCGCGTCGTGCTGCCACTGCCGAAGAAATTCTTCGTTTTCGGCGTGGGAATCTGCCCGGTTTCTTGTTTTGGCGCGGGGGCTTCGTCCTCTTTCACCAAAGGCGGCGCCTTCTGCCCCGGCGGGGGATCAGCCGGGGCAGGCACGACTTTTGGCGTGACGAACTCGGGCTTGGCGGGGGCATCCTGCGCGAGGAGCGCGGGTGCCGTGATGGCGATGATCGGGATGAGCCAGCGGGCGGACATTAGAAGCGGTAGTCGAGGCTGATGAGGTCGGTGAACCATTGCAGGACATGCGTTCCGTACGGCTGTTTGCCGGTGGCGATGCGGGCGCGGATGGTCATGCCGTAGCGGAGGCGGTCGCCGGGGTTGGGGATTTCCACGGTGACCATGTAGGTGTGTTCGAGGAGTTTTTCGCGGCCGGTTTCGGGGTCGTGGTAGGTGGGCACGTCGCCGCCGCGCTCCGCGCTGAAGGCGATGGGGAAATTATGATCGTCGAGTTCCATCGGTTCATCGGCGACGCGGCCCTCGATCTTCACCCCGGGGTAGGCGTCGGGCATGAGTGTGACGGTGTTGCCGACCCGCACGTGGCGGACTTCTTTTTCACTGAGCGGGATCTTGATCCGCATCGGGTCGCGGGATCCGATCTCGCAGAACACGTCGTTCGGCGGGCGGAGCAGTTCGCCAAGGCGCTGGCTGAGATCGCGGGAGAGCACGACGCCGGCTGACTTCGCACGCAGCTCGAGTTGCCCGAGGTCGCGCTTCACTTTGTCGAGGACCACCTTCGCGCCGTCGCGCATCGCGGTGATCTGGCGGATTTCCTCGCTCTTACCGCCGCCCACGGCCGCGGAGAGCGCGAGATCGTAACGCTTGAAGTCCTGCGTGGCGATCGCGAGGCGTTCGCCGAGTTCGCGGTTTTCGAGCCTTGCGAGAAGCGTGCCCGGCTTCACGGTGTCGCCCTCCTTCACGAAAATCTCGCGGACAAATCCCGGGGTCTCCGGGCGGGCGATCTCGGGCTCGGCGAGTTCGACGGCGCTGTGGCGGGTGACCTCGTTTTCCACCGGCACAAAACAAAAGCCGATGAATGCCGCGAGCGGGATGCCGAAGACCCAGCCGATGCGCCGCCAGCGGCCGCCGGGCTGCAAGTCTTCCGTGTTGAGTTTGAGCTGCTTCACAAAGTTCATTAGTGGTATGACGACCCAGCCGGTGAGCGCAAGGAACGCGAACCAGTCGCTGAGCCCCTCGAGGCCGAGCGGTTCAAGATGCGGGCGCATCCAGACGATGAGGCTGTAGATGACGTAGTAGCCGTAGAGCCACGAGAGCACGGCGTATGTGTAAAAGAGCGGCAGCCGCCTTTTCGGGAGCGGCATGCGGCTGAGGATGTCCTGCTTGTTGGTGCTGCCAAACAGCAGCCGGGTGATCTTGTTCTGGATGAGGGCGCGCGACTTCTGCTGGAGATTCGGCGTCTCGATCAGGTCAATCATGATGTAGTAGCCGTCGAACCGCATGAGGGGATTCGCGTTGAAGATGAGCGTGCTGACGCTGGCGATGATGATGATGTTGAAGAGGAAATCCTTGAACCAGCCGGGCCCGACGAGCACCCAGAGAAATGCCGCGAATGCCGCGAAGACCAGCTCGACATAGATGCCCGCGAACGAAACGAGCATCCGGTGCCGCCGGTCGGCCATCGTCCACGAGTCGCTGACGTTCACGAAAAAGTACGGCGTGAAAACGATCGTCATGAAGCCGACCTCGTGGACTTCCCCGCCGAAGTGTTTGCACGTCAGCCCGTGGCCAAGCTCGTGGACGCTCTTGAGCACGATGGTGGTCACCCACATCAGCGCGAGATTGTGCCAGTTGAAAAGATTCGCGAGCGCCTCGTCGAGTCCCTCGGCCTGGCTGATGAACACAGCCGCTCCCGCCGCGATGATCGCCCACGAAATCCAGAAAACCGGCTTCGTCCAAATCCACCACAGCGGCTTGGCCATGCGGCCAAATAGCTTGTCGGGATCGAAAAGCGATTTCCGGAAAAAGAAGATCTGGTTGGTGAGATGGTAGAGCCCCTTCTTCTGCGGGTTCCGCCGCTTGGCGTCCATGCGGGCCTTCATGCGCTGGCCCTGCACGTTGAGGAACTGGAGCAGCGCGAGGTCATTCGCGAACTTCAGCACGCGCTCGTTCATCTCCTCGGTCGTGTAATCAAGCCTCAGGTGCGGGTGCCTTCGAACCCATGTGTCGCGGATCTCCCCGAAGGTGCGCTGGCCGTTGAAGAGTACGGCGAGGTCGTAATCCTCCGCGGTGAGACGGAAGTACTGGAGCGAGATGGGATCCTTGACGACGTAGTAGGCTCGCCCCTCGAAGCTCTGCCGGTTGATGACCAGGTCGCCACGCAGCGCGGGCAGGACGACGTTTTCCTGCGGCGGCGCCGCTTTCGGCTGCTCGATGACTGCTGGCGCGAGTGCGGCCATGGCTATTTGCCGAATGCCGCCACGGCGTTCATGCCGGCCTTGATCTTGTGATCCTTGTTTTCGATCAGCACTTTCACGCGGACGAAACCGCTCTTCGCGTCGTTGCTCGGGTCAATGAAACTGATCTTCCCCTCGAATGCGGCATCGGCGAGATCTGGGACGGTGATTTTCATCGCCTGGTTTTCGCTGAGCGTGGAACGCAGTTCGGGCTTCACGTAAAATTGCGCGTACACCTGGTCAATGTTGATGACGTCCACGAGTTTCTCCGCGCGGTCCACCGATTCTCCGCGCTCCTTGTGGGTCTTCACGACGAGGCCGTTGAGCGGGGAGCGGACGGTTTTTTCGTCGAGCGCGACCTGCTTGGCCTGCATCTGGAGTTCCGAGAGTTCGAGATCCGTCTGGGCTTCGAGCGCCTTTTCCTCGCTGCCCATCTTGTCATTGAAAAGTTTCTTGTGACCGCGGGCGACGAAGCGCTTCAGCTCGATGAGCTTCCTGGAGATTTCCACGTCGAGCTTCTCGCGGTCGTTGCGGAGTTGCACGAGCACTTGCTCCTCCTTCACGGTGTCCCCTTCCTTCACCGGGATGCTGGCGATGACTTCCTGCAATACGGGCGAACTGACGCTGACCTGCTTGAACGGCAGGATGGTTCCCTTGACCGGCTCGGCGCCGGCGTGCGCGGTGATGAATGTGGCGGCGATTAGTGGCAGGAGGTTTTTCATTCGGAATCGTGTCGGAAAATTTTCGGTCACCAGACCCATTTGAGGCGGAACCATTGGGCAATGCCGCGGCCCCAGATGAAGATCACCGGGCTGCGGCCAAGGCGGATGCTCGCGCGACCCGTGAGATCCGGGCGAAAGCCCGCGCGCACGCCGGCTGGCGCGTCTTTCTGGGCATCGGCAAGCGTAAGGATGAAGGCGTTCTCCTTGATCGCGCTTTCGCGCTGGTGCGGGTAGGCGATCTCGCTGAGCTGGCCGCGGTCCGTGAACTTGCCGGCCAGTTCGTGCTGGTTGGTGGTGTAGAGGATGTAGTGGACGTCCACGGTTTTTTTCGTGTCGAGCAGCGCCTCGACCTTCCCGATCTGCTTCTCGTGCAGATGCACCTGCACATCCCATGCGTCCGTCGTGCCGATGATGCAAAAATCCGTTCCCGCCGTGAGATACACGCCGGTCGTCAGCTCGATGTCCTTCGTCAGCACCATGCCCTCGATCGGCGCGCGGAGCGTCGAGGCTTCAATGTCGTGCTTGATGCGCTTGATGCGCTCCTCGGCGGAGACGACCTTCGTCTGCGCGATCAACTCGCTCGATGACTCGGAAAGCCCGCGGTAGTGCCTCACCTCGGCGAGCGCGGCCTCCATTTCCTGGAGCGTGCGCGCAAGGTCGGCCTCGAGCCCGGAGGTGTCGAGCTTCGCGAGCGGGTCGCCCTTCTTCACTGCGCGGCCCTCGCGGACGATGACCTGGTCCACACGGCCGGACACCTCGGGGACGACCTTCACGCGCTGCTTGGGCACGAGTGTGCAGTCACTCTCCACCTCCTCCATCCATGGGAAAAACAGGATGCCGAAAATCACGGCGAGCCAGAACACTCGCTTGAAAATATAACGTCCGCGCTCGCTGCCAGTGACGCCGCGCTTCACCTCGCGGAGCCTTCGCGTGGCGAAAAGGAACGGCAGGTCCGAGTGGTCGAGCGCCGCGTGCAGGGCGCGGCCCGCATTGCCGGCGACCCACTCGGCGAGGCGGTGGCTCGGCGCGTCCTTCGCTCCCGCCGGGATGTCGAAAAAACCTTCCGTCGTGCTCTCCGCAAGAACGGCGCCGATCACCTTCTTGTCCGAATTGAGGAGTTGCACGATCAGCGTCGAGACGACGTGGCTGTCCTCGAAATAAGCCGCGTCCGCCACATCCGTCAGCCCGTGCGGACGCAGCGCAAGCGCGCGGGATTCGGAAATTTCCGGACTGCTCTCAGCCAGCGCGAGAAGCTCCTTCTTTGCGATCGCGAGCACCCACGGCTTGTCCTCCGGCGCGTTCGAGCCCTCGGGTGTCACCGTCAGCGGCACGAGCGGGGTGTGCGCCGAGACGAAGGCGACGAGCCCCTTCACCATCGTGCTCTTTTTCTCCACCACTTCCTGGCCGGAGATCGCCAGCGCCTGCCACGCGCCACCGTGAAACCGCAGGACGGCGCACCGATCGCACGCGAGGAGATCGCGCCCGTAATTCGCCGTCAGCCGCGCGATCTCGACCGGATCCAGTGAACCGGCCAGATCCCCGACGAACTTGAGCAGATGCTGCAGCCGCTGGTTTTCCACGACCATGCTGCCCATGCGGCGCGACTGGAAATGCTGCTCCACATGCACCGCAAGCTGCGTGAGGAACGTCCCGAATTCGGCGTAATTCTCCCGCGTGACATACGGTTGCAGCCAGACTTGCAAGACACCGAGCACCTGCTCCTTCAAAAAAAGCGGCACGTTGACGATGGGGAACGGCGTCTTGTTTGCCGTGCGCTCCGCGCCGCCCATCCGCCCGAGCTGCGCCTGCAACGACCCCGGCTCCGCCGCCCCGGCGCTGTCCGCCGCCACGATGCACGGGCTCCGGGTCTTCACCGTCTCCCCCATCGCCCGCAGCATCAGCGCCCGCTGCTCCTCATCCGACTGGAAAAGCGACGCCTCCAGATCCGCCGAGGCCGCGAGCTGGAATTCGCTCTTTCCATCCGCCGTCCGCTGCCCGACCAGCCACACCGCACCACCGCGCGCATCGCAGGCTGCGACGGCCTTCTGGAGAAATTGCTGGTAGTAATCCTCCGAGCGCACGTCGCTCTTGCTGAGCGTCGCGATTTCTTCCACGAGCCGCTGAATGCGGGCCCTGGCAGCCTCTACGGATTGCGGTTGGGACATGAGAGCCCGGCAAACTAGGCACCCAGCCGCAGAGGGCAAGGCAAGACGCGGTGTTTTAGAGGCGACCGACACACATGGCCAGCGAGCCGATGACGCGGTCGCGCTGGAGCATGGCTCTGCGTCCCGCTCGACCTCACTTTTTGAGGATTCGCCGCAGCGTGGCCGTGTCCGTCGTGACGAGGACGCGGACGAAATCCCTGTGCCACCACGCCGCCAGCGATTCTCCCGCACGCGTGAACCGGTATTGGTAAAGCGAGAGGCGCAGGTAGCGCGGCGGGGCGTCGCTGAAGGGATTCGATTCGAGCAGCGCGGTGATCGCCGGCTTGTTTTCCAGCAGGCCGAGCATGAGCGGGCCGAGCCAGCCGTCGAGCTGGCCGCGCTCCGCGCTAAGCGCGGCAAACCACAACTGCCAGTCCAGCCGCGGCTGATGCGGTGCCGCGAGCGCGGGGCGGCGGTAGATGCCTCCGGGCTTGTAGGGAAAGGGATACTCGCGCCACGCAAGGCCATCCGCACTGCCCTCAAAAATCAGTTCCGGCCGCGTCGTCGTCATCGTGCGGAAGAGGCCGTAGCCATTGAACGATCGCAGCGGGCGCCACCATCCGGACTCCGGCGCCTTCCCCGTCCGCTGGTATTCGGCGCGCATCTCCTCGAACTTGCGTTGCTGCCTCGCGGCGCCGCCGAATGCATCCACGAGGCCGTCGAACGTCAGCGCGACGCTCGCAAGCGCGATCACGCCCGCCGGCGCGAGGGCCCACGTGAGCGGGCGCGGGCCCGCGGGTGCGGTGGGAGCGGTCTTTTTCCAGCGGAGGAATGCGTCGTCGAAAAACGGCAGGCAGACTGCGGCGGTGAGGAGATTGAAGTAGGTGTAGTTGCCGGTCGCCGCGATGCCGGCCTGGAGGGCGATCTGCGAGAGCGCCGCGAGATGGCGCGTCGTCCGCCAGCGGGGTGGCACCAGCAGCAGCGCGGGCAGCGCGATCTCGATCCAGTACATGATCCAGCAAGCGGCCGAGCGCAGGCCGGGCGTGAATTGCTGGACGTGCCACGCCGTCCAGAGCGGCAGCGGCTGCGTCTGGAAGTGGTGGTCGAGAGCGGTGTGATTCAGCCATGCCTCGTCGTCCCATGTGAGCTTCACCACGCCACTTTCGAGCAGCAGCCGGAACGCGAGCCACATGACGAGCCAGCGGCCAATCTGCTGCGCGCGTGTCTCGACCGCCCAGCGCGGGCGCGGCGACCATGGCAGCCACACTGCGGCGAGCGGCGCGGTTTCGAGAAGGAGCGCGTCCCATTGGAAATTCGAGAACGGCCCGCCGACGGTCATCAGCGAAAGATAAAGCGCCCAGCACGCGACGCAGCACGCGCCCGGGCACAAGCCCGCGATCAGCGCGATGGAAAGCAGCGCGCCGGTCCAGCATTGAGTTAGAAGCCCGGAGGCACCCGGAAGCCACCACGCGAGCGTAGGTGCCTGCGCGAATGTCGCGCCGCCGATCTGCGCCGCCGCGGGGACGATTCCGTTTTCTCCCACCAGTCCCCGCACCTGCGAGCCCCAGCTCCAGAACGCCGCGAGGAACACCACACCCAGCGCCACCGCAAAAACGCGCCGCGCCCGCGTGAACCCCGCGCCTGCATCCGGCAGCCACCGTCCCGCCCACCCCCGTGTCGCATCGCGTCGCGCGAGAATCTCCCCCGCCGCGCACACGACCGCGACCACGCTCCACAACACCGCGCATCGCGGCAGCGGCGGCAGCGATCCCGCCGCCGCCCACAATGCGAGCGTGCTGGCGAAAAGGAGTGTGGGGAGCAGGTGCATCACCGGGAGGGAAATGGATGCCCCGAACCCGCGGCGAGCGAAAATGCGGGCCGCCCACGGCGCCTTGGGTTCTCGATTCCGATCTCGATCTGAAGTCAGCCGAGCCCCATGAGACGCGCCCGGCCGCAATCCGCGCTTCCCCCGCACGCCGGCTCCGTTTAATCAGCCAGCCATCATGAAACTCCACCTAGCCGCATTGATCGCATTCGCGACCCCCGTATTCGCCCACGACGCCACCGCCGACATGGCGAAGGCCGCAAACGCACTGCTCGGTTCGCTCACGGCCGAGCAAAAGGTGACGGCCACATTTGCATTTGAGAGCGAGGCAAAAGGCGAACGGCTGAACTGGCATTTCATCCCGCGAGCGCGAAAGGGACTCCCGATCAAGGAAATGTCTGAGCCCCAGCGCACGCTCGCAAAGGCGCTGCTCAAAACCGGCCTCAGCGAGGATGGATACACGAAGGCGGAGATCATCCAGGGACTCGAGGCGGTGCTGCGCGAGATGGAGAAGGACACCACCGGGAGGCGCGATCCGGAGAAGTATTACGTGAGCATCTTCGGCACGCCCGGCGGCAAGGAACCGTGGGGCTGGCGCTGGGAGGGGCATCATCTGTCGTTCAATTTCACCTGCGCCGGCAGTGCCGCCCCGGCGATGACGCCGTCATTTTTCGGAAGCAATCCCGGCGAGGTGAAGGACGGGCCGCAAAAAGGAACGCGCGTGCTCGGCGCGGAGGAGGATATCGGGCGGGCGCTGGTAAAATCGCTCAACGAAGAACAGCGCAAGGCCGCGGTGATCGCCGCCGTCGCCCCGAAGGACATCCTGGCCGTGCCCGGCCGCAATGACACGAAACCGGAGGGCATCGCCTGCGCGAAGCTAGATGCCGCGCAGAAGGAGCAACTCGTGAAGCTGGTGAAGCTGTATCTTTTCCGCTGCCGCGCGGATGTGGCCGCGGAGGACTGGGCGAAAATTGAAAAAGCCGGCCTGGACCGCTTGCACTTCGCGTGGGCTGGCGGGCTGGAGCGCGGCGACGGGCACTACTACCGCGTGCAGTCGGGGGATTTCGTGATCGAATACGACAACACACAAAACGGCGCAAACCATCCGCACAGCGCATGGCGTGACTACGCGCACGACTTCGGCGCGGACGTGCTCGCGGAGCACTACAAGAAGGCGCACGCACCCGGCGGGAAGTAGGTGCCATCGGACGGGGGACCCAATGCCAGAACTCCGCTCCACGCTGAAGCGCGTCTTCGGCTACGACTCGTTCCGTCCGCTGCAGGAGGAAATCATCACCGCCGCGATGGGCGGGCGTGATGTGCTCGCTCTGCTGCCGACGGGCGGCGGAAAGTCGCTGTGCTTCCAGCTTCCCGCGCTGCTCGGCAACGGGCTCACGGTGGTCGTCTCCCCGCTCATCGCGCTGATGAAAGACCAGGTGGACGCGCTCACGGCGATGGGCGTGGCGGCGACATTCCTGAATTCCACGCTCGGCGAACGGGAGGCGAAGCTGCGGCTCAGCGGCCTCTGGAACAACCAGTACCGGATGCTCTACGCCGCGCCCGAGCGGCTCATGCTGCCGGGCTTCCTGGAAAAGTTGCGCGAGTGGAATGTCACGCTCATCGCGATTGACGAGGCGCACTGCATCTCGGAATGGGGCCACGATTTCCGCCCCGAGTACCGGCAGATTTCCACGCTGCGCGAGCAGTTCCCCGGCGTGCCGTTCATGGCGCTCACGGCGACGGCCACCGAGCGCGTGCGCGCGGACATCGCAAAGCAGCTCCACCTCCACGAGCCAGCGAATTTCGTCGCGAGCTTCAACCGCCCGAACCTCACCTACCGCGTCGTGCAAAAGGCGGACGGCTACCGGCAGGCGCTGCATTTCATCCGCGAGCGCAAGGGCGAGTGCGGCATCGTCTATTGCTTCAGCCGCAAGTCGGCGGAGGGACTCGCGGAAAAACTCACCGCCGACGGCATCGCCGCGAGCCCCTACCACGCGGGCCTCACGGACAAGGTGCGGGCGGAGAACCAGGAGCAGTTCCTGCGTGACGAAGTGCGCGTGATTTGCGCGACGATCGCCTTCGGCATGGGCATCAACAAACCGAACGTCCGCTTCGTCATCCACTACGAACTGCCGAAGAACATCGAGGGCTACTACCAGGAGACCGGACGCGCCGGGCGCGACGGGCTGCCCGGCGAATGCCTGCTCCTTTTCAATCCCGGCGACGCGATGAAACAGGCGCGCTTCATTGATGAAAAGCCGGACGCCGACGAACGCCGCATCGCCCGCGCGCAGCTCCAGCAAATGGTCCGTTACGCCGAGTGCGCCTCGTGCAGGCGCGCGGAGCTGCTCGGCTATTTCGGCGAAGCCTACGCCGGGCAGAATTGCGGCGCTTGCGACAACTGCCTCACGCCGCCCGAGACGTTCGACGGCTCGGTCGCCGCGCAGAAATTCCTCTCCTGCGTGTGGCGCGCCCGCGAGGCGAGCTACCGCGGCGACGCCACCTTCGGCATCAATCACCACGCCGAAGTCCTCACCGGCGCCGACACCGAGCGCATCCGCAAATGGCAGCACGACCGGCTCACGACCTTTGGCGTCGGAAAGGAGCACCCGCGAGACGCCTGGCAGCACATCGGCCGCGAACTCGTGCGCCTCGGGTTTCTCCGCCTCGCATCCGGCGAATTTCCAACGGTCGAGCTGACCGAGGAGGGCGTGCAGTTTTTAAAAGAGCGCCCGCCCCTCGCCCTCACCCGCCCGCCCACAAAGCCCGCGCGCACACGCAAAGGCGACACCATGCACGAGGAAAAACCGCGGATCCGCCGCAAGGGCGACATCGCCTGCGACGAGGCGCTCTTCGAAAAACTGCGCCAGCTCCGGCGTGAGATCGCCGACAGCCGCAGCGTTCCCGCTTACATCGTTTTCGGCGATGTCACGCTCCGCGAAATGGCGCGCGACTATCCCGTGACGGAAGCGGAAATGGGCCGCATCAGCGGAGTCGGCACCAAGAAGCTCGAGGATTTCGCGGCGCCGTTCATGGATTGCATCATCAAGCACCTGCGCGAGAATCCCAGGCAGGCGTTTTTGGACTGATACCATCTCCCGGAATGAGCCGGACGCCGCGATGCGGTGGCGCAGGAACCCCGGCACCGGTCTCCGCAGGCTGCGCCGCGCGGACGATGCCGGGGAAGTGACGTGGGCGGGTGAGGTTTCCACTGCGACTGCCTGGCCAAGAAAAGCGAAGAATCGGACAGGCTTTGACAAGCTCAAAGAGGGAACCTCGTGCAGCATGCGAATTGAAATTGTCATGAACATCAAACTCCTGCTCACCACCACAACCGCGCTCGCGCTCGGTTTCACTTTTTTTCAAACCGCTTTCGCAGCAGAGCCTCCGCCGCCGAAAGGCGCGCTGCCGGGCCCCGCGGCGAAGGGCACCGATCCGGAGGTCATTGGCGAGGAGAAAGCCGTGCTCACTGCAGCGCCGAATGTGCCGCCGCCGATCAAGCGCAAGCACGCGACGAAGGTCACCGTGGAACTCGAGGTGGTCGAAGTGGTGAAGCGCATGGCCGATGGCGTGGATTACCTGTTCTGGACGTTCGGCGGCGAAGTGCCCGGGCTTTTCATCCGTGTGCGCGAGGGTGACCTCGTCGAGTTTCACCTGAAGAATCATCCGAGCTCGAAGATGCCGCACAATATTGACCTCCACGCGGTGACGGGGCCGGGCGGCGGCGCGGCTTCGTCGTTCACGGCGCCGGGACACCGGTCGCAGTTCTCGTTCAAGGCGATCAATCCCGGGCTCTACGTCTATCACTGCGCGACGGCACCGGTCGGCATGCACGTTGCGAACGGCATGTATGGGCTCATTCTCGTCGAGCCGAAGGAAGGGTTCCCCGCCGTGGACCGGGAATACTACGTGATGCAGAGCGAGTTCTACACGAAGGGCAAATTCGGCGAGGAGGGCCTGCAGCCGTTCGACCAGGAAAAGGCGGTGGATGAAAGGGCGACCTACGTCGTGTTCAATGGCGCAGTCGGTTCGCTCGTGGGCGACAAGGCGCTCAAGGCCAAGGTCGGCGAGCGCGTGCGTCTCTTTGTCGGAAATGGCGGGCCGAACCTGCTCTCATCCTTCCACGTCATCGGCGAGATTTTTGACAAGGTGTATCAGGAAGGCGGCGTGAAAGTTTCGCAGGAGCAGGTGCAGACCACGCTCGTGCCTGCGGGCGGATCGGCGATCGTCGAGTTCGGCCTCGAAGTGCCGGGCACTTACATCCTCGTGGATCATTCGCTGTTCCGCGCATTCAACAAGGGCGCGCTTGGCATGATGAAGGTCGAGGGCCCTGCAAACCTGCTCGTTTACTCCGGCAAGGAAGTGGACGCCGTTTACCTCGGCGAGAGCGCGCTCGCGGGCTCTGGCGGCGGCGAGAAAATCGCCGGCATGGAGGCAGCGATGAAGAAGGCGATCGCCGGCGACCCGAAGATCGCGGCGATGGGCAAGGAGATCCTCATGGAAAAGGGCAAGCGCGTTTACACGCAGGTGTGCTTTGCGTGTCACCAGGCAGAGGGCCAGGGGCTGCCGGGTGTTTTTCCGCCGCTTGCGAAATCCGACTGGCTCATGGCGGACAAGACGCGCGCCATCACCTCGCTCATCAAGGGCCTCAGCGGGCCAGTCACTGTGAACGGCCAGACCTACAATGGCGTGATGCCTCCCTCGATGCTCAACGACGAGCAGATCGCCAGCGTGCTCACCTATGTGCGCAACGCCTTCGGCAACTCGGGCGACATCGTGACGGTCGAGGAAGTGAAAAAGGTTCACGCTGAGAGCGGCGCGCAGTAACCTCTGCGCATGCCTCCCGTAAAAAGCCGGAAATCCGCGAAGCACAGGTCCGTCTGGATCGTCTCATTTGTCCTCATCGCTCTTTGCGTCCTTGCGTCTTTGCGAGAGGCCGTGGCCGCCGAGCCCGGCATGGCGCTCGTGCCCGGCGGAAAGTACGTGCCGCTTTTCCGCGGGGAGAAGGATGCGAAAGAGATCACCGTCGCGCCCTTCCTTCTCGACGAGCGACAGGTGACCAATGGTGAATTCCTCGCATTCGTCCGCGAGAATCCGAAATGGCAACGCACGCAGGTGAAGCGCCTTTTCGCCGACGGGCAGTACCTCGCGCACTGGAGGGGCGACCTCGATCTCGGAAAAGCGGACGCCGCGCAGCCTGTCACACACGTCTCGTGGTTCGCAGCGAAGTCCTTTGCCGCATGGCGCGGACGACGGCTGCCCACGACGATCGAATGGGAGTTTGCCGCGGGCGCAGGCTTCACGGATGCGGATGGAAAAAAGGACGCGGAATTTAAAAAGGCCGTCGCCCGGTGGTACGGCATGCCGTCTCCAGCGGTGCTGCCTGCCGCGGGAAGCGGGCGCGCGAATGTCTTCGGCGTGCGCGATCTGCACGGCCTGGTGTGGGAGTGGACGAGCGATTTCAACAGCGCGATCGTGACCGGCGATGCGCGTGGTGACACGGGGCTGGAGCGGCAGCTATTCTGCGGGGCGGGCTCGCTCGGCTCGAAGGACACGTCGAACTTCCCCGCCTACATGCGCTACGGGATGCGGAGCAGCCTGAAGGCGGGCTACACCATCCACAACCTCGGCTTTCGCTGCGCGAAGGACTTATGAAAACGAACCTCGAGCCAAGGCGCACAGACGCAAAACACCCGGCTGGGATTTTGGATTCCGAGGGCAGGGAGGCGGGGACTTCACGGCTTCGTGGCTTCCAAAACTTTCTTTCTTCCACGCTCCTCGCCCTCTCCGCCCTCGCGTCTTTGCGCGAGGCCAGTGCAGCCGAACCGGCAAAGCCTGCGGGGAAAACGGAGGAGCTTCCGCCCTGCTGCCGCGCGGCGCTCAAACCCGGCAAGCCCACAGACAAATCGCTCTATCTGCTCGACTCGAAGTGGACCTCCGACATCGGCAAGACCGTCCCGCTCTCCGTCCTGC
>CAMAUI010000045.1 GCA_945861385.1 Prosthecobacter debontii
GGCGCCACGTCGAGCCACGATGGAACGGGGTTTTTCAAATGCCGGATCCCCTGCTCCGCCGCAGCGTGGCCACCCCACGGCGTCGAGATCGTCACGAAGCGCGGGATGAAATTCACGCCCTCCGCCGCGCCGCGAATCGCCGCGTGCGAGACGAGGCCGCCCATGCTGTGCGCGACGACGTCGCAGTGCGCGAAGCCGTGCCGCTGCCGCAGCATCCGCAAACCCGTGGCGAGCGTGCGCGCAACGCGCTCCAGCCGCATGCCGCTCGGGTAATGATAAAACCAGACCTGGTACCGCCTGCGGTCGAAGTGCTCCGCGAAATAGCGCCAGTCCTGCGGGCTGCCGCCGATGCCGTACACGAGGACGACCGGGATGCGCTTTGGGTCGTATGGCTCGGTGAAGTAAATGCCCATCGTGTTCTTCGTGAGGAACTCGACGGGCTTCCACAGCCCGCTCCCGCCCGCGTCCGGCGCGAAGCGTTTGTCATCGAGCAAGACGACATCGCCAAGGGCGACGCCGAGCTTTGCGCCGAGTTGCGCGTTTGCCTTTGGAATCGCGATGACGGTGCCCGCTGGCAGCGTGCGATCGCGCTTCAGCGTGACGGTGAAGATGGCAGGCTTCGCGCCCGGCTCGGAGAGCACGGCGGGCTTCACGTCCTTCACCACGGCGAGCGGCTCGCCTGCGTCGTATTTCCCGTTGTCGTTCTCATCGGTGAACGCGCCGATGCGATAAAGCCGGTCCGCGCGCAGCCCCATTGAAGCGATGCCGTCGGCGCGCAACCGCTGGAAGCCCGCGGATTCCTTGCGCTCGCCGTTTTCAAACGTCCACGCCAGCGCATAAGTCGGCGCGGGGCCAGCGGGCGGCGGGGATATCACGAGCGTCGCTGCGCCGTACTTTTCAAGCGTGCCGACCTGTTTGCGCAGCCCGAGGATGCTGCACGAGGCGAGCAGCGGGATGCAGAGGATGGAGATGAGGCGAAGCGGGCGCATGAGGGGTTTCGCCGCCTACCGGTGCAGCCGGAGAATACGCTTCACCTCGGCGATGGCCTGCGGGTTTTGGTGCGCGCTATGGTTCGACGGGACTATCAACTCGGACTTCGCACCTTCGAGATGGCTGCTCCAATACGGCACGAAACCATCGCTGCTGATGGGCTTGGTGCGATCCTTGTTTCCGCCCTTGCCCCGGTCGCCAATGATCGAATGATACGGGATGCCGGGTGTGAGTGGCATCTCGTTGACCGCCTTCACAAACCGATTGTTTGGAGCGAGTGTGTCCACACTGTTCGGTATTCGCTTAAGAATCAGATCATCGCCCCGAAAGGTGCTCACTTTCAGCGCATCGTTGCCCACGCTCAGCAATGTCGTCGGCGCCTTTACCAGACTGGAACCAATCCGCCCCAGCCAGTTGCTGGCGAGATCGCTCCCACGGTGCGGTGCGGCAATGAAGATCGCCCTTCCAACGTCCTTACGATGCTGGAAGATGAGTGCATCGCTGAGCAGAGCGCGCGATTGCAGCGAAAGAGCGGTCTGCGCTGGTGTCTTGCCGAAAAGCTTCATCCAAATCTGATTACCGCTGTCCGTTACCATCAGGCGCGAGATGATGCCGCCCATGCTGTGGCCGATGAGCACGATTTTTTTGTGGCCGGGGTGATGGGCGGCGATGGCGTCGAGCTGCTTTCGGAAAATCGCGGCGGAGAGTGGATAGGGGTAACCGCTCGGGTAACTGTAAAACCAGAACTGGTATCGCCTCCGGATCTCGGGGTCAGCGCGCAGCGCATTCAGCAGTGGCGCCCAGGTCGCAGGTGAGTCCATCAGCCCGTGGACGCAAACCACCGGCGTCTTGGCGGGATCGTAAGCCTGCGTCCGCGCGAGCCGCGCGGTCTCGGCGTATTTGCCGGGTCGCAGCAGGCGGGCGATCTCGAGCTTTTTCGGGTTTTCCCGCGCGAGCATCAGCGCGAGCGGCGCGGTGTAGTCCGCCGCAAGCGGATGCCGGTGGGCGGAAAAAGCGATGTCCTCCTTCTTCAAAGGATCCTCAAAGGACACCACGCAGCGCCGCCCCTCGAAGCGCGCGATCGCCGTGACGCCGTAATAGATGTTCTTCCCCTGTGCGAAGGGGTCGCGTTTCAGAAACTCCTTCGCATCGCGGAGCGTGGCGATGAGCGGGGCGCCGATGCCGTCTTTTACCTCCCGCTGGTTGACGTAGCTGCCGCCGAGTTCGATCTGGTCGGCGGGGATGAATTCCAGCAGCGGCAGGATTGGTTCACGCGTGATGTCCGTGCGGCCCGAGAGCAACCACTCGCCCTTCGCGCCCGGCACGCGCAGCGGTTCCCTCCACGCGGGGATTTTCGCATCGCGCAGTGTGGTGAAGACACGGGCCAGGGCGAAATTATAGGCGCGCCGTGCGGCGGAATCGCGGGGGTTGCGCGCGAGCTGGCGCGCGGCGATTTCGGCGGCATCGAGAAATTCCCCAATGGCGGCAAGTGGTTTGGTGTCGCCCTGCCGTAACGCCTTGGTGATCGCGTCCTCCGCGAGCGCGAGCACGCCGGAGCCGGGCATCTGAGGAAAGATGCGCGGGCGCTTTTCCGTGACGGTGGCGTATTGTGCGCAACCGGCGAGCGCGAGCACAGCGGAGGCGATGAGGATGCGGATGCCCATGATTGTTCAGCTCGCTTGAAATCGAAGCGCCGCGCGAACCCAGCCCGCGCGCGGCGCGGGGTCGGAACACACTGAATTTAGAAGTTCACGCCGAACTCCAGAACCGGCCCCGTCGTGCTCACATCGTAGTTAAACGCGCCGTCATTGTAATCCGTGTGCAGGTGGCGCCAGCCGAGACCAGCCCAGATGTTGCTCGAGAGCTGGAATTCCAGCCCGGCATACGCCTGCCATGTGATGTCCGAGCCGACGCCGAATCCGCCCACGTCCCCCTTCGCCACAAATGTCACCGGCGTGCATACCTTCGCGCGCAATTGCAGGCCGACGATCGGATCCACCCAGCTCTCCGAGCCGTCCACGTTCCGGTCGCCGATGCGGCCCGGCGCGAAATCCACGTCAAACTCCAGTCCGATGCGGTTATAACGCGCACCGAGCGACGCATCCAGCTTCCACGCCTCCTCGTCCACAATGCGGTAGCTCACGGCGAGATTCACGAGCGTCTGCTCGATCTCGAGCCGGGCGGAATTGATCAGCGGCCCCCTTGGTTCCACGCTGTCCGAGAGTCGCAGATAAAGCGCATCGCCCAGAAAGGCCCAGCGCCCGCGACGCGCCTCGAAGCACAGCGCCGCAGCCATGTCTATGCGTTTGAGGATGTCGGAAATGCTGACATCCACCGAGGAGGCGATGCCGCCCGTCTCCGCGTCGCCCGAATATGGCACCCCGCCCCACAGCGGCAGGCCGATGCGGAATTCCCAGTCCGAGGACGGAGCGGGCGCAGGCGCAGCCGGCGGGCCGGCGAAGAGCGGAATTACAGTGACGGTGAGGGCCGCGAGCGCGGCGAGCGTGTGTTTTTTGGTCATGGTGTTCGTTTGTTGATTGGTTTCCGGGAGGAAAACAATGCTTTATTTCTTCAGCCCAGCCTCACGCTTGCCGCCTGTGGGAAAGAGCAGCGTGACACCGCAGCGCAGGCCCCATTCCGGAGCCCCGCTCGGGCCTTCCGCGTAGTAGCGCCCGCCGATGGAAAACTGCACCGGCATCCCGCCGACTTTCACGAGCTGGCTCACCGTCGCGTTCATCGGCACCGTCCACTGGCTGTTGTTCCAGTCGTAGGTGGACTCGGCATTCAGGCCAAAGGTCGTCTGCTTTTTCGTCGTATAGCTCACGAAGGGCTGCACGAAAGTCGTGCTGATGTCTGGCCGCGTGGATTCGCCTTCGACCGACCAGATGTGATTTGCCAGCACGCCGTAGGTCCATCCATCCTGTTGCTTCAGAGCCAGCGCGGTTAAGCCCGCGCCCCACTTCTCACCACCCAGCAAATCATTGCTCGCCGAGGGATAAAGCATCACCGGCCCCGCCGCCAGTATCCATCCACCCACGGGCTTTGCGGGTGAAAAGAAGAAGCTCTGCACGATGTCGCCCAAGCCGTCCTGCGAACGATCCTGCGGGCGCTGTTTCAGCGTGCCACCGGGAATTCCGGGAAACTTCGGTTCGCCGGAATAGAACACGTCGTGCTGGCTGATGAAAGGAACGATGGTTCGGATGATGAGATTCCAGTCCTGATTTAGCGCGATGGGGATGACGGGCTGGACATTCAGCGTGAAACGATACCCTTCGTCGAGCGGCCCGATGCGTTCGTCGTAATTGAGCTGGAACGGCACGCTGATGAGCGAGGCGACGGGATTCGAGAGCTTTTTGGCAAGCTCCGCTGCATCGTCCTGGGCGAGGAGTGGCGTGGCGAAAGTTGTGAGAGCCAGAGCGAGGATGGTGTTTTTCATAAATCTAAGTTTTGGTGGGGCCTTGTCCCATTTCGGATGCCGCAGCAGCGAGCCTCTCTTCAAGCAGTTCTCCGGCGCCTTTGCCATAGCGTTTCAGACATTTCATGGCTGCATTAAAAGTGAGTTCCGTGGTTTTGACCCGGTCTTCGGTCATGAAATACACCGACCCGGACTGCGGGCTGGGTGAACCGGGCACGAAGACCGCCACATGGCCATTTTTCAAACGTTCGACAAGGAACCCGAGTTGCCACGCATCATCAAATCGCACGAGAACCACCTTGTAGTCAGGGCTCTTCTCCGGCACCAGCAGGCTTTGGCTGATGGCCTTCACAAAATCATAGCCCGGCACATGCGAAAGGGCGGCCGCTTCTACGACATTGGTCGCTTTTTGGGCGATGGTTGTTCGGGCGATAACACCAGCCAGAAAACAGAACAGGATGACCAGGCCGACTGCCAGCAGCATCGGGGCATCGAGTCCTATGAGCGAAGGCACGGGAAGCAGCTCTGCCAATGGAGCGATGATCTTGTGCGCGATTTCCAGCGCCTTTCCGACGATGGCTATCAACACGATGGCCGGCAGGAGAAATAGTATGCCGCCTGCGAGTGTCGTGCGAAAAAATCGTGGCAGCGATGTCATGAGTTGAGGTGAGCGGCGGGGTTGGCCGCACAGAAGTTGCCAGGCAGATTGCCGCTCAGATTGAAGGCGACGATAACAGGTTCCATGAGAGCATGGGTAATGGTGTTAGCTTTTTTGAGCTTCATGGTTTCAAACGGGATTTCCCATTTCTATGGAAGAGTGAATTTACCGATTCATTTCTTTTCAGCCGGAAAAATGGTTTTCCAATCGTCCTTCATGCTCACGACCGTCCAGCCTTTGGCGGCGGCTTCGTCGAGGCCCTTGTCGAGCCGGCCAATGTGTGATTCCCGGTCGTAGGCAAACTCGCGTTTCGCGTCGTCATGGTGGACGTAGAGACAGAAGCGCGGGCCGCTGCCGGCGGCGGTCCACTGGAGCATTTGCAGGTCGCCATCCGAATTGCCGAACGCGGTGATCGGGCGGCGGCCGATGTGGTGCTGGATGGCGGCGGGCTTGCCGGCCTTGTCGTCAATGAAGTTTAGCTCTGGCAGTTTCACCAGCACCGGCTTGCCGTCGCGCATCTCGAACTTCGTTTTTATGCTGCTGCCGACGACCTGCTCGGGCGGGATGCCATAGACCTTCTCCGTCCACGGGCGCATGAACTCGATGCCGCCGCCGGAGACGATGTAGGTCTTGAATCCATTCGCGCGCAGGTAGGCGAGCAATTCGAGCATCGGCTGATAGACCATTTCGGTGTAGGGCCGCTTCGTCACCGGATGCTTCGCCGTGGCGATCCAATCGCTGACGATTTTCTCAAACTGCTCGGTGGTCATGCCGCCGTGCGTGGCCATCCCCATTTCGAGCAATGCGCGCTCGCCGCCAGCCAGGGCACCCTTCATGTCGCCTTTGAGCAGGGACGCAAACGGCTCCTTGTCCTTCCACTCCGGATGCTGCGGCGCGAGCACCTTGATGCGCTCGAAGACGAATAACGCCTGGAAATACAGCGGCTGCTCCGCCCACAGCGTGCCGTCGTTGTCGAACGTGGCGATGCGCTCGGCCACCGGCACGAAGTCCGGCGAGCCGGGTTTCGTGACCTTCTCGACGAAGGCGGTGATGGATTGTTTGGCCTTGCCCTCATTCCACGACGGCAGCGGATCGGCGGCGCGGGCGATGGTCGCAGTGAAAACCGTCACGCCAATGAGTGCGGCAGCGAGGAGGTTTTGTGTGCGTGTGGTTTTCATGGTCGCCTGGAAGATCGCTTCCCCGGTGTTACTCGGAAGCTTGCCTCCTTCGCCCGCTTCGCAGTAGATTTCGCAGCATGTTGAATGTCACGGAACTGCTGCGGCAGCACGAGGGCAAGACGCTCGAATTCAAACGCGACCTGTCCTCGCCGGACAAAGTCATGCGGACACTGGTGGCTTTTGCCAACGGCGCGGGCGGCGTTCTGTTGATTGGCGTCGAGGATGGTTCGCGCCGCGTGGTCGGGGTGCCGGACCCGACCCGCGTCGAGGAGCAATTGGCGAATATCATTTCCGACCGCCTTGAACCGCGCCTCGTCCCGGAGATTCACATCATCCCGTGGCGCAGGACGCACGTCCTGGCGGTGGAGGTGTTTCCCAGCCCGAGCCGGCCGCATTACCTCAAAGCCGCGGGCTATCCGGCGGGGGTCTATGTGCGCGTGGGCTCGACCAACCGGCAGGCCGATGCGGCGGCGGTGGCGGAATTGCAGCGCGCCGTCCGGGGCCGTTCGTTCGATGAAGAACCGCTGCCGGAATTGGACTCGGAAGCGCTCGACTTCCGAGTTGCTTCCGAGTGCTTCGCCCCGGTGCGCAGGCTGACGCGCGCCCATCTGCGCACGCTGCATCTGCTCGCCACGCACCAGCGGCACGAGGTTCCAACGGTGGGCGGCGTGATTTTGTTTGGCCGGGATCGGCTGAAACATTTCCCCGACGCCTGGCTGCGGGCCGGTTGCTTTGCCGGCACGGACCGGAGCGTCATTCTCGATTCGGCGAACATCACCGCTTTTCCCGCGCGGGCGGTGGAGGAGGGCCTGCGCTTCGTGCAACGCAACACGCGCCGCGCCCTCGAAATCAAGGGCGTGCATCATCGCGAGGTCTGGGAATTCCCGGTCGTCGCGTTGCGCGAGGCGATCATCAACGCCCTCGTCCACGCCGACTACGCCCAACGCGGCGCGCCACTGCGGCTGGCGGTCTTCACCGACCGCATCGAGATCGAGAATCCCGGCAACCTGCCGCCCGGTCTGACCGTCGCGGACATCCGCCGGGGCGTCTCCAAGCTGCGCAATCGCGTCATCGGCCGGGTCTTTCACGAACTCGGCCTCATCGAGCAATGGGGCAGCGGCATCCAGCGCATGACCGCCGCCTGCCGGCAGGCGGGTTTGCCCGAACCGGAACTCGAGGAGATTGGCAGCGGCTTCCGCGTCACCTTCCGCCGCGAGCGCGTCGCGCCGCCCGAGCGGGACCAGCTGGACGAAGCCATCGTGGAATTCCTGCGTCGCCAGCCGGGCGCGACCACCAGCCGGATTGCCGCGCAGATCAAGCGAACCCCGCGCGCCGTGCAAACCCGGCTGAAACGACTCATCGAGCTGGGCCGGCTCGTGGCCGTGGGCAGCAGCGCCAAGGATCCGCGCAAGGGCTACCACTTGAAACAAGGCGTCTGACCCAACGAGGCTTTGACTGCGGGTGGTCTTCACGGTTTCCGTTTGATTGCGACGAACATATTTCTTCGCTGGTGAAGTCGCGGGCCGGCCACCTGGCCGGCCCGCGTGTTTCACAATCGAATCAGTTCATCTGGCCCGGATCGCGGGGCTACTTCGCGGCGTCGGGGATCAGGTTGATGACCACCTTGTCGATCTCGCCGGTGAAGCGGAAGTGGTCCTTCGCCTTGTAGTTGTTCGAGACGGGCGTGCCGTTGTCAACGCCGACATCGAAGGTCTCGCTGAGCGAGAAAGTGCCGGGGACGGTTTTCTCAATGGGCGCCTCCGCGACTTTCTTGCCGTTCACCCATAGCTCGCCGGTGCCTTTGAGCATCCCGGTCTTCACGAAGTTGAATTTGAGGTCCACCTTCCCCTTCGGCAGCTTGGGCGAGACGACGGAGTAGCGCGCGGCGTTAAAGAAGTTGTAGTCGTAATGCAGCTTGCCGTCGGCGATGAACAGGGTGTAGCCGCCATTCACGCCGCCACAGGCGACGATGACTCCTTCTTCTTTGCCCTTCAGGTCGAGCGTGGTTTCGATGGTGTGCGACTTGTTCTTGATCGGCGCGGAGACGGCCTCGGCGATGCGCTCGGCTCCGGGCGCGTAGTAGGTGAAGTTCGTCTTGTCGCCAAAGGCGCGGGCGAATTGCTTGGCGAGGCGGCTGTTCACGTCGTCGTAGAGGGGATAGACGTTGTTCTTCCACGCATGCTCGTCCCAGACCTTCTGGAGTTCCGCCAGTTTGTCGGGGTTCGTGGCCGCGAGGTCGTTGGACTCGGAGAAGTCCTCGTTGATGTTATACAGTTCCCACTTGTCCTTCGCGAAGTCGAAGGTGCCGGCGGTCACCCACGGCATACGATTGCCGTGGATGGTCACGGCTTTCCAACCGTCCTTATACATCGCCCGGCTGCCGAGTTGCTCGTAATACTGCTCGGTGCGGGCGGAGGGCGCGTCGGCCTTGTCGAAGGAGTAGGCGAGGCTGATGCCATCGAGAGGCATCTGCTTCACGCCTTCCATGTCTTCGTTGAACTTGGTGCCGGTGACTTCCAGCGCCGTGACCATAAGGTCGGTCACGTAGCCGTATTGATTGCGAATCTCGCCCTTGGCCTTGATGCCCTTGGGCCAGGTGATGATGAGCGCGTCGGCGGTGGCGGCGCGGCGGTGCTGAGTGCAGCGGTGGCGAGAAGGATGACGATGATGCGGGTGGTATTCATGATTGATGTCCGGTTTTGGCGATGATGCCTGCGGGTGTCACCCAGAAAATCTACCTGGCATATTGCACAAATCATCCCCTGCCATGTGTTTGCCGCTGCTTACTTCCGGCGCACGTACACTTGGAACCGCTCGCGAAAGTGAAACTGCCCCGCAAACTCGTAGTTCTCACTGATCCACCGCACCGCCGGCGCCGCCCACACCGTGAATCGCGAATCCTCGTGCATGTTCACCGCCCAATCGTTGAAGACAATGACCGCCGGCTTGAATTTTTCAAAACGCCCGATCGCTTTCGCATTCCAGTTCCTGCCCGCGGTCGCGTTGTCCACATACACATCGCGCTCATAGGTGCGCCGGTCGGCGAGGAGATTCACCGTCGGCAGGTACGGATAGGCGACAACGCAATCCTCCGGCCCTGCATGCTGCTGGATGACCTCGCGCAGTTTCCTCAGGTCCTCGATCTCCTTCGACTGCACGTACACACGCACGCCGTTGTCGCCCTCGAACAACACTTTGTTCGCCCAGCGAATCGCGATCGTTCCCGTCCACCGGTCGTTGATCATCCGCGCCAGATAAAGCCCCGCGTGCAGCGCCATGACCACGCCGAGCACCGCGAGCAATCTTTTTGAAAACAGCGATCCGCGGCCGATCAGGAACCACGCCCCGGCTGTTCCCGCCCAAAAACACGGCATGAACTCCGACAAATGCGGCGGATCGGGCCTGAAAAACCAGAACTGCGGAAAGACCGTGAGCGCCCCGCCGATGAGAATCAGCGCCGCAAGCGGACGCGTTGTTTCACCGCGGCGCAACCCCGTCACCCACTGCCAGCATGCGAGGGCGGCGAGCACGCCAAGCGTCAGCAGCGGCAGGTGCGAGAGGATCACAAACGCATACACAAGCCACGGCTCCTTCACATTCTTCGCATCGGCAAAGGCCGGGCGCTTGAGAATCTCACGCCTGAACTTTTCCGCCGGGGCGCCGGGCTGTGCAACATTGTCAGCCGGAGTCTTCCGCGCCTCCGTCTTCCACTGCACAAGCCCGAGTGTGAGCTTCCCGATCCAGTTCGGATATTGCGCCACAAACTCCGCCCGGTACCCACGCGCCGTCGCATGCCACAGCACCGGGAGATGCGCCGCAAAGGCAAGCACCCACACGATCGTGATTCCCACTGCAACGACACGGGCGCGTGCAACGATGCTCCCACCCCGTTCCGCAAGCCTCGCCAGCAGCATCAACGTCCACAGCACCGTGAAGAAAACACCGAGATCAATGCGGATCAAATAAGTGAGACCCACTATCAATCCACCGGCAACCGCCGGACGCCAGAGACGCGGAAAGCACAGCGGCACCGCGGTGCCGTACAAGACAAGCAGCGTGTTCGCCACCGCCAGCAACGGCATGTAGTTTTTGAACGTCATGCCCGGCACGGCGATGAGCATCAGCCCGACGAGGAACGCCACCCACGGCACGCCCGTGCGTCCCGAGTCACGCCGCGCCTTTTCCACCACAAGGAAACCCAGCACCGCGGCGAGCGTGGACAACGCAAAACAATACACCCGCACCGCCACGTAGCTGACCCCTGTCGCCTTGAAGATCCACGTCACGGGATAAAACCACATGACGTTATAATTGAGCGCCACATCGCGGATCGGCACTTCGCCCGCCATGAGCCGCTGCGCTCCGAGTGCGACGGTGCCGCCCTCATCGCGAAAGTTCACCCCATGCCGGTAGTAGCTGCCGTAGTAACAAAGCGCCACCATGAGCAGCAGCACCACCCACGGCCATCGTTGGGAGGCCATGCGGTGGAGCCTCGGCATCTTATTTGCGATCAGGCTGCTCATTCGGCAAAGCCGGGCTCCGGGTCATTCCCGGCCACTGCTGTGGACGGCAGGAGTCTGCACAGGCCACTGCCGTGCGGAGTGAATTTCGTTGCGGAATGGTGAGCCGGGAAAATCCATCACTGCCGCAACGCTACCCGCTGCCGCCATTCGCTCACAAGGCAATTGCAAGAACCTCCGTGGCCGGATTGCGTGAAAGCATCTCTTGCAACGCGCGAATTGCAAACTAGGCTGCGCGTCTCCTCAAAAAGGGGGCGTACTGGTTTCGACTGACCGTCGGAGTCACCGGTCGCATGCCGCGGAAGCCTGGTTGGCCGCGTTAAATCCGCCGGGCAAAAAACATAAACGCCAACAGCAATGTTGTCGATGCGACTGATGCTTTCGAGCCTCAGTACGCCCTCGCGGCCTAGTCGCGGGAGAGTCCTTTAATGGACCAGTGGTTCCCGGCGGACGCCTCTAAGCCGGGAGCCAATACCAGAGGCTGGTTCGCAGCGGGATTGACCGCCGCCGCGGATGAGAGAACCCGCGGACAATCGGCCCTGCGTTGCGCGCCCGTTCGCGACGCAGGGGCTAAAGCCAAAAGCGGAGCTACGCATGTAGAAGCTTGTGGCAAAGCCGGACAGGACAGGGGTTCAACTCCCCTCGCCTCCACTTCCCCGCGCCGGATTTCGCCGGCGACGGCCGGGGCTACGCGAGCGCGAATGTCTGCCCGGCGGGCGCCCCACGACCGGTCTGTTTCACCGCTGCATCGTTCGCCGCAAGGTGCGTCAGCGCGTGGAAAACATCCTCAGGATCAAGCTGCGCCTTCGCCGCGATCTGCCCTGCAGTTTGCGGCTGCGCGGAAAGTGCCGCACGCACCGCGCGCTGAGTCGCCAGCACCGCCGCGGCGGCCTTCTTCCCCGCCTCGACGCCGGGCTGGTGGTACGCGTTGATGTTCACGAGCGTCGCATAGAATCCCACGGCTCGCTCGAACAGCGCGATGAGCGCGCCCACCGTGTTCGCGTTCACTTCGGGGATGCTGATGGTCAGGTTGTCCCGCCCACCCTCGTAGAGCGCGGTCCGTGTCCCGCGGAGGAAGCCCTGCAGGTAATCCCCGCAATTCGCTCCCGGCTCGACCTCGATGCCCGCCACGCTGCGCGCCTTGCGGACTTCGATCAGCGTCGCGAAGAAATTGTTCACGCCATCGCGGAGCTGCTGCACGTACGCGTGCTGGTCGGTCGAGCCCTTGTTGCCGTACACCGCGATCCCCTGCTCGGCCACGTTGCCGTCGAGATCCAGTTTCTTCCCGAGGCTCTCCATCACGAGCTGCTGGAGGTATTTCGAGAAAAGCGCCAGCCGGTCCTTGTAGGGCAGCACCACCATGTCCTTCGCACCCCTGCCGCCGCCGGCAAAATGCCACGCAAGCGCGAGAAGCATCGCGGGATTTTTCCGCGTATCCGCCACGCGCGTCCACTCGTCCATCGCTGCGGCGCCGTCGAGGATGCCTTGCACATCCACGCCCTGCAGGGCCAGCGGGACAAGGCCCACCGCACTCATTACGCTGGTGCGGCCGCCCACCCAGTCCCACATCGGGAACCGCGCGAGCCAGCCGTTCTTCTGCGCATATTGGTCGAGCAGCGAGCCCGCGCCCGTGACCGCCACCGCGTGCGAGGAAAACTTCACGCCCGCCTTCGCGTACGCCGCCTCCGCCTCCAGCATGCCGTTGCGCGTCTCGGGCGTGCTTCCGCTCTTGGAGATGACGACACAGAGCGTGTGATCCAGCCGGTGCTCCAGCCGGTGCAACACGCGGTCAATTCCATCCGGATCCGTGTTGTCGAAGAAATGCAGCGCGATTTTTTCCTCCGGGCTCGCGAGCGCGTCGGAGACGAATTGCGGCCCCAGCGCCGATCCGCCGATGCCGATCACCAGCACCTCTGAGAATTTCCCGCTCTTCCGCACTTCCAGCGAAAATCCGCGGATGTTTGCGTAGCACGATGCGATCTCGTCCTGCAGTTCCTTCGTCGGCGCAAGCTCCGCCGCGCGCAGCCAGTAGTGCCCCACCATGCGCTTCTCATCGGGGTTTGCGATCGCGCCCTTCTCGAGTTCAGCCATCGCGGCAAACGCCTTTTCCGCGCGAGGCTCCATTCCCGCAAGCCACTCATCGGTGAAACGCACGCGGCTTACATCGAGCGACACGCCGAGCTTTTCATCCGAGACGAAAAATTTCTGATAACGATCCCAAAGTGATTTCATAGGAGCGCATCAAAGCGATCCCTCTCGCGCCCCGCAAGCAACCATCGCCGGGCATTTTTCCGCCCGATCCCTCGGATCCGCTTACCCGCGCGCCTCAGCCAGCATCCAAAGAACTGCCTTCTGCGCATGCAGACGGTTTTCCGCCTGGTCGAAAATCGTGGCCGCGTTTGCCTCGAAGGTCTCCTCGTCAATCTCCTTGCCGCGATACGCCGGCAGGCAATGCATCACCAGCGCGCCGGGCTTTGCGAGCGCCACGAGCCGGGCGTTGATTTGATAGCCGCCCAATTGCGCCATGCGGTATGCGCTTTCCTCCTCCTTGCCCATGCTCACCCAGACATCGGTATAGAGCACATCCGCGCCTCTGGCCGCGGCTTCCAGATCGTCAGTCACAACGAGCCGCCCGCCCTGGGGATTAGAGCAAGTCGCCCCGTGAGCGCCGGGAAAAGCCCGCGCGATCACCGCCGGGTCAGGCTGGAATTCCGCCGGCGCAGCGATGCGCAGTTCGAAGTCGAGTTTCGACGCCGCCCACAGCCAGGACACCGGGACATTGCATGCGCCATCGCCGATGAACGCCACCACCTTGCCCGCGAAGGAACCAAGCTTTTCGTTCACCGTCTGCAAGTCCGCAAGGATCTGGCACGGATGCTCGCTGTCCGTGAGCGCATTGATCGTGGGGATGCCGCTGAAACGCGCAAAGTCCTCCACCTCGCTTTGCGCGAAAGTGCGGATCACCGCCCCCTGGCACATCCGTCCCAGCACCCGCGCCGTGTCCGCGATCGGCTCGCCGCGCCCGAGCTGGATGTCATCCGCAGCGAGGAAAAACACATCGCCTCCCAGTTCGCGGATCCCGACCTCGAAGGACACGCGCGTCCGCGTCGAAGACTTGGAAAACATCAGCGCCCAGCATTGGTGGCGCAGGGGATGTTTCTCGTGGGCTCCGCGCGTTTTTTTCATCCTGGCGGCAAGCCCGAGGATCGCATGCATCTCGTCCCGCGAGAGCGATTCAATGGAGAGCAGATGGTTCATGTCGAAGTTCCCCGTGCGGAAAAGGGCGCGGAAAATGACCGGATCAGACAACTACGCAAGCCGCATTTCGCCCCGCATGAGCTGTCCGCTGGCGGTTCATTTCAAAAAAGCACCCAGCACCACGCCCAGTCGCTCCATCGGCAGGCCGATGACATTGGTGTGGCTCCCATCCACCCGCGCGATCATTTCGCCACGGTCATCCTGCGCCGCATACGCGCCGGCCTTGTCGAGCGGATGGATGCGGGAAAGGTAGCGCCGGAGAAATGCGTCGTTTCTTTTCCGAAAGTGAACCTGCGAGACCTCCACAAAGCCCTGCTCCCTCCCCTGGCCGATGATCCACACGCCGGAATAGACCTCGTGAGTCCGTCCATTCAAACGCGAGAGCATCGCAAACGCCCCAGCCATCGTCGCCGGCTTCCCGAGGACCCGTCCCTCGAAAAAAACCTCGGTGTCCACCGCGAGGATCACCGACCCGGCGTGCCGCAGCGCGACGGCCCGGGCTTTCGCGCGGGCATTGGCCAGCACGGTTTCGCCAGGTGAAAGGTGCGCGGGAGCAATCTCCTCCACGCCGTCCGGAACCACGACCTCGAAGTCATAACCATGCCCGGCGAGCAGGCTGCGCCGCCGCGGTGATGACGAAGCCAGAATGAGTGAAGGCCGGGCTCGCGGCCCGGCCTTCACTGAATCATCGGTTGCCTTCCGCCGGGTCACTTCAGCGACGGCACTTTCATCTCCTGGTACCCTTCCGGCAGCGCAAACTCGCCGTCAGCCACGTCCTGTTCGGACGCCTTGACCAGAACGGAAGTCACCTTTCCAACAGCGGTGGCGATCTCGCTTTTTACCACCATGCCCGGCAGGTTGAACTTGCTTGGATCGAAGCCGCTTCCGCCCGTCGCGGCGCTGAGTTTATTCGTCTGCTCCATGATGGTTTTGTAGTTCGGGAAATCCTTCGCGACCCACATCTTCATCGCGCCCCCGCCCGTCTTGACCTCGTAAATCTCGGAATCCCACTCACCGATCTTTTCCTTTTCCCCGGTGGCCTTCGGCTGCTCGATCTTCGCCAGGTCTATGCCTGTCTGTTTCTGCGCTGCCTCAGCCTGCTTCTTCGCATCGGCGATGTTCATCTTCATGGCCATCTTCTGCGAATGGATGAGCGTCGTCATGTCTCCGGACTTTGCATCCATGATGACCGTCATCTTCCCCGCGGGGCCAGCGGGCATGTCCATGCGGGCTTTGTCGCCCTTGATCTTGATCGTCATGTTGCCATTCATGAATGGGGATTCCATCTTCTGCTCGACGACGATGTCGGCGCTGGCAAATTCTGCGGCAAGACAGAGGGTGACTGTTGTTAGGAGTGTTTTCATTGGAGTCGCACGGTGCCCCCCGGAAGGCCGACATGCGAGCCGTTTCTTTCCGGCGTTCCCGCGACGGGCGCAACTCCGCAGTCTCCACACTTGCCATGTCATTTCCTCCCGTTAGATTCCGCGCCGTTTTTCCGGCACGCAACGAATGTCCGCACTTTTTCTGAAACGATTCATCCGAAACCCCTTCAAGGTGGCGTCCATCGTGCCGAGTTCACGGACGCTCATCCGCCGCGTCTCGGGCAAGATGGACTTCACGGCTCCCCGCGTGATCGCCGAATATGGCCCCGGCGAAGGCTGCCACACGCGCGAGATCGCGAGGAGGATGCACCGCGAATCCAGGCTGCTCCTTTTTGAACTGGACCCGCAGCTCTGCACGCATCTGAGCGCGCAATTTGCCGGGGATCCCCGTGTGAGCGTTCACAACACGGACTGCGCCCGCCTTCCCGATGTGCTCGCGGAAGCGATGCTCACGCACTGCGACTACATCGTCTCGGGAATCCCGTTCAGCATTCTGGAAAAGGAAAAAAAGAGGGAGATCCTCTCCAACACCCATGCCGCCCTCAAGCCGGCGCCGGATTCCGCGTTCATCATTTACCAGGTGACCAACGAACTCCGCGCACGCGGCCACTGCAACCACTTCGCCCACGCCGAAAGCGAATACTGCCTCGTCAATCTCCCCCCGATGTTTGTAACGACGTTTTACAAACAGGCAAACGGCCGGACCGCGCACGCAGGGAACGGAAAGAACGGCCGCCGCATGAACGGCAACGGCGCGCACTGATCCGCTGCGCCGCGCCCCCACTCATCCCGGTTTCGTACCGGGCGGCGTGCGTCCGGCGCCAAAATATTTCTCGCTGCGGTAGCGGAGCCAGACACGGAGAACTTGCGGGATTTTCTCCCGCTCCGGCTTGCTGAGACTTTCGTATAGCGCAAGCGCCCTCGCGCGTTCGCCGCGGCATGCACGGTTGTTGTGCGCGTCCCATGCGCTTCGCGCGGCGCGGATGCGGCGGCAGGTTTCCTTGATCAAAGCTGCGCCGGTGAGCGGCTGGCCGGGCTTGGATTTTGCAGGCATCGTCGGAATGGTGCTGCTATTGCGCGACCTTGCGGTGGAGTTCCAGCCGGCATTTGAAGCCACCGAGATCCACGAGCCGCCGGGACGCCAGCTTGAGGGAAGGCTGGCCACTTTCCATGTGGAAGGGGTTGGTGAGGACGAGCCGCCCGCCGGGCGCGAGGAGCTTTGAAGCGACGGCAAAGAGATCATCGAAAAGCCCGCGGAGGTTGCGGATGGGGATGCGGCGCCCGAGTGGTGGATTGGTGATGATGAGGGTGAGGCTTCCGGGGGCGAGCTTCTCGTTTTCCGCGAAATCACGGAAGTCACAGCAGAGGAAACGCGCGGGAACCGGACCGGGGCTCGCGGAGGAAAAGTTCCTCCCGGTGATCGCGATGGCCTCGGCACTGTGGTCGGTGCCAAACACCCGCCGCACGCCGCCGAGCATGACACGCTCGATGAGTTCAAGGCCCGATCCGCAAAATGGATCCCATACGCTCTCGTTCTCGTGACGACCAGCGAGGCGCGCCATGCAGGCTGCGAGCGGGGGGTGCGAGGCCGCGGGGATGTCGGCGAGCCGCCACGCATGCCGCGGATCAGGCGAGAGCCGGGGGCGCAATTCCACCGAGTCCCCCCGCGCAGTGGGATGAACGTCAATCGCCCACGGCGCTTCCCGGGCATCATTGAGAATTTGCGGACACAGCGCGTAAGCACGATTCGCCACTTCGCGAACCGCTGCGCGCTGGTGGCCTTTCGCGACGAATTCGAGCCGGTAGCGGATCGCACCGGAGGTGAGCGCGGTGAAAAGGCGCTGCGACAGCGGCGACGCGATGACCGGGGCCAGCGCCCCGATGTACGCGGCCTCGCTGCCGGAATTCACGAGCCCGAGGACAAAACCGACGGTGCCGAAGCAGCGGAGCGCGAAAATATCGGCGAGGGTGAAAGGCGTCGGCGCCGTGATCGCGACCAGTCCCGGCTGCGCATCCACGACGCGAAATTTTCCGTGCTCCTCCACCTCCTCGCGCACGATGCCCTCCAAGCCCACGCGTCCGCGCAGATGGATGCGCAGCCCGGCGAAACCGGCAAGCGTGCTGTCCATGCGGATGACGCTGGGATTCTGCCTGCGGGCGACGCTGGCGCGAACCTTCTGCTCCGTCTGCCGGGGCAATGCGCTGGTCGCAGCGAGCATCTCGAGCGTGGCTTCGCCGCCGATCTTGTCGAGCGTCCGGCCGAGGAACTTCGCCTCCCGCCCGCTTGTGCCCTTGCGCATGAGCGCGAGAAGCTCCGCTTCCTCACTTGCGCCAGCGCCGATTTTCGGGAGCGCGGCCATCGCGTAGCGGCGGATCTTCTCCCCGGGATCCTGCAGCAGCTTGCGCAACCATTGCCGCACTTCGTCGCGCTGCTCCGCGGGGCCGGATTCGGAAAAGACCACGCCGACTGCGCGGATGACGGCCACTCTTTCGGATCGCTCCCCCGCCGTGGCCCGGTCGAACCGCGCCACCTCCTGCGTCCAGAGCAGTTCCCACGGCATTGCGCGCAACTGCCTGTAGAGTTCCTTGCCGGTGCTGCCGCTTTTCATGCGGGAATAGGGTCAGGAGTTTTCGCTGGCGCAAAGCGTGAAAGTAAATGCCCTGCGGCGATGCTGCCGCATGGGATGCCCGGTTGCATCGCACCCGCGCCCGCCCATAAGCTGCGCCGATGAGCCTCGCCATCGGCATTGACATCGGCGGCACGCAGATCAAGGCGGCGGCATTTTCGCGCGCCGGCGTGCTGCTGCACCGCTGCACGGCGGAAACTGGCGATGCACCGGGGATTTCGCCGCCGCAATTTGCGATGAATGCGCGCAGGCTGCTGGATGAGCTGGAGTCGCAGTCTGACGGACGCGCAAACGCGGTGGGACTTTCCGCGCCGGGTCTCGCGCGTGCCGATGGCCGCGCGATCGGCTGGATGCCGGGACGCATGCACGGACTGGAAGGCTTCGACTGGTCGGCATGGCTCGGGCGCGAGGCGCCGGTGCTGAACGACGCACACGCTGCGCTGCTCGGCGAAGTGTGGCAGGGCGCCGCGCGCGGGCTGCGCCACGCGATCCTGCTCACGATCGGCACCGGCGTCGGCGGCGCGGTCTGGGCGGATGGACGCCTGCTCCGCGGTGCGATCGGGCGCGCGGGACACTTCGGCCATTTGTGCCTTGATCCATTTGCGCCGCCGACGATCACAGGTACGCCGGGCGGGCTCGAGGATTGGATAGGCAATCACAACATCACGCAACGGACCGGTGGACGGTTCCCGACCACGCACCAACTCGTGGCCGCCTACGAGGCCGGCGACGCGCTGGCCGCGGAAGTCTGGCTGAAAAGCATCCGTGCCCTCGGCTGCGCGATCACCTCGCTCGTGAACGTGCTGGATCCCGAGGCTGTCGTCATCGGCGGCGGAATCGCCTGCGCGGGGCGTTCACTTTTCGATCCCCTCGCCCGCGTGCTGGATGAAATGGAATGGCGCCCCGGCGGCCACCGGATCCGCGTGCTCCCCGCGGAACTCGGAGAATGGGCTGGCACTTATGGGGCAGCATGGCACGCAATCGGGCTTTCGACATGATCCCACGCATACTCGCCGCGCTCATCATCTCCATCACCACGGCCATCGCGCAAAGCGGCGGCGCGCTGGAAATTCCGGCGCCACCGCCGGAACAAGGAACGATCAGCCTTCTGCTGCTCACCCTCGTGCTCTCGTTCGTGTGCCTGCCGCTGAGCCTGCTCGCATTCGTCATCGTTTTGCTCGTGCTGGTGAAAGTGCTCGGCCTTTTCAAAATCACCCCGGCCCGCATGGTCGCGGCACTCGTTCAATCGGGCGGCGTCGGGATGTTGAAAATGCTGCTGTGGCCGCTCGGGCTGCTCATCACCGTGCCCGGCGCGCTGCTTGCCGCGGGCTGGGCCGCGAGGATGCTGGATCGCCGCCTCGACCTCGGCGACCGCATGGTTTTCGGATGCGCGGCAGGCGTGCTGGTCGCCGTCGCGCTCCTCGCGATCGTGAAACGCCTCGCCAGGGCCGTGAAGCAGCGGATGCTCGGGGGAAAGATGCCCGGCGGCATGAAGCAGGCAAAGCCCGCAGGCCGGGCGAAACGCCGCTGACGTTTGGGATTCCCCCGCGCGCCGCATCCCGCAATGCTCGCGGCATGACACCCGCCGCCGATTACCTCGCCCGCACCAGGGCAATCACCGACGCCGTCGAGCGCCAGCTCGCCGCAATCGAACAGGCCGCGGCGTGGTTTGCGGGGACGATCCTCGCCGGACGCATGGTGCATGTCTTTGGCAGCGGGCACTCGCGCATCCTCGTCGAGGAAATGTGGCCGCGCTACGGCTCGTTCCCCGGCTTCAATCCCATCGTCGAGCTTTCCCTCACCTTTCACAATCTCGTCGTCGGCGCCAACGGCCAGCGGCAGGCGATGTTCCTCGAAAATGTCCCCGGCCTCGCCGAGCGCATCCTGCGCAACTTCGACCTCTCGCCGCAGGATTCCGCGCTCGTGATTTCCTCATCCGGCTGCAACGTCGTGCCCATCGAGATCGCCGAATGTTTCCAGGAAAGGGGTGTCCGGGTCGTGGCGATCATCTCCCGCGCGCACAGCGAAGCCAGTGAATCGCGGCATCCATCGGGCAAGAGACTCCAGGATTTCGCCGCGCTCACGCTCGACACCGGCGCGCCTGTCGGCGACGCCATGGTGCGCGTGCCCGGCCTCGAAACCCCGGTCTCACCCGGCTCCACCGTCGGCGGCTGCCTGCTCGTGAACGCCATCAAAGCCGGGGTCGCCGCGCGCCTCACCGCAGCGGGCCAGCCGCCAAAAGTGCTCACCGCCGCCGCCCTCATCGGCGCAGAACGCGCAACGGCGCTTTTTGAAGCCGCCTACGACGAACACGGCCGCCGCCTCGCGAAACTCTACGCGAACCTCGGGGAGTAGGACGCTCAGTCCGCCTCCGCCAGCCGCGCGCGATAGACCTGCCTCGCGTGCTCGTATGCCGCAGCAGCCTCGGCCTGCTCCTTGGCGGCGTAGGTGCGCTGTTTTTGCGCCCAGCATTTGTCCACAGAGGCAAGGCACCACTCGATGCTCCGCTTGTTTGGGCGGATCGGTTTGCCGGCGACCTCGATAAAGACGGGATTTGTGTGCGCTGCGGGAAGAATCCGCAGGGCGACCCAACTGCTCCGCTCGATGGGAACCTCAAACTTCAGGTCGCGCTGTCCCCCGTCGGCGGCGATGCGCTGTGTCCCGACAGACTCGCCATTCACGATGACCTCAACCGCAACTTCGCTGGTGTCGCCGAGGCGTGCGCGCTCGACGGACCAGACGGGCCGCTGCGGCGGTGGCGTGCTTCCCGGAGGCTGGGGATGCGGCTTCTCCAGCATCGCGACGGCTCTCGTCGTGAGCGTGACTTTTCCGGGCGCGGCGAGGCGCAGTTCGCTGCCGCGTTCGCCGACGCCGAGGTCGTTCACCTTGAAATCCATCAGATGCGCGCGGCCATCGCTCACATAGCAGCGGCCCGCACGGATGCCCTCGCACCAGTCATCGTAGTTGAGCTTGCCGTCGAGTTTCACGTAGCTGCGGCCCATGCCGACACGCTCGCCGTAGATGCACGGGAAATCGGTCTCCCCGCTGATCCGTGTACGGAAGCCGGCGTTCAGTGTGTGATACCAGATGTTGAGTTCCGATGCCGGGGCGGTGTCCACTGTGCTGATGAAATCCACCGCGGGGACGGGCTTGCCGGCTGGGCCTTCGACTTCGTGCGTGACGTCCATGATGTATTCGTTCGCGCCGATGCCGTCGAAGGGTGGAATGTTGTAATTTGGAAGCTCATCACCCGGCAGACGCAATCCTGAGCCGCTGTGCGCGGGGCCGGTGATGGCACCCTGCTTCTTGGCCCAGCGCAGTGTCGAGAGCCCGAGCGTGGGCCAGTGCGCGCTGGAATCGCCACCGGGGTACATCTGATCGCGCAGGCGGAGCAGGCAGAGGTGCCCGCTCTTGTGGGAACCGAAGCCGCTGACCTCGATGTCGTACCGCAGCAGGTACGGCCATTGGGAAACGGCGTCGTCCTTCCCGGAAAAAAATTGCTTTTGATAATCGAAGCAGGGACCCCACGTGAGATTCACGCCGACCTTCAGATCCTCGCCGCGGCAATGCCGCGCCATGTCGGGCGCGTGGACGCCCTCGGTTGGATTCGTGTAATGCGCGCAGCCTGCCGCGTGGATGTGGTGGTCGCCGCTCCACCAACCGGTCTTGGAGGGATCAACCCACCGCTGCACCTTGAACGCCAGTTCCTTCGTGTCCGCCACCACTTTCACCACGCGCCGCTCCGGCACGGACTCCGGGCCGCGCGCGAAATCCACCGTGTATTCGCCATCGGGAAGTCGCAGCTTCTCGCCGTCCGCGCGGTACACCTGCGGATGAAATGCGAAATCCGGCGCGAGCCTCCGGGCCTGCGAGGGATACACCCGCTCCGCCTTGTCGCGCACCGTGAACGCCGCGGTCGTCGGCTCGCCGTTTTCATCCCGCACACGCAGGGTCACCTCGCGCGCCGGGATGGAGGCGAAAAGCACATCAGCCTCACTGCGGAAGCCGAGATCCTGCGTGCCCTGGCCGACATTGAACGAGAAGCGCCCCTCCCGCTTGCCAGCCTCGCGTGCGTAGATTTGGATGATGCGATACTCGACCGCGAGCCCGCTCAGCGCGGGTTTCATCGGCTGCTTGTCGTAGATCTGCACATCCATCCAGAGATCCGCATCCGGCAGCTTTGGTTCGCGCTTGTAATGGAGATCCGAGGGCGTCCCCTTTCCCACGTTGTGCCGCGCACGGGCGTTCGGGCTCACGACGGCGAGCGGCGCGGTGCTGCCCGCCTCGTTGATGATCTTCAGCAGGTACTGCCGCCAGCCCCCCTCCACCAATTCAGGCTTCGCAGGCCCCTGCGCGACTTTCACACGCGTCTCGGGATTGATCGTCACCACGAACAACACGCGTGGATCGAGCGCCTGTTGCAGTTTTTCCACGGAGTCGTCCGAAAGAACCGCCTGCTTCTGGGCCGCATCGAACGGCTCGCCGAGAAGATCCGCCGCCTCGATAAGCCGGCGAGCCTGTGCCGCAAGCGGCTGGAATTCCACGGAGGTGACGACTGGGGCTGGATCTGCAAGGGCGATGCAGGGGAGAAGTACGAGGAGTAAACGCATGCGGGAAGTGTGTTCCGTGGAGGGTTGTTGGCGAGAAATTAAACCGGTTCGAACAGGGCAAGTGTCCAGCCGGGCAGTCCGCTTGCTTCACGGGATGGCCGGTCAGGGTGATTTCGTGGACAACTGGGTTTGACTCTCCGGCATCCTGACGCAAACTCCGTCCGTCGCATCGCCACTCCTATGACCCGCTCTATTTTTTTCCTGCTCGCAGTCGTCGCAACCACTGCGTTCGCGGAGCGCCCGGCGGGTTTCGTCGGGATCAAGTGGGCCTCCTCACCGGAGGAGGCAAAGCGCACCATGCAGGCGCGGCCAGGCGTAAAGTTCGGGGAGAGCACAGACGACTATCGCTTTGACCTCACGGGCGGGATGTTTGCGGGGCAGGTCGTGGCGAAATGGGTTCTCGAATTTCCCGACCGGAAGTTCGCGCTGGCCTCAGCGACCTTGAAGACCGAGGGGAACGCGGAGTCGCTTTACAAGGAGTTCCGCACACAGCTCTCGGCGAAGTATGGCCCATCGGTCAGCTCGAAGAAGCTCTCGACCGCCAAAGGCAACAGCGGCGCAAGGCCACCGCAGCCGCAACCGGCGCAAAATCAGTACGGGAACATTTCGATCTGGCGCTTTGCACCGAGCCTCAAGGAAAAAACAGCGGTCTCAATCACCCTCGAACTCGCCGGCCCGGGCGGCAAGGCGACGACCAATCAGAACGACCTGATCCTCACCATCCGCTACGAAAACGAAACCCTCACCGAGGCGGCGGAAAAAAACAGCGGGACCGGAACCCCTGCGGGAAAGTCGAAGCTCAACAAGGACGACCTGTAACCCGGCGCCATGGGCACCCCCACGATCAGGGAACTCCCGGAAGATGAACGCCCCCGCGAAAAGCTCGCCACGCGCGGCGCCGCGGCCCTCACCGACAGCGAGCTGATCGCGATCCTGCTGCGCACCGGGATGGTCGGAAAAAACGCGGTGGACCTCGCGAGGGAGCTGATCCAAAAATTCAAGACGCTGAGCGGCCTCGCGCGGGCGGATGCGGCGGAGATCGCAAAGGTGCCGGGGGTCGGCCCCACCAAGGCGCAACAACTCGTGGCGGCATTCGGCCTCGCATCGCGGCTCGCGCGCGAGCAGATCGGCTCCACGCCGCTCGACTGCCCGGAGTTGATCTACGAGCTGCTCGGACCCGAGATGCGCCAGCTCGGCAAGGAGGCGCTGCGCGTAGTGCTGCTGGACACAAAGCTGCGCCTGCTTCGCGTGGAGAATGTCTCGCTTGGCTCGCTCAATGAATGCCTCGCGCACCCGCGCGATATTTTTCTCCCCGCGGTGACTTTCAACGCGCACGCCTTCATCCTCGTCCACAATCATCCCAGCGGCGATCCCTCGCCGAGCGACGCGGACCGCCGGCTCACGATGAGGATCGCCGAGGCGGCAAAGCTGCTCCAGATCAATTTTTTCGACCACCTCATCCTCGGCATGCCAGTCGGGGGACGCTCGCCGTTTTTCAGCTTCCGGCAGGCGGGTGTGCTTTGACGAGAGCGTTGCCTTTGTCCCTCGCTGCGGAGCAGGATAAGCCCGCTGAAAAAATGATTCATCCAACCGCAATCATCCATCCCTCTGCGAAATTGCACGAGAGCGTGAGCGTGGGGCCGTACGCAGTGATCGAGGGCCCGGCGGAAATCGGCGAGGGCTGCACGGTAGCCTCGCATACGATCATCGGCGGCCATGTGGTGATGGGCAGGGCGAACACGATCGGCCACGGGGCGCTCATCGGCGGCGATCCGCAGGATCTTGCGTTCAGGCCCGCGGTGAAAAGCCGCGTGGTGATCGGCGACGGAAACAATATCCGCGAATACGTGACCATCCATCGCGGCACCCAGGACGGCACGGAGACGCTCGTCGGCAACGGCTGCTTCCTCATGGCCGGGGCGCATCTCGCGCACAATGTGCATCTCGGCAGCCACGTGATTCTCGCAAACAATGTGCTGCTTGGCGGCCACGTGCATGCGGGCGACCGCGTGTTCATCGGCGGCGGCTCGGCCGTTCACCAGCACATCCGCATCGGGAGCCACGCCATTTGCCAGGGGCTGTCCGTCATTAGCAAAGACGTGCCGCCCTTCGTGATGGCCGCCGGACGTAATGGCGTCGTCGGCCTGAACATCATCGGACTCCGCCGGAACGGCTTCACCGTGGCCCAGCGCGCGGAGATCAAGAGCGCATTCGACCTGCTCTACCGCTCGGGAAAAAATGTATCGCAAGCCCTGGCCGCTGCGGAAGGGCAGACGTGGACCGATGCTGGCCGGCTTTTCTGGGCATTCGTGGCCGCGACGAAAAAGAAAGGCATCTGCGCATGGATCGGCACCGGGCGAAACAGGGACGCGAGGGACGAGCACGAGGCGGAATGAGTCATCGCTGGATGCGCGCATCATCACTCGCGCACCGGCCCAGCGCGCCGACGCTCCAGACGAGCGGATACAGGCGCTCGTGATACCAGAGCCGCGCAAAGTAAAATCCGATTGGCGACGGCTCGCGCCATTGACCGGCTTCGACGCGGCGGACGAGCCACTCCACGCCGCGCGCCTCCACCGCCACGTGCTCGCTTTTTGCGAGGGCTTCGAGCGCGAGGGCGGTCTCCTCGGTCGAAGACGGGCCTCCGCGGGCACCGCTCCAGCCACCGTCGGCGTTCTGGTTCATCGCGAGCCAGCGCAGACCGGATTGCACGAGCGGCGCGAATTCGGAGTAGCCGGCCTCGATGATGTCGCGAAGCGCGACGACGACCGTCGCGGTGCCGTAGAGCGGGTTTTCATCACCGTCCGCGTGCTCGTTCCCGAACCACAACGGGACCCAAGAGCCGTCGCGGCGCATGCTTTTTTTCAAAAAGGACAACCCCTGGTGGATGGCGCGCTCGACGGCGGGACGCTGCGCCGGTTCCACGATCCTGCGCCACGCACACCACGCGCGCAGCGCATGCGCGGTGAGGTCGGGCGCGCTGCGGTCAAACGGAAGCGCGCCCCAGCCGCGGCAAAATGTCGGCATGCCGCCATCACGGTTTTGAATGCCAAGCAGCCAGCTCACGCCGCTGCGGCCGGCTGCTTCACTCTCGGCATCAAGCACCCCGAGGCGCGTGAGCGCGATGAGCGCGCCGGCGGTGTCGTCCGCATCGGGTACACCTCCCGGGAGATCAGTCCACGCCCAGCCACCGGGCGCGGCGTGAGTGTAGGGATGCTCGACACGCCATTGCTGGCCGAGGAGCCACTCGCGAAGCGTGATCCGCTGCTCGGGTGAAAGCGCGCCGGGCTGGTGCGCGAGTGCTTTGACAGCGAGCGTGCTCGTCCATGTGGCGAGGTTGGTGTCAATCGGCCAGCTCCCGTCGGGGCGCATTCCTGCGCGGAGAAAGGAGACGCATTTTGCAACGACAGGCGATGCCCCGAGCCCGATGGATGCAAGTGCCATGGCGACAAACGACGTAAGCGGGGTCGCCTCGAGGAAGCCACCGTTCGGAGGCTGGATCGCGGCGAGAACGGAGAGGGTTTTGCCGCGGGTGAGCGAACGAAGGATGCGCGTGAGCGGATTGCGTGTCGGCGCATGCGCGTGAATCGCCTGCCCGATCGCGATGAGCGCAGGGAGCGCGTAGCTCACGACCGGAAGGCGGAGCGCGCCCCAAAACCTGTGGGGGACTGCTGCGAGTTCAAACGGGAGCTTCGGGATCATCCGCCAGCCGCGCGCGCCGAGCCGGCCAGCAATCGCGAGAGTCATGAGAATCGGGACGGAAAACGTGCGGTCCCTGCCATAACGCGCGGCGATGACGGCCGCGAGAGTCTCCGCGTGAAGCCCGCCACCGCAGCGTTCCGCGAGCCACTCCTCCGCACGCGCCACGGACTGCTCGCCACCGGAGGCGGCAGCCATCCCCAACGCCGCCCAGCACAGCGCGGTGGTGGAGACGTTCGATTTGCTCCGCGTGGTGTCACCCCATCCGCCATCGGAATTCTGGTGTTCCGCAAGCCAGCGAACCCCGCCGGCGATCAATTCCCCGTGCGCAGCGCGGTCCACCGACGCAAGCGCAACCACCGTGGTCGCCGTCGAAAGCGCGGATGAGGACAGTTCGCCCGTCCAGTGCCCCCCGGCACCCAGCTCCGCGAGCAGCGCATCCGTCGCAATCCGCAATGCGTTGCCGGCTCGCTCCGCCTCCGGGCCAGCGCACGGCGTCACGGCCTCTCCACTCACCGCAACTGGTCCCCTTCCCGCTTTCGCGCGGGCATGACCGAGCAGGCCTCCTTGCAGCCAAAAATGCGGCTGAGTCCCAGCCGGTTTCGCGCGATCAAATTATACAAAATTTCCGCGATCCATATCACGCCGGGCACCCAGAGCAGGAGCCCCAGTGGAAAAAGAAGCGGCATCCGCAGCGCGAGAAAGCGGATGCAACGCGCACCACGATGCATTTTTCCCGCTGCCGTGACGACGTGCATCGCCGCCCGCAGCGCCTCTGGAGCGACACCCGGCGCAGCCTTTTGAGCCTCCGGCGACGAAAGTGGGACGAGCCGCGAGACGTGCAGCCAGTCGAGCCACGTGAGCAGCTTCATCTGGAAGACGCAGAGCGGGCATTGATCGTCGTAAAGCACAAGGTGCATGCGGGGACGATACCCGCCGCGCGGCGCTTGGCGAGCAGCGGTTATGCGAGGTGCCCGAGCGCGAGCAGGCCGTAAAAAGTGTACTCGGCATCGAGATCATCGTCGGCCCAGTGTCCGTGGAAACCGCCCTCCGCGCTCCACAGCGAATCCACGAAATCAAGGCATCGCTCGCGCCGCGAGCCATCGAGCGCGCGATCCATGCAAGCGAGCGCGTGCAGCGCCGTGGCCGTTGAGAGCAAGTCCGGAACAGGCGCGCCCGGCGCCGCGAGCCATCCACCACTCTCATGCTGCCGCGAGAGAAGCCAGGCGGCTGGCGACTCAGCGAGCGGCAAGCCGAGCTCGTGCAGGAGCGTCACGGCGGCCGCGGTCGCAGGCACGGTTCCGGCGCGCATCCCGCGCACGTTGCCCCACGCGCCGTCGGGCGTTTCCAGCAGTTTGAGGCACTGCACCATCCGCAATGGTTCGGGCATTTCCTCCCCGGCATCCTGGTACGCTCCGAGTGCCACAAAACATCCGTACGCGTGGCCATGCTTCGCACCGCGCGTTTCGTGGAAGCCGCCGTCCGGAGTGCGAAATTCCCCGATCCTCGCAAGCAACAGGCCGCTGCCTGCCTGCATGCCTGCCGCGGCGCGGCAGCGTGCAAGCGCGCCAAGGTGAATGAAATCGAGGCCGTCGCCCGGGCCGAACCCCTCCAGCCATGCACGCAAGCCCGGCGGCTCGCCAGAAATGCCAAGGGCATCGCGAAGCGCGAGCGCGAAGATTGTGTAGTACAAGTCCACGCACCCCGCGCGATCCACGGCACCACCCGCAGTCAGGAACCGCGATGATGCGAACGCACGCACCAGATCCGAGGATTCCCCGAGCACCCGCGGTGCGAGCCGCGCCACCTGGAGCATTTGCAGACGGAGACTCATCGCCGCGTCACTTCCCGAGCGCCGCGGTGATCGCCGCGGCGAGCGCCTTCCCACGTTCATCAGCCGGATCAATCGTCCCGCCAGAATGCACATGCGCGATCTTTCCATCGCGCCCGATGAGAAAACTGACCGATGTAAAGTCACGCTTGCGCCCTTCGAGCCACCACGCGCGCAGCGTCCGCCAGCCCGGATCGGTCGCGACGGGAAAAGTGAAACCGAGGCGCTTCACCTGCGCCTCCACATGCGCGCGATCGAGCGGCGTGGACGCCTTGTGATGATACATGCCGGCCACGACCAGCCCGCGCTCGCGAAGCCCGTTCCACCAGCCTTGCAGCACCGGCGCACTGTCCGTGCAAAACGAACACTGCGGGCCGGTCCACCACCGGACGAGCACGACTTTTCCGCGCAAGTCGGACAGCTTCAGCGGAGGGGAATTGATCCATTCCTCCACCGCCCATTCCGGTGGCGTGGTGCCCACGGGATCTTCCGGGGCCGCGGCCTGCAGCGCCATTCCGAGCAGAAGGAAAAGGATCGTTTTCATCGTCTGCGACGATACGCCAGCATTCCGGCCCCGGCGGCGATCAGGAACGACAGCACCCCCGGCTCGGGCACCGCGGAAATCTCCACATCATTGCCATCACCACCACTGTAGGTGATCGAAAAATTCTGCAGGTAGCCGCCGTTGTTCACGGTAAAATGCGCTCCCTCCGCGAGTATCTGCCCGCCTTGCGAAAGATAGCCGTTGATGGGATCCACGCCGTCGCTCAGGAGCACGGTGAAGACATCCACGTTGTCCTCCGGATCGAAGCCGAGCCGTATGTCCAGCAACGCTCCCGGCGCGAAAATCACCAATCCATCCACGCGGAGCTGATCGTATTCCGTGGCCGGGGCGACGCCATTGATCTCCGCCTCGAATACAGCCCCTGGGGCGAGAATCAGGGTGCTCGTCCGCAAAATGCCCACGCTGTTTCCCGGCGCAATCCGCCCGCCTTCCATGATCGCCGCCGCGCCAGTCGAGCCATGACCGCCGAGCGATCCGCCCATCTGCACAGTCACCCGCGTGGAGTAGGCCGATGCATTCTCCACTGCGCCGATGATGAGTCTGCCGCCTTCGACGATGAGCCCATCGGCACGGATGCTCGATCCCGTCAGCGTCAGCGTTCCGGCTCCGCGCTTCACGACGCTCAGGCCGTCCGAGATCGTTCCGCCGAATGTCGTGTCGGCCGATTGCTCGAGGACAAATTCGCGCACGCCATCGGTGGCTGAATTCGTCAGCACACCCGCGATGCCGCTTAGCGGTCCTGTCATAAAACTCCGGCTCACGCCCGACGCGTCGCTCACATCGAGCGTACCGCCATCCAGCACCAGCGCAGCACCGGCGGGCAAAGCACCTGCGCCGGCGAGGCGTGTGATCCCGCGATTGATGCGCGTGGGCCCGGTGTGAAAATTCGGGCCCAGCAGCGTCAGTTCACCCTCCCCGTCCATCGCGATGCCACTGCCCGCCACCGACTCCGCGATCGGCCCCAGCCGGAGATCGCTGCCGAACTGGAAACCAAAGCCCGGCGTCTTCGGGGAAAACACCGCCTCACCGCCCCCGAGCGTGACCGATGCAAATTCCACAGTCTGGCCAGGCCCGGCGGTCTTGTTCACTGCGGCGATTTGTCCGTCGCTGATTTTCAAGTTGCCGAGCCGGATCACCGTCCCGGAGGGCGCGGTTCCGACGGGCCCGAAATTCGCAAGGCCGCTGCCGGAAATTTCCACGTCATTCCCAAACTCGGTGTCGCCGTCGGAATTATTCCGCAAGTTGAGCTGCGAATAGCTGCCAAACCTCGCAGGCCCGAACGCCGTCCCTGCATCCATCACAATCTTCGCGCTCCCGGCGGATCGGAAGATCCCCGTCACCCCGCTCTGCATTTCAAATTTCACGAAATTGCTGACGTGGATCATGCCGGTGAAATCACTTTCCACCGGCCCGTGCAGCCGGAAGCCCGATGCGTAGTCGGCACCCGCCACCCCGCCGCTCGGAAGGAGATGGATCGTCCCCGTTCCGCGCAGTGTCCCGGCGAGCACGATGTCGGCCCTTGCGCCGGGCGGCTCGGGATCCGCGGTGATGACGGCGATGGTTGCACCGCCTGTAATCGTCAGGTCTCCGCTGGTGATTGGGATCTGCGAAGTGCCGAGCGCAGCGCCCAGGGTACCGCCGGACATCGAGATGGGATTATTGAGCGGCGCACCCACCACAAGTGTTCCACCGGTTGCGACCCTTACCTGACCAGTTCCTGCCGAAGCCGGATCCATCAGGCGCAGAGTGCCGGCGCTGACGAGAACACCCCCGGTGAAATTACTTGGGCCGGAGAGCACGAGACTGCCGCCGCCCGTCTTCACCAGCGCCCCATCACCGGAGATCACGCCGCTGTATGTTGAAGTGTCTGCCTGATTCGCCGTGATGCCGCCCGCGCCGAAATTCAGCGTTCCACTGCCGGAGAGAGACGCCACGCTCACGACGCCTCCGCCAGTCAACACGCTGCCAGAATTTTCCAGCGCCCCGAGTGCGTGCGGCTTCCCGTCGAGATCAAGCGACGCGCCAGCCGCAACACTCACCGGCCCTGCGGCGAGTGTGCCAGGCGCCGATGCGCGAAGAATGCCTTCATTCACCACTGTTCCTCCTGCGAACGAGTTCGCGGAGCCGGACAAAACCAATGTTCCCGCCCCGGTCTTCACGAGGCCGCCATTGGAAACCGCGCCGCCGAGCGTCAGTTCCGGCGACGTGGCGGCGGCGACGTGGATCTCGCGAGTCCCACCGTCCAAATCCACGGGACTCGGAATCGCAAGAGGCGCGCCGGTTTTCCCGAGTGTGCCGGTGAGCTTGAGCACTGCGTTGAAAGCACTCGCACCCTTCAGGATGAGCGATCCCGCCGCGAGCGAACCGCCCGTCACCGAACCGCTCACGGTCAGCAGATCCAGAGTCTGGGTGAAGCCGTTGAGATCGAGTGTCGCCCCCGCGGCGACAAGGACCCCGCCCACCAGCGGCAGCGAATCATCCGCGCCGAGCCGCACTGCGCCGGTATTCACCGTCACACCGCCGGTGAATTCCGCCGGCCCCGACACCGTCAGCGTCCCGCTGCCGTTCTTCACGAGAAATCCTGTCCCGGTCAGCAGGGCGCCCGGCTGCGACACGATCGTGTACGCGGAGGCAGTGTTCACATTCACACTCACCGGCGAAAAACTCGCTGCCAGCGCGACTGTGCGGTTCGTGCCCGTGTCGGTGTCGTCGAGCATCGCGTGCTCGCCATCCGAATAAGTCACGGGGCCCTGCCAGTTCGCGGTAGCCGCATCCCACTGGCCGCCCGCCGCGCCGGACCATGTGCGCATCGCGGTGTTGCGCAGCAGCCGTATTTTTTCCGGTGCGCTATAATCCAGCACATGGGAGGCGGGGAGATTCAGCGTGCTCGCGAATGCGCCGGAAACGCCTTCGCTCGCAGTCGCCAGCACGTAATCGCGCGCGCCAAACACACTCGCTGGCGCAAACACGACGCTGCTCGCGCCACCGAGTGTGAGACTCCCCGCGATCAGCAGGCCATCCACGGCTGCTCCGGCGACATCCACCCTCAGCGCGCCATTGAGCGCGACATTCCCGCCAATGCTCACCGAGCCTGCTCCGCCCATTCCCGGCGAGATGCTTCCGCCGGGCAGCACGGTAAGACCACCTGCCGCGAAAATCGCACCCGCGGCATGCAACTCCCCGATCCCCGCCGCCGGCACCGCGGGACCGAATTGAAATGCGGCCGCGCCGAGTTCGAGCGTCGCACCCGCATCCACCGCAATGTTGTGCGAGAATGCCCCCGTGCCCGCCAGACTCACATCCACACCACCGGGATGGTGATTCATCACCCGGAGGCCCACTGGCACGCTGTTCAGCCACTCGCCGCCGGGTGGAAACGTCCACGTCTGCCCGTAAGGTGCGGGCGTCAGATACCCGCCCGACCCCGTCACCCCCGCAAGCCGGGCGGCAGTGAGATAGGCATCAAGTTTCACGAGATTCGAAACCGGATCGGCTATCAACGCACCACCCGCACCACCCGTCGCGCTGAACAATCTGTCCGGCCTGGCGTTCGTCTCGACGCGCAGTCCGCCAAAGCCCGAGCCATTGACAATGATCCCGTGCGCCGCCTCCGCCACGGTCCCGCCAAAGGGCCGCGATCCTGCCGCAGGCGAAGTCGCACCGAGCGGCACGGGGATGCCATTGAGCGCGGATCCGTTTGCAGCAGGCGCGGGCAGGCGGATATCCAGAACCGCTTCATCCAGCGTCGTGCCCGCGCCGGTGACATCGCCACGCAGGATGATGTCCCCGACGTTGGCACTGGTCGCCAGACGCGAGAAGCCGCTGAAATTTGAAATGGATTGAGCGATCCGGAGAATGCCGCCAGCGCTGATGACCGCTGTCGCATCGAGCAGGACTCCGTGGTGATTGGTCTGATCCATCCGCACACGGGCATCGAACACCCCGAGCCCGCCATGCTCGATTGTGAGCGTGTCATTTCCACCGCGCCCGAGCCAGAGCACGGCTTGGCCGGTGCCGGCACCCAGAGGCTCATTGATCGTCGAGGTCATGGCCGTCCCCGTGGCGCGCCCAAAAAAGGCGGCGCTCGCGGGGGAAGCGGACGAGTTGCCGCGAAGGACGATGTTGCCGTCAATGGCCGCCGCGCCATTTCCCCCCGCCACCTGCAGCGCGCCCTCGAAAGTGACACCGGATGCAAACGTAATGTTGTTGAGGTCAAGGATCACACGCCCGGTCGTGAGGGAAATACCGGAGTTCACAAGGCCGCCGGGCCCGAGTGTCGGATCGCCGCCGGTGACTCCACGATATGTCACGGGGGCATTGATCGTCGTGGTTTGATTGCTCGCAAGCCCCGCGCGGACGAGCGCCCCATTTGTCACCTCGACGCGCAGCGGCCCGGTGCCCGTGTAGCCCACAAAACGGAGCGCGTTGTGTGTGATGCTCCAGTCGCCGCCGCCGGGATCGGTGAGGTTTGAAAGACCAAGCTGCCCGCCATTGAAGCGAAACACCGCAGTGGCCGTGTTGTTCAGCGTGAGCGCGAATGCCCCGCCGGAGGTCAGTGTTCCGCCGGCATTGGCCCAGCCGATGGTTCCGCCATGCTGGGCGGGGGAATCGGGGTTCGAGTTCGTCAGATCCACCAGTCCGCCATCAGTGCCGAAGGAAATTTTTCTGCCTCCACCTGTGATCAGCATTGTGATGTGCGCACCTGTTCCCGAGGTGCTGGTCGCCCCGGTCGTCGTGAACTTCAGCGTGCCTCCGTTGAGCGAAATGACATCATTGGCCGTGTTGTTGCCGAAGATCCCGGAGGCCGCGGGTCGGACATCAACCGGCCCGGAGCCCGGCGCGAACTCCAGCACCGCGCCCCCGCCGATCGAGAACCCGCCGGTGAATGTGTTCGCCGTGTTCGTCAGCCGCCAGTGCGCACCGGTGAACGAAAAGCCGCCGCCACTCATGACCCCGCCAAGCGTGACCACCCCGGTTCCCGCGCCGCCAAGTTCCAGCGCCGTCTGCGCGGAGATCCCCACATTGATTGCAAACGCACCGCTCCCATCCTGCGTCAGTGCCGCCGTTCCAACGCCTGGAATGAATGCGATCGTCCCGGCCCCGCTGATCGTCTCCTCCACGGACGCGGAACTTTGCAGCGTGAGCGCGTGAAGTTGCAGTGTACCCAGGTCATGCGCTGCATCGTACCCCGCCGCGCCGCTGCCGCCGAAAACAAGATGCGTATCCGCCGCGCCGAGCGGGACGGTATTGACATCCCAATTTTCAGCGACACTCCACGAGCCAGTAAAACCGTCCCACACCCACACGGCGCCGCGCCCCATCGGGGCGAGCGCCCCCGCGGCAAGGATCGCGGCAATCCGCAGATATGATTTGAGACACAATGATGTCACGGCGGGATGCCATCATCAGTGAACGCATCTTCCCGCGCCACCAGAAATCATGAGTTTTCGCATTCGAGACCAGCCCCTCCGTGGCTGCGACGCCCTCGTCGCAAATGTATCCGCGGCGCCCCCGCCGCGCGCTTCG
>CAMAUI010000046.1 GCA_945861385.1 Prosthecobacter debontii
AGCCCGCGCCCGAGCAAGACAGCGGCCCGGAGAGGCAGGAGCGAGATCACGAAACCGAGCGCGCGGTAGAGCCAGTACGTCACCAGGTCCATCACTTTTTCCAGAACATCGTGCGGAGCGGATGCTCGTCCGTGAGATTTCCCTGGAGCCCGCCGAGCCGGTCGCCGTCGTAGAACATGATGACCACGTAGTTGAACAGCGGGCAGATCGGCATCTCGTCGCGCACGAGGATCGTCTCCGCCTCGCGGAAGTGCGCGAACCGCTTTGCCTCGTTGGTTTCCTGGCCGGCGAGCTTGATGAGTTCGTCGTAGCGTTTGTTGATCCAGCCGGTGTTGTTGTTGCCGCCGCCGGCGAGGAACATGTCGAGGAACGTGTTCGGATCCCGGTAATCCCCGACCCACGAGGAGCGGCTGAAGTCGAAGTCCAGCCCGCTCTGCGAGTTCAAATACACGGCCCATTCCTGCTTGGTGAGCTGGATCGAGATGCCGAGGTCGCGCTTGAGCATCGCCTGCAATTCCACGGCGATCTTTTCATCCGTCTCGCTGCGGTTTGTATAAAGATACCGCACCACCGGGAAGCCGGCGCCGCCCGGGAAGCCGGCATCCGCGAGCAGCTTCCGCGCGGCCTCCGGATCGCGCTTCAAGCCCGCCGGCGGTTGGTAGCCGGCGGTGCCGGGAGGCACGAACGCGTCCGCCACCACTTCGCCAGCCTGCGTGACTTTGTCGGTGAGGAGTTGCTTGTCCACGACGAGCGAGAACGCCTTCCGCACACGCACATCGTCGAAAGGTTTTCGTGTCGCGTTGAAGCGCATGAAGTAAGTCGCGAGGATCGGCGCTGCGTGGTAGTCGGGCCGCGATTTGAGCACCGGGACGAGCGAGGTGGGGATCATGGACTTGTCGAGGATCAGATCCGCCACGCCGCTGTGGTAGAAGTTGAACGCCGTGTTTGGGGATCCCATCGGCAGCAGGTCCACCGTCTTCATCCGCACGTTCTTCGCGTCCCAGTAATCCGGATTTTTTGCGAGGCGGATGCGGTCATTGAGCCGCCACGCATCGAGCAGATAGGCACCGTTGTTCACGAGTTTGCCGGGCCGGATCCACGATTCACCGGCCTTCTCCGCGCGCTCGACTGTCGCGGGATGCACGGGCATCAGCGTGTAAAAGCCGGACAGGTCTATGAAGAACGGCGTCGGATTTTTCAGTTCCACGGTCAGTGTCCGGTCGTCCACCGCACGCACACCGACCGTGTCGTCCGCAGGCCGCGTCGCGACATCCTTCGCCTCCCCGTAGGCCTCCGCGCCGACGATGTAGTAGAATTGGTACTTATACTCCGCCTCCGGTTCCCGCAGCGCCCGCAGCCATGACCAGACGAAGTCTCGCGCCGTCACCGGATCGCCGTTGCTCCATTTTGCATTCGCGCGCAGATGGAAAGTGTAACGCCTCCCGTCCGGCGAAATCTCCCAACGCTCCGCCACGCCCGGCTCCGCCTCGCCTTTCTCGTTGGTGCGAGTCAGCCCCTCGAACAGCGCATACGCCACGCGCCCCTCGGGCTGCCCACGGATTTTTGCAGGATCAATCGAGTCCGGCTCCGCGCCGTTGATCACCACGAGATCCGCGCGCTGTGCCGTCCTGCCGCAGCCGGCGGGCAAGGCGAAGAGGCAGGCGAGAAGGATGGCGGCGATTCGTGGCATGGGCGCAGGGTGGTATGCACCGCATCCGCCGGGAGGCGCAAGCTGGCAGCTTGTGCCGCGTCACCCCGGCAGCGGTATCCGGCAGGCTTCGAGCAGGCGGCGGAGAAAGACAACGTCACCTGCGTCTTTCACAATGCGGACTTCACCCGTGTGGCTATCCACTATCGCGCCGCCGCCGTCGAAGACGGTTCCGACATCGTCTTGCCGGGACAATGGCGCTGGCTTGCAGCCGGGCTGCCGGGCAGGGTGTTGTGATGCTTCGCTGGCTTTTGGTTTTCATCGCAGGCGTGCTCCGCGCGGAGGAGTTGCAGAAATTTGTCTTCGAGAAGCCGGAGATGGGCGTCGGCTTCCGCATCTCGATCTTTTCAAAAAGCGAGGCGGCGGCGAAGGCGGCGGGCGAGGCCGCGTTTGCGCGGATCAAGGCGCTGAATGCGGTCTTCAGCGATTATGAGGAGGACAGCGAACTCACGAAGCTCTCGCGCACTTCCGGGAGCGGCCATGCGGTGAAGGTCAGCGAGCCGCTCTGGCGGGTGCTCTCGCGCGCGCAGTTGCTCGCGGAGGACTCGGGCGGGGCTTTCGATGTGACCGGCGGGCCGCTCACCGCGCTCTGGCGGCGCGCGCGCCGGAGCCACGAGTTTCCAGCCCCGGCGCGCATCGCCGAGCTTCGCGCGCGGGTCGGATGGCGGAAGCTGAAGCTCGATCCCTCGGCGAAGACCGCGACGCTCACGACACCGGACATGCGGCTCGACCTGGGCGCGATCGCGAAGGGCTACGCGTGCGACGAGGCGTTGCGGGTGCTCTCGGAAAGCGGGCATCGCATCGCGCTCGTCGCCGGTGCCGGGGACATGTCTGCCGGCGATCCGCCGCCGGGGCGGAAGGGCTGGCGGATCACGGTCGAGCCGCTCGATGCGGAGGGCGGCGCGAAGAAGCCGGCCGGGATTGTGGTGGAGCTTGCGAATGCCGCGATCGCCACCAGCGGCGATCGTTTCCAGCGCCTCGATCTCGACGGCAAACGATACTCGCACATCCTCGACCTCCGCACCGGCCAGCCGCTGACAGACCATGGTCTCGTCACCGTCATCGCGCGGGACGGGCTGACAGCCGACAGTCTTGCCACGGCGCTCAGCGTGCTCGGCCCGGTGGAGGGCGCGAAGCTGCTGGATGGCCACAAGGCCGTCGCGCGCTGGCAGCGGCAGCCCGGCGCGGAGGTGGAAATCGTCGAGTCACCCGGCTGGGCGGAATGGGTGGTGGAGTAGCGGCACCGGGAGTCGCCGCCGCGCGGTGGACGGGATGGACGGGATGGACGGAGTGCGGGGGCGGCGGCGCGGTGGGCTTATCGGCTACGAGGCATCGCGACGGTCTGCTCACAAAACCGGCTGAAGATCCCGGCGACACCCGCCCACGAATACTTTTCCGCCACATGCCTGCGCGCTGCCGCCGCCATCTCCGAGGCACGCGCCGGATTCCCGAGCATCGCGACACACTCGGCGGCGAAGGATTCCGCATCGTCAGCGAGCAGGATGTTTTCGCCGTGGCTGACATCGAGACCCTCCGCGCCGATCCGCGTTGAGACGACGGGCACACCCATCGCCATCGCCTCGTACACCTTGATCCGCGTGCCGCCGCCGATGCGCAGCGGGAGCACCATCGCGACCGCCGAGGCCATGTGCGGGCGCACGTCCGGGACGGTGCCCGTGATTTCGATGCCGACATCCGCCGCCGCGCGATCGCGCAGCCAGCCGGGCGGGTTGCGGCCGATGACGAGGCATTCCGCGGCGGGCGCGTGCTTGCGAATGCGCGGGAGAATTTCATCCACAAACCAGCGGACGGCGTCCTGGTTCGCGTCCCAATCCATCGAGCCGAGAAAAGCCAGCCGCTGCCCCGTGGGCGGCGCTCCCGGCGGCTGGAAGTATTCGCAGTCCACCCCGGTCGGCACTGCGCCGAGCACATTGTCCATTCCCAGCCGCGTGCGGAAAAACGCGGCGTCCACGTCGGACACGGCGACCTGCGCATCGGCAAAGGCGGCGGCACGGCGCTCGAAATTGAGCATCATTTTCCACTGGCGGCGGTACAGGGCGCGCATGAGGAAATTCCGAGCAGTGGCGGCGTGCCGCTCGAAGATCATGGATTCAACATTGTGCTGGAAAAGCAGGACGGGCTGCGGCGGCCGTGCGGCGAGCTCGAGGAAATTCACCATCGGCGCGAGATAGTCGCAGATGAGCATGTCAAACTGCGGCGTGTGAGCGGGGGCGGAGAGCGCGGCAAGGCGGCGCGTAATCCCCTGGGAGAAGTATTTCTGGCCGAGGAACGGGTATTTTCCAAAGAGGGTATTCCACAGAACCCCGGTGAAAAAGCGGAGCGACCGCTTGTTTTTCACCGCGTGATCCCCCGCGATCAGTTCGTGGCAATACTCCTCCGCGAGGGCAGTGGCCTCCGGCGCATCGGCGGGCGTGCGAAGCGTGAGATAGGTGATGTGATGCAGCTTCCGCAGTTCGCGCAGCATGTTGTAGGTGCGGATGCGGTCACCGCCGTGGAGCGGATGCAGCAGACGGCAGTTGTGAAACAGGATGCGCATCAGCCGCGGGTGCGCTTGTATGGCTGCAGCATGCGCTTCGGGAGCCAGAGCGCAGCGGCGCGAAGCCGGCGCTTCCACACGTAAGCGGGCGAAGCAGCGGCGATCTTCACAATGTCTTCCGCGGTGTGATGTGCGAGCACCGCGAAGCGATTCACCCCTCCCGGAACCGCGAGCGCGCGGTTGACGGCTTCGCGCGAATTGCCGATCAGCCGGTAGCCAAGATCGAACGCCGTCCGCTCGACCGCCGCGCCTCCCATCCCCGCCGGCAATGACATCGTCGCCACCCGCGCTCCGAGCACATCCTCGAGCCACGCCTTGCTGTCCGACAGCTCGCGCCTCATCTCGTTGACCGGCAGGAAACGCAACGGTCGGTGCGTCTCCCCGTGCGTGCCGAAGTCGAACCCGCGTCCGGCGAGTTCACGGATATGCGCCGCGCAAAGAAACTCGGCGCGCTCTGTGCAGTAGCGCGACGTCAGGAAGAATGTGCCCCGCACGCCTGCGGCCTCCATCGCATCGGCGAAATCCAGCGAACTGCGGTGGCCGTCATCGAAGGTGAGCACGCAGGTTTTTTGCGGCAGCAGCCCGCCCGCATCGTGCGCTGCAAGCAATGCGCGCAACGTCGTGAGGTGAAAACCGGCGTCGAGCATGGCGCGGAGGTGGCCTTTGAAGACGGCGAGCCGCGTGGAGTATTTTGGGTAGAGCGTGTCGGGGTGCCGTCCGTCGGACAGCGAGTGATACATCAGCGCGGTGAACACCACGGTTACTTCTTCGCCGACGCCATCAGGGCGCCGGACGCGCAAAACATCGAGAGAAATGGCCGCGAGAAAATCTCATCCGCCTTTTTCCAAAGACGCCACAGTGGCCGAGGCAGCGGCATTTTCCAAAAGACGGGGGAACAATCGAGATAGCGCACTTCAAAATCCTGAAAACCCTCCTCGCGCAGCACCGGCACGAAGTCACGCTGTGGCACAAACGACCGTTCGAGCACCGGGGCGGCGAACGCGGTGCCGCTCTCGTGCGACTCCCGCTTCGCGGCGCGCCATGCGGCCTTGCAGGTGTCGCGCAGGATGCGCGGGAGCGAGCGGCGGTTGCGAAACGAAAGGATCATGCGGCCACCGGGTTTCACCGCGCGTGCGAGCGCCCGGAGGCCTTCCGCCGGGTCTTCGAGATAATCAATCAGCCCGATGAGAAGCACCGTGTCCGCGACGCCTTTGAACTTCTCCAGCACCGCCAGGTCCCCGAGGTGGTACTCGGCATTGGGAATGTTCATGGTCTGCGCGAGATCAATCATTTTCTGCGAGATATCCACGCCGATGTAACAGCATCCGCGCCGCGCCGCCGCTGGACCGAAGACCGCGGGCCCCATCCCGTAATCGAGCACCGTGCCACCCTGCGGTGTATGATTCAGCAGGCCCGTGACAATGTCCTGCCGGCGCGAAAAGCTCAGTGAGCTGACGTTGTAAACCTGACCCTCCGAGCGGATGCGGTAATCCTCTGCGATCTGGTCGAAAAATTTTTGGGCTTCAGTGTGCGATGTCGGTGCTGGCATTGGCGTGCTCCGGAATTGCACCGGAATGTAGGCTCCAATCCCGGTGTGGCCAGAAATTCCTTGGCCAAATGCCTGCCGCAGGGTCTAGGCGTATGCACCCATGAATCTCAGCATCTTCGGCCTTGGTTACGTCGGCACCGTGATTGCCGGCTGCTTTGCGAAGGCCGGCCATCGCGTGATCGGCGTGGATTCCGAGCCTTCCAAAGTCTCCCTAATCAATTCCGGCCAGTCGCCGATCATCGAGGCCGAGATCGGGGACATTCTTCGTGATGCCATCGCCGACGGCAGCCTGCGCGCCACCGGCGACGCAGCGGAAGCCGTCGCCGCATCCGAACTTTCGCTGCTCTGCGTCGGCACGCCGAGCCAGCCGGGCGGGGAACTCGATCTCACTTATATCCGCCGCGTCTGCGCCGACATCGGCGCCGCGCTCCGCGGAAAATCCGCGCGCCACGTGGTCGTCGTCCGCTCCACCGTGCTGCCGGGCACCATTGAAAATGTGGTCGTGCCCGCGCTCGAGGCAGCGTCCGGAAAGCGTGCGGGCGCGGGCTTCGGCGTGGTGATGAATCCCGAGTTCATGCGCGAGTCCTCGGCCGTCCGCGATTTTTACAACCCGCCGAAAACCGTCATCGGCGCGGATTCCGCAGACGATGCCGCGCTCGTCGCCAGGCTGTACGAGGGGCTGCCAGGCCCCGTCATCCACACCGCGGTGAAAGTCGCGGAGATGGTCAAGTACTGCGACAACATCTTCCACGCGCTGAAGATCACCTTCGGCAACGAAATCGGCCTGCTCGCGAAAGCCGCCGGCGTGGATTCGCACGAGGTCATGCGCATTTTCTGCGAGGATACGAAGCTCAACCTCTCGCCTGCGTATCTCAAGCCCGGCTTCGCCTACGGCGGCTCATGCCTGCCGAAGGATCTCCGCGCGATGACGTGGTTCGCACGCTCGCGCGATGTGACCGTGCCAGTGCTCAACGCCATCGGCCATAGCAACACGCATCAAATCGAAAACGCCATCCGCACCATCCTCGCCGCCGGCCGCAAGCGCATCGCCGTCCTTGGCTTCGCATTCAAGGGCGGCACCGACGACCTGCGCGAAAGCCCGGTCGTCACCGTCATCGAGGCGCTCCTCGGGAAAGGGTGCGAGTTGCGTCTTTTCGATCCCTCCGTGAACACCGCCCGACTCGTGGGCGCGAACCGCCGCTACATCGAGCAGCACATCCCGCATCTCGCGAAGCTCATGGTCGCAAGCGCCGGGGAAGCCGTCGCCGATGCGGAAATCATCCTCCTCGGAAACATCAACACCGCCTACCATCCGGCGCTGAAATCCCTCACGCCCGCCCAGCGTATCATTGATCTCACAAGCTCCGGACACCACCCGGACACCTCCGCAGCTTACGAACGGCTCGCGGGATGAGCACATGCCGGCGTGATGCCCTCGTCAGCCGCCGGCTAATTTCCGGACGTAGCCTTGAAAGGCGGTGACCATGGATTGGATGAGCGGAGATGCGGTGCCGTTCCACACGATGCCGACTTTGAGCGGGGCGAAATCTGGCAGCGGTATCAGCCGCACAGCAGCGCCGGGCTTGATCCCCGGCACTTGGACGACCGCGCCGAACCCGAATCCCTCCGCCACGTAGGTTTCGATCAACTCGAGCGAACTCACCACAAGTCCCGGCGGCCAGTCCACGCCGAGTTGTTGGAGACCGTTTTGAAAATGGCGGGAAATGCCGTCATCCGCGGGCAGGGTGATCAGCGGCTCGTCTATCGAATCCCGCTTCCACAGATCGCCCGGCGACCGGATGCCGCACGCTTTTGACACCAGCAGGGCGAGCGGGAGCGACAGCAGCGGCGCGGTGCCAAAGCCGGATGGCATCGAATCGTTCAGTGCGGTGATCGCGAGGTCAATTTCGTCCCTTTTTAACATCTGCATGAGCTGTGGCTCGTAACCCTCGGTCAGTTGCAACCTGAGGCCCGGAGTCGCCTCGCGGAGAAGCTGCAGCGCCTGCGGAAGATGATGGCGCAGGACCGGGCCTGATGCACCGAGCCGGACAAAGCGCGCGGCTTTGCCCATGATCTCGCCGGCCACTTTCACGATGTCGCCGAAGAACGGCTTGATGAACTCGAAGAGCCGCACACCCTCCGCGCTCAGCACAAACGGACGTCGCTGGAAAAGCTTTGTGCCGAGGGCGCGTTCGAGCTGGAGGATCTGCGCGCTCACCGCCGGTTGCTGGATCCCGTAGGGGATTTTGCGCACGGCTTCCATGATGCCGCCGTGCTTCGCGACGTAGTAGAAAAGCTCCAGGTGGTGGATGTTCACGCATCGCTTTTCTCGATGTTCACGGCTGGAATATCAATTACCCAATTCGGGCGCATGGCGAATAGCTTCCCGCCCAATGAACGCCGATCTTCTTCGCTGGAACCTCATCTTCGCATGGGCCTGGATCCTTCTCGGTTTCTTTTCCGGGATGCTTATGGGCCTCGCATTTCATCGCGAGGACTGGCTCGGCGGCTACGGCTCGTGGCCGCGGCGGCTGTACCGGCTCGGGCATATTTCGTTCTTCGGCCTCGGCATGGCGAACCTCCTGTTCTTCGCCACGGTCCGCTCGCTGCCGGCTGCGCCCGCCCTGTTAAACACAGCATCCGTCGCCTTCCTCATCGGCGGCGTGACCATGCCCGTCTGCTGCGCGATCTGCGCAAACTTCCGCGCAGCGCGGCACCTGTTCGCCATCCCGGTGATCAGCCTGCTCGTCGCGGGCGTGACCACATTCATCGCCATCCTATGAAAAGCAAACGCATCGGCTTCATCGCCATGAGCGGAGTCCGGGCGCAAAATCCCGAACTCCTCGCCGCGGGTCTTACGCTCCCCGGCTTCATCGAGCGCAGCAAAGTCATCGCCTCGCTTCCCAGCCTCTCGCTGCTCACGCTCGCCGGACTTACGCCAGACCGTTTTGAAATCGAATACCGCGAGATTGCCGACCTCCGCGCCGCAGGGGAACTGCCCGACGACTACGACCTCGTCGCCATCACGTCGCTCTCCGCGCAGATTTTCGACGCCTACGCCGTCGCCGACCGGTACCGCGCGCTGGGGATTCCCGTCATCATGGGAGGGCTGCACGTCACGAGCGTGCCGGATGAGGCGCTCGAACACGCGAGCGCCATCGTCATCGGCGAAGGCGAGCCGCTCTGGCCGGTAGTCCTGGCCGATTTTGAGCGCGGCGCGCTCGAAAAAATCTACCGCAGCGAGCCGGCGGGACTCTTCGATTTGAAAGACGCGCCGATGCCGCGCTTCGATCTGCTCGACCCCGGAAAATACAACCGCATCACCGTGCAGACCAGCCGCGGGTGCCCGCACAAGTGCGAGTTTTGCGCGAGCAGCATCCTCCTCACGCCGCGCTACAAGTTGAAGCCCGTCGAAAAAGTCATCGCCGAAATCCATGCCATCAAGCGGATCTGGCCGCGCCCCTTCATCGAGTTCGCGGATGACAACAGTTTCGTCCATCGCGAGCATTACAAAACCCTCCTTCGCGCCCTTGTGCGCGAGAACCTCCGCTGGTTCACCGAGGCCGACATCCGCGTTGCCGAGGACGGCGATCTCCTCGCCCTCATGCGAGACGCCGGTTGTCAGCAAGTTCTCATCGGCCTCGAAAGCCCGCGTCAGGCGAGCCTCGACGGCATCGAGACCGCCACAAACTGGAAGCACCGGCGGCACGACCAATACCTTGCCGCCATCGAGCGCATCCAGGATCACGGCATCACCGTGAACGGATGTTTCATCCTCGGCCTCGACGGGGATGGTCCCGGGGTTTTCGAGGAGGTCCTCCGTTTCGTCCGTGAGAGCGGCCTCTACGAAGTGCAGACAACCTTCTTCACTGCATTCCCCGGAACGCCGCTCTACCGCAGGCTGAAAGCCGAGGGTCGCATCCTGCGCGACCGCGCGTGGGATCTTTGCACGCTGTTCGACATCAACTTTCAGCCCGCGAAAATGAGCGTCGCCGAATTGCAAAGCGGCTTCATGGGGCTGGTGAAGCAACTCTACTCCGCGTCTGAAACCGCGGCGCGCCGGAGCAACTTCAAGCGCCGCTTGCGCGAGCGCCGTCACGCCGGGAGACGCGAATTCCCTGCGGCTGCGTGATCGGCGCTGCTCCCCCGCTTGTCCCGGCATGCCCAAAGTTCCGAAGCGCTGACCGGACTCGGGGACTGCTCCGGGCACGCTTTCTGCGAACGCAGGTCTCACCAGCCCGCTAAACCATGTCCTCATTCCAGCGTCGCAAGATGCACGAATGGGCGCATGACGAAGCATCCGGCTGAAGATTTGTTGGTTGTTGGTTGGGAAAAAGGCGGGCGGAACTCATCCGGGTTCCGTCCGCCTTAACTTTCCCGCGATTCGCTTGCGGCATGCTCTCCGGCTGGTAGCCTGCCCCGCTCTTTCATGGTGGATTTTTCGCTGACTTTCCTCGGCACCGGGACCTCGCAGGGCATCCCGATGCTCACTTGCGACTGCCCGGTCTGCACATCGCCGGATCCGCGCGACAATCGCTCACGCGCCTCGCTTTATATCGAGACGCCGGAGTGTGCGTTCGTCGTGGATACGGGCCCGGACTTCCGGAATCAGGCGCTGCGCGAACGGATCCGGCGGGTGGATGCCGTGGTGTTCACGCACGCGCACACGGATCACATCATGGGCTTCGACGACATCCGCGCATTCTGCCACGGCGGAAAGGAGATGCCCGTTTACGGCTCGGCGGAGACACTCACGCTGGTCGAGCGCGCGTTCTCATTCGCCTTCGATGGCAGCAACCGCTTCCCCGGCTACCTGCACCCGCGCAGCCACGCGGTGGATGCGCCTTTCCAGCTCGGCCAGACGCTCCTCACGCCGCTCCCCGTGCCGCACGGACGCATGACGACCTGCGGTTTCCTCTTCACGCGCGGCGGGCGGAAAATCGCCGCGTATCTCTGCGACTGCAAGGCTGTCCCGGATGCCGTGCGCGATCAGATCGCCGGGGTGGAGACGCTCATCCTCGACGCTCTGCGCCACCGGGAGCACCCCACGCACATGAACGTCGCGGAGGCGCTCGCGGTCCACGAGGCCGTGCAGCCGCGCATGACGTGGTTCACCCACCTGTGCCACGATCTCGGCCACGCGGAGACCGAGGCCGCCCTTCCCCAAAATGTCCGCATCGCCTACGACGGGCTCAAGCTCCAGCAATGACCACCACGCTCTCACGCATCATCACCGCCATCCTCCTCGTCGCAACCGCGGTCGCCCAGGACGATCCGAACGCCGCGCCGCTTCCCGCTGCAAGACCGCGCCCCCGCCTCGCCGCGGATCTCGCGGCGCAAACCGTGGTTCTTTACAACGAGAACGACCTCGATTCCGTTGCGCTTGCCGGATTCTACCAGGAAAAACGGGACATCCCCGTGCTGAATCTCGTGGGTGTGAAAGTGCCGCCGGGCGAGGAGATCAGCCGCGATGACTACGACCGGACCATCGCCGAGCCACTCAGGAAAATATTCGTCCAGCGCGGCTGGTGGAGGGTCCGCAAGGACGATGATCCCGCCGGCCGCGTGCTCGAGACGAAAATCCGCTTCGTCGCCGTCATGCGCGGCATCCCGCTTAAAATCAAGAGTTGCGGTCCTTACGAGGGAGATGTGCCAGACGGTGAACCCGAGGCGATTTTCATCCGCAACGAATGCGCGCTCGACTCCGAACTCGCCCTGCTCGGCCTTTGGTCACGCCGCATTTCCGGCATCCTCGCCAATCCCTACTACCGCGACGACAAGGTCATCCAGGACACGGAACTCACCAGCCAGCTTCTCGTCTGCCGCCTTGATGCGCCGACGCCCGCCATCGTCCGCCGGATGATCGAGGACACCATCGCGACCGAAAAGACCGGCCTCCGCGGGCTTGCCTACGTGGATGCGCGCGGGCTGAAGGCCGGCCCGCTGGCCGATGGCGACCGCTGGCTGGAAAAAGTCGCGGCTGACTTCCGCGAAAACGGAATCCCCGTGATCCTCGACAACGGCCCCGCGCTTTTCCCCGCACCGTACCCGATGCGCCACCCCGCGCTCTATTTCGGCTGGTACAACGAAAAAGTCGCGGGACCATTTGCGAGCAAGACATTCAAATTCCCCGCCGGCGCAGTGGCGGTGCATCTGCATTCGTTCAGCGCGAGCACCCTGCGCGGGACCGAGCGGGGGTGGTGCGGGCCGATGCTGGCGTCCGGCGCGTGCGCGACGATCGGCAACACCTACGAGCCCTATCTGGGCCTCACCTCGCACCTTAATGTCTTCTCCCAGCGACTGCGCGAGGGTTTCACTTTCGCCGAGGCAACCACCATGTCGCAACGATTTCTCTCGTGGATGACCACGTGCGTCGGCGATCCGCTCTACAGGCCTTTCGCCGCGATTTCCTCCGGAAAACCGGACCTCGAGAACGAGTGGGACGCCTACCGCGCCGGGGTGCGGACGTGGTTGAAAGTCGGACGCGAATCCGGCATCTCGGAACTCAACGCGGCCGCGAAACGCCTGAAGAGCGGCATCATTTTCGAGGGCCTCGGCCTGCTCTACCTCGCCGGCGACAATCCCGGCCCCGCCATCTCCATTTTCAAGCAGGCGCGCGAAGCCTTTGCCAACCCCGATGACCGCGTCCGCGTTGCAATCCACGAATACGGCGCGATCCGCCAGGCGAAAGGTCCCGCCGAGGCAAAGAGTTTCCTCCACGCGCAAATCGCGGAACACAAGTCCGCCAACTCACTCGAAATCCTGACGCTGCTCGAGGCTGACGAGGCCAGACCCAAGCCGCCCATCGAAAAGAAACCGTGACCTCGCCACGGTGTCAGACGTGCTGGATCACGTCCGCCGCCGCATAGCGCACCTTCGGCAGCTTCGCGTACTTGTCATCCGCCGCGCGGTATCCCGCCGCGCACGCGACGACCGTCGTGAAGTCTGTTCCCTCCAGCCCGAGAATCCTGTCGTATTGATCCGGCAAGATTCCCTCCATCGGGCACGCATCAACGCCGAGCACCGCGCAAGAAGTCATGAAATTCCCGAGCGCGATGTACACCTGCCGGATCGCCCATTCCTTCGCCCAGCCTTCCTTCGCGGCCTTCGCCGCAAAGCCTGCCATCATCCCACGATACCCCGCGAGGTCGGCCCTCGCACCACCGCGCGCCGCCACGATGCTGTCGAGGAAACGGTCAATCTCCACTTCATCGAGACTCCTTCGCGCGGCAAATACCACATGATGCGAGCAGTCCGCGGGCTGCGACTGGTTCCACGACGACGCCACGAGTGATTTCTTCACCGCCGGGTCGCTCACCACGACGAACTTCCACGGCTGAAGCCCGAAAGAAGACGGCGTGAGCACAAGCGCCCGCTCGATCGCCGCCCAAATCTCGCCGGGGATTTTCCTCGCCGCATCGAATTGCTTCGTGGCGTAACGCCAGCTCAGTTGTTCCAGGAGTGCCGTCGTCGTAATGGTGTTCATCGGCTTCCATTACGCACCAGCACGCACGATGGACGAGCCGAAAACCGCGAAGCCCTCGAGGAGGATGTTTCCACGCATCGAATACGGGATGGATGGAATCAGCCAGCGCACTTGGGTGGACAAGTCGGGCAGGGCTGGATCGCGGAACGGCTCGGGATGGGCAGCGTGGCAAACGTGATCCACGCGAATCCGGCGGGACAAAGCCATTTTCGCCTCGATCACAATCGTCGCGCCCCGATTGACTTCGCATTGAAAGCGGGGCTTGCGGGCAGCGTCAGCGGGCAGCTTTCGAAATCCACCGGCAGAAACTCCCACTCGGCACAGGAAGCACATCGGCCTCGCCGCGCAGCAGCATTTCGCCGTGTTCGAGCGCGCCGCTTTTTCCGAACGCCTGCTGCAAAAGATGGTGCAGCGAAATGGGAGTCAGCTCGGGAGTGTGGCAGGAAATCAACACGCCCGCCGGCTCGGCGGATAACAACCGCGCGAGGAGTGAGAGCAAATCCGGCAGATGGTTTTCGATTTTGAAAATTTCGCCCTTCGCGCCGCGCCCATAGCTCGGCGGATCGAGGATGAGCAGGTCGTAGCGCTGACCGCGACGCAGTTCGCGTTCGAGGAATTTCGCCACGTCGTCCACGATCCAGCGGACGGGCTTTTCCTGAAGTCCGTTCAACGCGGCATTTTTGCGCGCCCACTCGACCATTCCTTTCGAAGCATCCACATGGCAGACTTCCGCGCCAGCGCACGCAGCGGCGAGAGTGCTGCCACCGGAGTAGGCGAAAAGATTTAGCACCCGCGCCGGGCGTCCGTGGCGTTTATAAAAAGCAGCGCAGTCCTCCGCGATGCGCCGCCATTGGTCGCGCTGCTCGGGGAAAATCCCGAGATGCCCGAAATCCGTCGAGCTAAGCTGAAATTTTACACCCTCCACCGCGATGATCCATGTCGCCGGCAAACGCTCGCGACCTTCCCAGCGATTGCCATTTTCGCGTGAGAAAGTCGCCGTCGCCGCACGCCACACGCCGGGCTGCGAAGCCTGCCACACCGCCTGCGCGCAAGGACGCGCAAGCACGATGTCGCCGAAGCGTTCGAGTTTCTGAAACCCGCCGCTGTCGAGAAGCTGATAATCGGAGTCGTGCTGTGCGATACGTCCTTCATGCCAGAACCACCGCATCGGGCAAGCTTCGCCGCAGTCGCAGTTGCTCCGCGCTATGCCGCCACCGCCACCTCGCGCACGCGGAAGTCGAAGGTCGAGCCGAGGGCGAAGCCGGTGAGGTTGTTGCTCGCGCCGGCGGTCAGCGGGATGGTGGTGCCGCTGACGCTGAGAGCTGTCACTTTCTGCGCAACGATACCGAAGCGGTCCATGCCGCCCACGGTGCCGCGGGCGTGGCCGGTGATGACCAGCGAGGCGATACTGCTCACGATGGAGTTGCCCCCGCTGATGACCACATCATCGGTGGTGCCCCACTTGTCGTCGTTTCCAGCGGTCACGCCGGCGACAAGATTGCTCGCGATCCAGTGCGTGCCCACCTTCACTTTGCCGATATGCACGTTGGCATTCACGGCGGACCCCTCCGTGTCGTAGCCGGCGAGGATGGAGGAATGAGAGACGCGGCCGCCGACGGTGATGGCTCCGATGGTCTGTGCGGCGACGTCGTCGGCGGGGGCATCCGTGCCGCGTGCGCTGACGGTGCTGCCATCGAGCCGACGGCCAACACCGAGCTTGGCGAGATCGCCATTTGTCCTGATGTAGCTGTTCAGCAAACTGCCCGTGATGCTAATACCACCGTTGATTTTCACACTGCCGGTCGTGGCCCCTGTGGCGATGCTGCCGAAGCCGTTGCTTTTGAGGTAGCAGTCGCGGACAGTGCCGTCGATGCTGAGTGTGGAGACGTTGCCTCCGACTTCGAGAGTTGAATCTTCCACGTCGCCATTGATTTTGATTCCGCCGAGGACTTTATAAGTGCCGGGGGTCGCGCCGGGCACGATGCTGCCCACCTCCTCGTCGATGATGAGCGTGGTGTCGAGCACGTCGCCATTCACTGTCAGCGCGGTGAGCGCGCCGGCGATTTGGAAGGTCGCGCCTTCGACGTTGCCGGTGATTTTCGCGGTGCCGAGGCTTGACGCATTCAGGGTGATGCCGGCCACGTCGCCGGAGATCGTCAGCAGGGGCAGTTCGCCAGTCACGTGGCTGACCGTGCTGTTGGAGGCGCCCCACTGCGTGCTCATGCCATACACGCCCATCGAGCTGACGGTGAATGATGTGGCCGAAGCCCCCGTGCCATCTCCCAGTTTCACCCGCCCCAGATCGCCCTTGAGGGAAAAGACGCCGAGGTCCACGCCGGTCGCGTCGAGGAAACCGAGGTTCACCAGCCCATCGCCGCCGAGGGTGACGCTGCGTTTGGCGGTGATCGTGATATTCGCCCCGTCAAACTCCTCATCGCTCAAGTCCAGCATGCTGAATCGCCCGCCAACGGTCACAGCCCCAAACTCCAAGAAGACTCTGAAGTTCGTCGTGTCGAAAGTGCCCGCCGTCGTCTTCACGGTCACGAGGTCGCCGTCCACATCGGTAAACGTGGCGGTCTTGAAGTCTGTGCTGAAAGTCGGGGTGACGTTCCTTATTCCGAAGACCACGTAGCTCGCCCCGGAGGCGTAGGCATTCCCCTCCGCATAACTAGCGCCGACGATGAGGTCATCGATCCCGTCGCCATTGATGTCGCCCGCTCCGCTCACCGAAATGCCGGAGTTGTCGTATTCCGATTCGCCGCTGATCTTGAAGCCGTTGGCGCCCGTGAGCCCCGAGAGATCCACATTCGCCGCAAAGCCCGTGCTGCTCCCGAAGACCACGTAGCTCGCCCCGGAGTTGTTGCCATTCGCGTCCGCAGAACGAGCGCCGACGATGAGGTCATCGATCCCGTCGCCATTGATGTCGCCCGCTCCGCTCACCGAACGGCCGGAGTAGTCGTTGGCCGCTTCGCCGCTGATCTTGAAGCCGTTGTCGCCCGTGAGCCCCGAGAGATCCATGGTGACGACGGCGGCCGGCGCAATGCGACTTTCGAGGATTTCGATGGTGGAAGTGCGGGCAGTAGCGAGTTTCATGGTATAATTATTTGGTTAAAGATGAAGAATCCCGGAACAGCACCACGGCCAACAGCACAGCTATGCGATCCGATATGTATCGCCCTCATTACATCCAAGAACCCCCTCACGTTGTCACGCAAAAAAACCTGCTGTTTCCAAATTGTTATAAACCCACCGCCCGGCGGCGTGAGCCACGGGTCACTCTTCGATGGTGATGGTGCGGCGGATTTCCTCCGTCTTGAAACCAAGCGCGCCTGGCATGATGACGCCGGGGAGAATTGCCACGTCGTAAAGCTCGCGCACGATGCCTTCGATGTTGAGCGAGTGGGCAATGTCGCCGGTGCGCAGGTCCACCACGAGCAGGCCGCAGCGCGGCTGCACGTCTTTCGCGGCGAGTGCGTCGTCGAGCGCGAGGCCGGAGAAGGTGCGGTTCTCGCGGCAGGTGCTGAGGCCGATGACGGCGAAATTCCCCACGATGGCGAGGCCGCGCGCGTAGCCGGGGCAAAAGCAGATCGGCTCGAACTTTCCGCTCGCGAGGTTGACGGTGCCAAACTCGCCCGCGCCGCTGTTGAGCACGTAGAGTTTCCCATCGTGCCATCGCGGAGAGTGCGGCATGGAGAGGCTGCGGCAGATGATTTCGTTTGCCTGCACGTCGATGACGACGCCGTCGTCGCGCCGCTTCTCGCGCCAGCCTTCGTGAACATCTGTCGTGCTCACGGCGGTGACAAATGCGGGCGTGCCGTCGCGGAGGGCAAGGCCGTTCATGTGGCAGCGATCCTCGGCAGCGAGCTTCGTGATGAAGGGCGGACGCCACACGGGCCGGAAGCTGTGCGATTCGCTCGGCGCGGCGATGCAGGAGAAGAGAGTGTTCACGAAAAGCGGACGCCCCTCGCGGTCGAGGGCGATGTCGTGCGCGTCCACATCGCCCGTGGTGTAGCCGAGTTGGGGGACGTAAAGCCGGTCGTAGCCACCGGGCGCGGTGGTGCCGCTGGGGATTGCATTTTCAAAACGCCAGAGCTGGTAGATGGAAGACATCCAGAGCGTCTTCGCATCCGGCGAAACGGCGAGGCCCATGCACCGCTCGAAGGTGCGCTCGAAGACCGAGAGCTTGCCGTCGGGCTTGGTGCCGATGAGGAAGAGCTTGCCGGTCTGGTAGGTGGTGAATGCGAGCGAGAGTCGTTGTTCGCGCAACCACGAGGTGAAGTTGCGCGAGCCGGCGATCTCGAGTTGCGGTGCAGGTGTGGACATCAGGCTGCGTCTAGCGCGTCCGGGTTTGACGCGCCAGTCGCAAGTGAGGGCATTTTTCCGGCTTGAGATCCCGCCCATGATCGCGGTGAAAATGCCGCACCCGAACGAATTCGACGTGAGTTTTTGGCGAACTGCATTACCCACAAGGGATGAAACGCTCTTTCATCGAACCCCTCGAAAACCGCATCGCGCCCGCCGCGATCCTCACTTTCACCGATGTGGACGGGGACAAAGTGGATGTCGTCTCCAATAAAACACTGCTAGCCTCGGTGTCGTTCACTGCCGGGCAAAACCCGGCGGAACTCCTCATCACTGGCGCGGGGCTTGATGGCGCGAATCTCGCTGTGCTCGTGAAACGCGCGCCGACGGGCGATGGCGTGGTGAACATCGGGCGTATCGTTGCCACGGGGCTGGATCTCGGCATTGTGAGCGTGAAAGGCGACCTCGGTAAAATCGTCTGCGGAAATGCGAACAGTCCGCTGCCCGCGATCAAGTCGCTCACCGTTCGCTCCATGGGCATCCTCGGCACGGATACGCAGGGCGGCGGCAACCTCGCTTCCTCGATCACCGGCGATGTCGGCGCGATCACCGTCGCGGGTGATGTGCTAGGCGCGCAACTCAACGTGAGCGGAAAAATCGGCTCCATCAAAATCGGTGGCGACCTGCGCGGCAGCGCGGCGACATTCAGCGGACGCATCTCGGCGAGCGGAATTACGAGCCTCACCATCGGCGGCGACCTCGCCGCAGGCGCGGGCGATGAGTCCGGAAAAATCATCGTCTCGGGCGTTCTCGGTAAACTGTCCATCGGCGGCTCGATGTTCGGCGCGGCGGATGCGGTGGCGGACACGGCGAACGGCCAGATCACCGTAAGCGGCAACGCGGGGCCGATCTCGATCAAGCGCGACGTCTTTGGCGCGGCCTAGGAGCAAAAGGCGCTGGATCTCCGCGGCAATGCAGGCGCGATCACGATTGGCGGTTCGATCTTTGGCGGCGGCGGAAAAAACAGCGGCTCGATTTTTGTGTTGGGAAATACCGGCGCGATCTCAATCGGGCGCGATCTCAATGGAAGCAGCGGGAACAACAGCGGCTCGCTTTACATCGTCGGCAACACGGGACCCGTGAAAATCGGTCACGACGTGAACGGTAGCACCGGCCCATACTCTGCGGAAATCCTGATCAACAGCGCGAACGGCTTCACCGTGGAAGGCACCAATGGCGGCTTCGCCATCGGCGGCGATCTGCGCGGCGGCACCGGCACGTATCAGGACGGCGCAACCGGCGTGCAGGTCACTATCGGTGCCTCCACCGGACCTGTGCGGATCGGCGGCGATGTGATCGGCGGGCCGACCTTTGGCTCCGGCATTATTGTGATGCGTTCCGCACCGTCGTTTTTCCTCGGCGGCTCGATCACCGGCGGCGGCATCGAGGTCGCGGGAGTTGGTGTTTTTCCTGCCGGCACAGTCTTGATGAGCGACGTCGGCAAGGTCACGGTGCAGGGCAGTCTGATCGAGAGCGCGTTTGGCGGCGGGCACCTCATTGCAGGGAAAGTGGGCAAGCTACTCATCCGCGGCTCGATCATCGAGAACACCACCAGCGCAGCCTTTCAGCCCGCGGGCAGTCCGCTGTCGATCGACAGCCTCACCGCCGGCCGCATCGAAGGCAGTATCATCGGCACCACCGTCTCCATCAGCACGGAGTTCACCGTCGCCCTCGGGGGCAATATCAAGAGGCTCGAAATCCTCGGTTCGCTCGACGGCGGCGTGGGCGGCTTTAGCGGCAGCGTGCGCATCATCGGCAGCCCCGCTTTCGTAAAAATCGGCGGTTCCCTCCGCGCCGGTCTCAGCGTCGATACCGGCGCGCTCACCATTACCGGCCGCGTCGGCGTCCTCGCTATCGGGGGCAGCATCGAGGGCAACACCGGCAGCTTTTCCGTCGCGCAAATCACCGCCGCATCCTTTGGGAAAGTGACCATCGGCGGCGACCTCATCGGCGGCCCCGCAGGCGGGGGCGAACTTCGCTCGCCCAATGGCGGCTTCGACGCGGTCACGATTGGTGGCTCCCTCCACAGCGGCAAAATCACCGCCGCGCGGGGCCTCGGCGTCGTGAAGATCGGCGGCACCATCTTCGGCAGCACCAGCATGAATCAGGACAGCGTAATCGGCCTCAACGCAAAGAGCATCACCATCGGCGGCGACCTCGTCGCGCGCGGCTCCGGTGGTAATTCACTGCTCAGCATCCGCGAAAGCGCCGGCATCGTGAAGATCGGCGGCGACATCCGCGGCACCACCAGCGACCCCGCGCACCTCGTCTTCGCGCTCACTGCCGGTTTCACAAAGTCCGGTTTTACCAGCCTCGCGGTGAAAGGCAGCGTCACCAACGGCCTCATCACCGGTGGTATTCGCAGCACCATGGTCGTGGAAAATGCCGACCCCGTCCTCGGCCCCGTCACCGTCGGCGGCGACTGGATCGCCTCGTCCATCGCAGTCGGTGTGAGCCGCGGTGCAGATATGCAATTTGCCAGCGCAGACGACACCATCGCCGCCACCGGCACGCCCGCCATCGCGCGCATCACCGCCATCACCATCAAAGGCCAAGCGCTCGGCACCACAGCGGCGGGCGATCACTTCGGCTACATCGCGGAAAGCATCGGCCCTGTGAAAATCGCCGGCGTCCTTTACACGGCGAGGGCCACACCGATTGAACTCAGCCTCATCTCAGACGACGTTACACTTCGTCTAGTGTAAGCACCCTCGGCTTGGTAGTGGCTCAGTTTTTTTTCGCTGCCCTGTTTTCACTCTCATGGCGTCAATTTTGAGTCTTTCTTACTGCTTCATCTATGCAACTACCACGCAATGACTTCTGAGCCTGCACCTATCGCACAGCCGCCGTCGCGCTCGGTTTTAGTCACCGCTTTGGCGTGGGTAATGATTGTAGTGGGCGCTGTTCTTACGCCGATCAGCATCATCTCATTCCTCATGTTGCTGGTGCGCAGTTACGGCACATCCACTGGTGGAGTGCTGGATTGGCTCATCGTCGTCGCGGGGCCACCTGTGAGTTTTATGGCAGGCATTGGTTTACTGCGGCGTAAAAGGTGGGCTTGGTTTTACCTCGTGGGGATTCTTTTCTGTCTGTTTGCGTGGCAGGCCTCGAAGGTCGCGTTCCCTCCGCCGTCCGAAGATAGGACGTTCATAGACCCCAATGACGTGCGAACCACCATCATGGGCGGCGGCCCGGGCACTTCGACGCCCATCATCGCCCTCACCATCGCCGCGCTCGCTGTTCTCTTCTTGCAGAAATCGCGCGCCGAATTTGCGGCAGCGCCGCTTCCCGTTGCGAAAATGGCGGAGGCACCAAGCGCACCAAGCAAGCCCGTCGCGCGGAGCGCGGAGATTTTAGGAGCGTTTGCCAGCGCGCTTTTACGTGTGTGAAGAGAGGCACCGCTCCGCTCTTGCTGCCCGGCGTGCTTCCGCTAGCTTCGCGCCCCATTTTATGTCCGACGAACGCAAATCTCTCGAACAACGCAACGCGATGACCGACATCGAACGGCTCCGCCACAGCGCGGCGCACGTGCTCGCCACGGCCATCCTGCGCATCTGGCCGGATGCACAATTCGCAGCGGGGCCGCCGGTGGAGAACGGCTTTTACTACGACCTCGATATGGCGCACCGCATCACGCCGGAGGATTTCCCGCGCATCGAAGAGGAGATGAAAAAGGAGATCAAAGCGAACAACGTCTTCGAGCGCACGGCCGTGACGCGCGCGGAGGCAATCGCGATGGCGGAAAGCGGACGGCTCGGCGGCTTGAGCGAACGGCCGGGGAATGTGAGCAAATTTAAAATCGGCAATCTCGCGGACATCCCCGAGGGCGAGGAAATCTCGCTCTTCCGCAACGGCGATTTCCTCGATCTGTGCGCAGGGCCACACGTGATGCGCACGGGCAACATCGGCGCGTTCCGCCTCACGCACGTCGCGAGCGCCTACTGGAAGGGCGATGAAAAAAACCCGCAGCTCCAGCGCATCTACGGCACGGCATTCAAAAACAAGACGCAGCTCGAAGAGTATTTCACGATGCTCGAAGAGGCGAAAAAGCGCGACCACCGCAAGCTCGGCAAGGAGATGGAGCTATTCACGTTCGACGACGACGTAGGCCCCGGCCTGCCGCTGTGGCTGCCCGCCGGCACGGTGCTCATCGAGGAGCTGGAAAAGCTCGCGAAGGAAACCGAGTTCGCCGCCGGCTACGACCGCGTCCGCACGCCGCACCTCGCGCGGGAGAACATGTATCTCACGAGCGGGCATCTGCCGTATTACGCGGAGAGCATGTTTCCGCCGATGGAGTTGGATGAGGGTAGGGCGGGTTTGCAACCCGCCGTGCCGGGTTTTGAACCCGGCACGCCCGAACGCACGACAGGCGCCCACTACTCGAAACGCCGCCGTCTCCCGCATTTCGAGAAACCATGGGCCATCTATTTCGTGACCTTCACCACGCGCGACCGCCGCGTGCTCTCACCCGAATCCCGCACCATCGTCCTCGACACCCTCCGGCATTTTCACGGCCAGCGATACGAGTTGTTCGCCGCATGCGTGATGCCGGATCATGTCCACCTTCTCATCCAGCCGTGGCCGAAGGAACAAAACGACAAAGGTGAAACCGTGTTTTGGGCGCTCGGGGAAGTCATGCACTCGGTGAAGCGTTTCACCGCGCGAGAAATCAACAAAACTGCCGGAGATGAGGGCGCGTTTTGGGAAGAGGAACGCTACGACCGCTACGTGCGCGGTGATTCGGATTTGGAGGAGAAATTCCTCTACATCTGCAACAACCCGCGCGGGGAAAATCTCGTCGGGCCGGATGAGGATTATCCGTGGGTGTGGACGCCGGATGTGCAATCGGACGTCCGTCCTACGCCCGATGCGCCGGGTTACAAACCCGGCGCGGCGGGTTCAAAACCCGCCCTACCCGCAGCGGGCGACCGCTATTATTTGAAAGCGATGAACTGCCCCCACCATCACAAAATCTTCGGCGCGGTGCCGCGGTCGTATCGCGACCTGCCGCTGCGGCTCGCGGAATACGGCACCTGCTACCGCTACGAGCAGAGCGGCGAGCTGATGGGCCTCATGCGCGTGCGCTCGATGCAGATGAACGACGCCCACATTTACTGCACCGAGGCGCAGTTCGAGGAGGAGTTCCGCGCGGTGAATGAGATGTATCTGAAATACTTCCGCATCTTCGGATTCGAGAAATACCAGATGCGCTTCTCGACGCACGACCCGGCCAAGCTCGGCCAGAAGTTCGTGGACGACCCGGTGCTTTGGAAAAAGACCGAGGACATGGTGCGCAGCGTCCTCGAACGCTCCGGCATCAATTTCATCGAAGTGGCGAACGAGGCGGCGTTTTACGGGCCGAAGATTGACGTCCAAGTGTGGAGCGCCATCGGCAAGGAATTCACCATCGCGACCAACCAGGTGGACTTCGCGGTGCCCGCGCGCTTCGGGCTGAAATACCGGACGGCGGAGAACACGTTCGAGACGCCGCTGTGCATCCACCGCGCGCCGCTCGGCACGCACGAGCGGTTCATCGGCTTCCTCATCGAGCATTACGCCGGCAATTTCCCGCTCTGGCTCGCGCCGGAGCAGGTGCGCGTGCTGCCCATCCTCGGCGGCGACGAGGCCGACGCCAAAGCCGTGGCCGACTACGCCGCCGCAATCCACGTCGAGCTGCGCGCCGCCGGAGTCCGCTCGACGCTCGACGCCGCGAACGACCCGATCAAAGCGAAGATCGCGAACGCGGAGGAAAAGAAAGTCCACACGATGCTCGTCATCGGCAAACGCGACGTGGAGGCCGGCGCGGTGAGCGTGCGGCTGCATGGGAAGGGGAATGTGGGCGCGAGGCCGCGCGGGGACTTCATCGCGGAGACGCTGCTCGCCATCCGGGAGCGGCGGGCGTGAGTGCAAAGCCTTGCATCCTTCGCTTGCAACCAAGACCCGGCTCCTGCATTTTCGATGTGCCATGAACACTCGCCCACTCCGTAAAAGGAAACGCACAGTCGAGGCCGGTGACTTGATTCGCCAGATCCAGCAAGCTCAGCCGGATCAACTGCCCGACAACTCCCTGCCGCTGATCTATCGCTTTCCGAAGGAATATCTCGGCCAGCCCGACAATTCCGAAGCTGCCGAGATCAAGCATCGCTACGTCCTGTCGCACTGCTCGGCGGAATAAGCTATGCCGAGTTGGGCGGAAATTCTTTCGGAGGTTCAGACCGCCCATGACGCGGCTCGAAAGAAGTATCTCGCCCAGTTGAGTGCTGTCACCGGGCGCAATGTCATCGCCTACTACTCCGGCTGGCAGCAGAAAAGCGGGCCGGGCACGGTGTTCTCGATCCTCGACAGCGACATGACGGGATTCATGGGCGCTGTGAACAAGCGCGACCGTTCCAAAGGTCTCGACCTGCTTCTTCACACGCCCGGCGGCGAAATCAATGCGACCGAATCCATCGTCAACTACCTGCTCTACGCATTCAAAGGCGACGTGCGGGCCATCGTGCCGCATCAGGCGATGTCCGCAGGGACGATCATCGCGCTCGCGTGCCGCGAAATCATCATGGGGATGCACTCCAGCCTTGGGCCGATTGATCCGCAGGTCGGCGGTCTTTCAGCACACGGACTGATCGAGGAATTCAACGCCATTCAGGACGCGCTGAAGGACAATCCTCAGAAAGCGCAGGCGTGGGTTCCTGTACTCCAGCAGTACCGGCCAACGCTTATCGGCACCTGCCTGAAAGCGATCAAGATGACGGAGGGCATCGTCGAGGGCTGGCTGAAGGCAAACATGTTTCGCGGGAAGAAGGGGGCGCTGAAAACCATTACGAAAATCCTGCACGAATTCGGTTCGCACCAGCGCAGCCTCAATCACGGGCGGCATTTCAACTACGACAAGGTCAGCGCAACCGGGGTGAACGTCTCGCAGCTCGAATCGAATCCCGATCTTCAAGAAGCTGCGCTGAGTGCGCATCACGCCTTCATCGTCACTTTCAGTGGAACCCGTGTGGTGAAGATCATTCAGAACCACTCTGGGGCGGCATTCATCCAGTCCGCTGCGCCGGATCCCAAGTAGCGACGCCAGATGGAGGCTCTACGCGCGATTCTCTGTGCAGCCTTCGCGCTCGGCTTCGCCGCTTGCGACAAACCCGCTGCTCCCGCTCCGCCAGCGACGCCACCTTCGGCCACACCGAAAAGCGCGGAGCAAATCTGGCAGGATGTCTCGCCGTCGCTCATCTACGTCTCCGCGCGCGGGATTGATGGCGGCGTGATGCAGGGCAGCGGTTTTGTCGTCGAGTTGGACGGCAAACGGCTCATCCTCACCAATCGCCACGTTGTCAAAGGCGCGGAGAAAGTCTCCATCGGCACGGACACGAAATCGCTCGTCGTGTCGCCCGGCTACAAGATCGCCGCCAACCTCGATCTCGCCGTTGTCGAATGTCCGGCGGATGTGAAGGCTCCCGCGCTTCCGCTCGCGACTCGCACCCTAAATCCCGGAGCGGAGGTCGTGGCGCTGGGGTTCCCGCTCGGCATCGGGAAGATCATCACGCGCGGCATCGTCAGCAGTGTGGAGGACGGCCACATCCTGTTCGACGCACCGATTTCCAGCGGCAACAGCGGCGGGCCGGTCGTGAACCATTTCGGCGAGGTCGTCGCCGTCGCCACGATGGGATCGAAGAACACCGGCGCAGCCATCGTGCAAAACCTCAACCTCGGCATCCGCGTCACCGCGATCCCGAAGCTGCCGCTGTTCACAGACCCGCTCATTCGCCTCGGTGCCGTCGCTGACCGAATCCGGGAGGTCGAAGCGTTCATCGAGAAGGGATACAGAAAGGATGAGTGGTTCAAACTCTGTGATTTGATCATTGCCAACATGATGATGGAAGGCGTCCGAGCGAAGGATCCTGAAAAGTGGCAGGGGATACTGAACTCAGAAGACGGCAAGAAGGGCATTAATGAGTTGGCTGAACGGCAGCGTTCTTGGGAGACCAGAGACGGTTCGCTTCGCAAAGCATTGGAACGGTACGTCGCGTTTTTGAAGGAATGTGAGGAACGAATAGACGCCCTGACGAAAGTGTTTGCGGGACTTGGGGCTGACCCAGTGCTCGCTGATTTCCTGAACGACCAGCGGCAAGGCGCTTGGATTCGGATTGATGCGCCTCCCGAGTTGCTGCCGAAACTCGCGCGAATCAGTGCCGACCACTGGATGGCGCGCTTTGAAGATCATCGTTTTCGTATCGAATGGTCATTGCGGTATGGCAGCCCACTTCCGTCCACACCGAAATCTAGAGAGATAGATGAAACATTTGAGCGACTCAGAAAGTCGAGTTTTCAGCGCCCATCAATTCGTCTTGGAATGAAACTATCAGGCGATCGCGCGGCAGACCTGACTTCGTACGTCTCCACGATGTTTGAATGGTCGAGCCGGTCAGACGTATTTCGGATTCAATCAGAAAACTCATCGATTCTGGGAATCACGAAACCGGCCACCAAGACCGATCCAATCGAGAAAGAAACTGCATTTGGAAACTTCCTTTCGACTGTTTCGCAGTTTCGCCAACATCTTGCTATCGAGTTGGGCGAAAGGGGCCAATTCGACAAGGCGATTGCTTTGCTGCGCGAGGAAGTAGCCTCTCGTTCTCCCTCAGCTTGGAGCGGAATGCTGCTGGCTCAGATGCTTGCATACTCGGGTCGCTTCGATGAGGCATGGCGTGCCTACGCCGGTCACTTCTCTCTACCCGCGCCGTTCGACGCATTCCAAATCGAGCTTGGTTGGGGCGGGGCGTCGGTCGTCACTATGGCACAAATTCATGTGTGCGAAGGATACAACACTCAAGGTCCCACATTCCAAAAACAGTACGGAAACAACACCTCGGTGGTCGCCAATGTTGCAGCGTGGAACAAGGAGGCAATCGCCGTTCGCGGTCGAGAACTCAAGATGTTGCCATCTCTGAAAGCTGTGCTTTCGGACCCGTGGTTCGGCGGTCTTTCGCGATTGGATCGCATACGCGTGCTCACATATTTCAGGCATTTTCGCCAAACCGACGAAGCCATCTTGCGTCAACGATATGGTGCTCCAGTTCCTCCTTGGAATGCTCAGAACGACTTGGATTTCATCAAGAAATTTGAGGACGACCTATCACAGCACCCCGAAGTGCAATCGCTGTGGAAAGAGGTCGTGCGCAAAGAAGGGCTAACCGAACTTTTTTGAATGAACAGTTGTGACATATACGAGCGAATCTTGGCACGTTTCAGAAATGTCTCCTACTCGAACGAGGCGGCGTTTTACGGGCCGAAGATTGACGTGCAGGTGTGGAGCGCCATCGGCAAGGAATTCACCATCGCGACCAACCAGGTGGACTTCGCGGTGCCGGAGAACAGCATGGTTGTCGATCCCGTGACCGACAGCGATGAAGTCGCAGTGCGATGCTACGATGCGATGATTGGCAGTGAATTCGAGCAACGCCACGGCTGGCATGTGAACCTCATGCCGGACTCGGTGCTGCGTGAGCTTCCCGCAGAATGGGAGACGCGCGCAACGACCCGCGCCTGCGGCCTTCTGACTGTGACCGTGCCATCGCCCGCCGATTTGCTTGCCCCGAAACTCCGGAGAAACGAACCGCGTGACCGCGCGCATGAAGCTTGGGCATACGCCGTCGGCCTGCTACCTTCCGGATTGTGACGACGACCGATGATGAATTCACGGCGATCTGGGGCGACTACCCAAACTACGACGACATCGCGCGCTTTGATTACGGGCGGCGGATGTGGCGCCGCCCCGTGATGGGGGCGCGACTGCTTGCACACTGGCTGGATCCACGCCATCCGTATCGCGAACGGTTTAGTGAGCGACGTGCCATGATCGAGGGTGTGCTGGCATCCGAAGCCGGGCTGGTGGATTTGGACACCCGGTTGCGCGAGTGCGGCACAAGCCTCCGCTGCGCCGCCCGGGAAATTCCACCGGTGTTCGGGAGCTTTTTTGCACACGCCCTCGGGTGAAGGATTTTCCGCTTTTCACGCGCAATCAGGCCGCCCACGGTGACCGGGAAATGAGCAAAGCTACCAAACATCTCCGCGAGTGCCCGGCGGCGGGGCGGGGCATCACTTTGCGGGAGTGCGGCGAGGGGCGGCATTCGTTGTTCCGCTGCACGGAGGACTGTCCGCACAACCCGCTCACGATTGCGAATTACGAGAAGTTTTCGAAAATCGAGGGGCGTGTAATCCGCAAGGCGATGGAGTTTTTCACCCGCGAAAACCGGGGCAACACGGCGCTGCTGGAAAATTACCGGCTGGCGATGGAGCGCGGCATCGAGGCGGGGACGGCGTTTGCGATGTGGCATTTTTATTGGGCGCGCGATGCGGCGGGGCAGACGATGGCGGAGCGGTGGGATGCCCGGCGGCTCGACGGGCTGGAGAATGATGAGCGCGCGGTTTCCGCCATGCACCGCAAGGCGCGGCCCGCGGTGGTGGAGGTGCTGGCGGTGACGGACGGTGTGCGAATCGAGTGCGCGGATCTGACGACGGGCGAGCGCTTCGCCATCGCGGATCGCGCGCTCGCCGGAATGGCGGGGCGGTTCGATGCGGTTTTCGCATGGCTGGTACCGGGGCCGCACTTTCACCGCTTCCTCGGCGCGGCGGTAATCCTGCCGCAGATCGGCCCCCTGGAGCCGGCGCAAATTATTCACGACACGGCGCGGCACCTCGGTGCACCGGAAGATGCGGACGAGCGGCTGCGCTGGCTCGCGGAGCACTGGCTGCGGGTGAGCCGCGCGCTGGCGGAGATCAGCAGGGCCTGCACGCACACGATGTATGCGAGCTTGGACGCGAAATTCCACCGCACCGACTACCGCCTCACGGGGCCGCCGACTTCGCTTTTCAAGCGGCTGGAAACGCACGCGGACCTCGTGCCGCAGCAGCCTTCGGAGGACGAGGAAGCTGCGGGCTTCACCGACAGTTACGACTGGCTGGAGCCCGAGCGCGAGGAGGATGCCGCGCAGCCGGAGCTACCCGCGCTGACGCGGATCGAGACCAGGCTGCCAGGGCGGCAATTGCTCGGACGCGTGCTGCTCGGCACGAAGACGGCGCGCATCGAGGCCAGCGCCGCCGCGCGCAATGCGGCGCTGCGGGCGAAATTCGAGAAGCTCGCCGCCGGGCTGGTCGAGTTCGCCGCCGAAAAAGTGGATGACCTCGGCGCGCAGATGGCGGCGAAGCACCCCTACGACGCGAGCGCGGTGCCGCCGCATTTCATCGAGCACATGCCGCGTATCCACCTGAGCAGTTCGCTCGTTCCAAGAGAGGCCACAGCCACGAAAGAAGCCGTTAAAGAAGTGTTGCGAAGCCGCCTGCTGGAGGATTGGCCGCAGACGCCCATCCCGGCGCTCGGGGGCCTCACGCCGCGCCAGGCCGCGGCGAGTGCGGAGCAGCGCCCGGCGCTCATCCGCCTCGTGAAAGGAATCGTGCAAAAGGCGGATCGGAAATCTTACGAGGAGAGCGCCAAGGCCACGCGGCTCATCAAGCTGCTCGGCCTGCACGAAATCGCCGCTCCCACGCCGCCGAAGCGCCCGGTGCTTTACGAAAAAGACGACGCGGATTCCGAAGGCACGCATTTTCCCGACGACCCGCCGCTGGAGCAGATTGACGAAGCCGAACTCGATGCGCGCGTACAGCAATTCATCGCCGACTATCCGTTCGAGGATGTTGAGCGGCTCGACACGGACTTTGAGACGCTCGCGGACGATCTGCTCGCGGGCTTCGACGCGCTGATGGCACCCATCCTCAGCGACTTCGAGTGCGACACGCTTTTGCTCGCGATCTCGCGTCTCTACTTCGTCCTCGTGCCCGGCCCGACGGAGCGCGACGACGTTGATCCGCAGCGATTCAACGACCGCATGTCGCACTACGGCGAGGAATTCTCCGATGCGCTGGAGGTAGTCCTAGACGGCGACCACACCGCGCTCTCCGCGCCTTTCCTGCAGAGCCGCCAGCCGCTCGTGTGCATGGACGCGATGAACGTGCTGCTCGCAATGACGGGCCGGACAAAGAAGGACTTCATCCGCCCGGAGACGATGCCCGCGATACTCGCCTTCATCGCCTCGGCGGTGGATGAGCTCGACTGCTGTGTCGCCGAAGTGCGGTGATGGTTTTGCCATGAGCACCGCACACCTCATCCACCACACGCCCGGCACGGGAAAAACCTACAGCGCCGTCGGGGATCGTTACGTGATGCTTGCGACCGGTGAGCAGACTGGCGGCGCGTATTGCCTCGCGGATGCGACGGTGCCGCCGGGCGGCGGGCCACCGCCACACTATCACACGCGGGAGGAGGAGGCGTTCTCGAGGGCGAAATCACTTTCACCGTGGACGGGCGGAAGGTGATCGGGGTGCCGGGGACTTTCGTGCAAATCCCGCGCGGGACGCCGCACGCCTTTAGGAACAACACGACCGCTCCGGCGCGGATGCTCATCCAGTGCGCGCCAGCGGGCTTCGAGAAATTCATGGCCGAATTCGCCACTGAGCTGCCATCTGCGGATTCACCGCCGTTGCCGCCTTCGCCGGCAGAAATCGAGAAGCTCCTCCGCGTGGCGCCGGACTACGGCATCGTGGTGCTTTCGCACGACCATTGATGGGCGCGACGATTTCATCCAGGCTCCGCGGATTGCTGCTGAGCGGTTACGCGTGGGTGTTTCTGGGGGCCGTGGTTTTGCGGGCGGTGTATTTGTGGCAGGCGTGGCGCGGGAATGATCTGATCGCGTGTCCGCTGGTGGATGCACGGGTGTACGTGAACTGGGCGAAGGACATCCTCGCGGGCAACTGGCTGTGGTATGACGCGAAGACTTACACGCCGGGTGTGCCGCTCTGGCTGGCGGGATGGTTTGCGGTATTTGGCGAGCGCGCGTGGCTGCATTTTGCGGGGTTTCATTTGCTCGGTGCGGTGCAGGCGGTTCTGATCGGAAAGACGGCGGAGGCTTTCTGGGACAGGCGCGCGGGGCTCGTGGCGGGCTGGCTTGCGGCGTTGTACTGGCCGCTGGTTGTTTTCGAGGCGACGTATTACGCGGAGCCGCTGGCGATGCTGAATCTCTCGATCGCGTTGCTACTGCTCGCGCGATGGAGCCGCGGGCTCGCGGGCCGGCGGGCGCTGGTGTGGTCGGGATTTTGCCTCGGGGTTTCCATCCTCGCGCGTGCGAATGCGATGCTGCTGATGCCGGTGGCGGCGCTGTGGATTTTTGTGGTGGTGTGGAAAGGCGCGGAGCTTGCGCGCTGGCGACGGGTGTTCGCGGCCTGGGCGTGCATTTTCCTGCCGCCCGCGATGCTGTGCCTGCCGATCGTCGCGTGGAACTGGAAGGTGACGGGCGTGGCGGAGATCCGCACGGGGAGCTGGCTGAGCGTGTATCTCGGGAACAACCCGGAATACCGCGGGCTGGTGGTGCCGGTGGGGCTGCGATGGTCGGATTTTGTGTATCAGCCGATCCGCGCCGGGCACGTGGAGCGGCAGGAGCAGAACGATTTCTGGCGCGCGGAGGTGTTCCGCGTGATCCGCGAACGGCCGGTGGACTGGGCGCGGCTGATGGGGCGGAAGGCTCTGATGCTCACGGGGAATTTCGAGGTGAGCCAGGAGATTGACGTGGGCGTTTTCCGCACCGCGTCGCGGGCGCTTGCGCTACCGGGATGGCCGGGATGGTGGCTGGTTTTTCCGCTTGCAGCGGGGACGGCGGCGGCGATGTGGCGGTCGCGTTCGGCGCGGTTCGGCTGGCCGCTCCTGCTGGTCGCGGTGGTTTATCTTGCGTCGGTTGCGCCGGTGCAGGCGGCGGCGCGCTACCGGCTGCCGGTGGTGGTGCCGATGCTGCCGTTGGCGGGATGGTTCGTGGTGCATCTCGCGGGCCGGCTGATGCGGCGGGATTTTGCGGGCTTCACTGCGCCGGCTGCGGCGGTGGCGCTGGCTGCGGTGCTCGCGTGCCCGGACTGGCTGGGGCTGCGGGATGAGAAGATCGTGAATCACCATTTCCTTGTCGGCATCATGCGGGATGAGGCGGGCGACGATGCGGGCGCGGAGGCGGCATTCGAGCAAGGCGCAGCCTGGAATGCGTCCGATCCGGACTGCCCTTACCGGCTTGGAAAAATCTGGCTCAAGCGCAACCGTCCGTTGCAGGCGATGACTTGCTTCGGGAGTTCGCTGGGGCTCTTCCCGCGCGGCTACGAGACGCTGCTCGGTCTCGCGGAATGCGCGCTCGCGGCGGGCCTGCCTGCCGACGCCCTCGGCCGTGTGGATGAGGCGCTCCGCCTCGCGCCGGGAAACTCCGACGCTTACGCCGTGGCGGTGCGCGCACACACTGCTTCAGGCGACTGGGTGAAGGCCGCGGAGGCGTCCGCGGCGATGCGCGCAAACCCGCTTTATCCAGCCTCCGTGGCATTCACTGAACTGCGCGCGCTCTCACTCGCGAAGCGGGCGAACGTCGCGCTGCCCCTGCTCGACGAAGTGGCGGAGAAACCGTGGCACACGACGGTCGAGAGGGGCCGGGCAAAATACCTTGCCGGCGTCCTCGCATGGCGGCTCGGGCAGCGGAAGGCAGCGATCGTGCGCTGGAAGGCGCTGGCCTCGGGGCCGCCCGGTGCATTCCCGATGCTCGGAGAGTCGCTGTCGCAAGGAAAAACGCCCGCCCAGATCCGCGCGGGGCTTCCGGCAGAACAGCACCACGATCCACATGTGCTCTACGCGCTGGCTCTCGCGGCGATCCAACGCGGTGATCCAGCGGCGGCGGTCACGGAACTGGAAGCGATCATCGGACGGCGCCAGGCACGCGCGCTGCGCGAGGGGGAGCGGGAGTTGCTGGAAATCTGGGCGCTGGAGGATCTCGCGGGAGCGCCGCCAAAGCCGCTGCAGTAATTCCGGTAGACAGAAAGCCGGGCAGATGGGCGGATGGCACCATTCTAGCTTTCTCACGGTGAATGGCCCGCATTGACCAGTATTTCAAATTCATGAAAGAGCAGGGTGCCTCCGACCTGCACCTCGCCACCGCCAGCCCACCCATCCTCCGGATCAACGGCGAACTCATCCGCGTTGATGCCCCGGCATTCAGCGGTGACGACTTGAAGGCGCTCGTGTACGAGATCGCCCCGGAGCATAAGATCAAACATTTCGAAGAAACCGGCGACGTGGACTTTGGCTACGAGTATCCGGGCTTCGCGCGTTTCCGGGCGAATTTTTTCAACCAGAAGTATGGCATCGCCGCCGTCTTCCGCATGATCCCGAGCAAAGTCATGACGGCGGATCAGCTCGGCCTGCCGCCGGTGCTGAAGCGGTTTGCGATGCTGAAAAAAGGCCTCGTGGTCGTCACCGGTCCGACGGGCTCGGGCAAATCAACGACCCTCGCCGCGATGATGGACTGGTCGAATCTGCACCGGAAAGACCACATCATCACAGTCGAGGATCCGATCGAGTTCGTGCATCAAAGCCAGCAGTGCCTCGTGAATCATCGCGAGGTGGGAATGCACACGAAGTCGTTCGCGGCGGCGCTCAAAGGCGCGCTGCGTGAGGACCCGGACATCATTCTCGTCGGCGAAATGCGCGATCTGGAGACGATCGAACTCGCGCTGACGGCGGCACAGACCGGCCATCTTGTCTTTGGAACCCTGCACACGCCGAGTGCGGCGAAGACGATTGACCGGATCATTGATGTGTTTCCGGCCAACCAGCAGAACCAGATCCGCTCGGGCCTTTCCGAGTCGCTCAAGGGCGTGGTGGCGCAGAATCTTTTCAAACGCATAGACAAGCCCGGCCGCACAGCAGCCATCGAGGTGCTCGTGGTGGACACCCCGATCGCGAACCTCATCCGGGAGGCGAAGACCCATCAGATCCCCGGCATGATGCAGGTCGGCAAGGCGAAGGGAAACCAGACGCTGGACGACGCGATCACCGAGCTGCTGAAAAAAGCCGTCATCTCCCCCGAGGAGGCCTACGACAAAGCAATTGATAAGAAAAAGTTCCGCGTGTTCCTGAAAAATCCGCCGGATGACTTCGCCGAATAACCCATGAAACGCGCCGAACTTGACGCCATTCTCATCTCGATGCTGGAAACCGCGCCCGGCATTTCCGACATCAACTTCTCCGTTGGCCGTCCGCCGCAGGTCGAGTCGTTCGGCGTACTCAAGGCCACGGCAGTGCCTCCGCACATCCAGAAACTCACCCCGTTCCAGACGGAGCGGATCGCCTTGAACATCCTCAACAGCGAGCGCCGACTCGTCCGCGAGCTTGCCCTGCGAGGCTCGTGCGACTGCGCTTACATGGTAAATGAAAAGGCGCGCTTCCGCGTGAATATCTTCCGCCAGCGCGGTCATCTCGCCATCGTCATGCGCAAGGCCCAGACGGAAATCCCCACGGTCCAAACGCTCGGCCTGCCGGCGGTCTTCAAGGAAATCGCC
>CAMAUI010000047.1 GCA_945861385.1 Prosthecobacter debontii
TCGCACGCGGCGATTCGCGGCGCGGCGGAGGGCGTGAATTTCATCCCGCGCTTCGTGACGATCTCGACGCCGTGGGGTGGCCACGCTGCGGCGGAGCAGGGGATCCGGCATTTGAAAAACCCCGTTCCATCGTGGCTCGACGTGGCGCCTGGGAGCGATTTCCTGGCCGCACTCCACGCCACGCCGCTGCCCGCCGGGACGCGGCACGACATGATCTACGGTTCGGTGAAAGGCGGTCCCTTTTACCTGAAGGGCGAGAACGACGGCGTTGTGACTGTCGCCAGCGAGACGGACGCGCGCATCGCGAAGCGCGCAGCCTCCGTCACGCACTTCCCCTGCGGTCACGTCGAAATCCTCGGAAGGGGCGACACGCTGGCAAAAGTGTTCGCCTTGCTCGGCAAGTGAGTTTCACTTTTTGAAGCACCATGCAAAAAGCCATCACAGCCATCCTCGCCTCCGCCACACCGCGCTGAAACCGATGAGCAACTTGCAGCGCCACATCATCGGTCTGGCCGTGGCTGCGGCGGCGGCCTTTTTCCGGCAGGCGGCGGCGGATGAAACGGACACTCAGCTCTGGAGCGAGGTGAAACTGACTTCGCACTGGACGGAGCGTTTTGATGTCATCGCCGCTGGTGCGTTGCGTTTCGGCGAGGAAGTATCGCACCGCGAGCGGACGTCCATTTTTCTTGGCCTCAACATGCGTTTGACGCCGGAATTTACGCTCACGCCCGGCTACCAGTACATCGCTCACACCCCGATGGATGACGTGCGCAGCCATGAGAGCCGATTCAGCCTCATCGCCGCGCTGCGGTTGCCGGTGGAACGGTTTGAAACCACGCTGAGCGCGGGCATCGAGTACCGCCTGCGGCACGAGCAGGAAGACACCTGGCGCTTCCGACCACGCCTCAAACTGAAGCGTCCTGTGGGGCCCGATAGCTGGAAGGTCGCAGCCTATGTCGCAGATGAATGTTTTTACGACGCCAGTGCCTCTGCCTGGTCGCGCAACCGCCTCTTCATCGGCTTTGAAAAGCTGATGCGACGGAATTGGGTGCTCGATTTTTTCTACTGCCGCCAGCACGACATGATCGCACGCGAACCGGACGCAAACATCATCGGCTTCTCCATGCGCTTCAGCTTCGACAACTCCGCTTCCGACTCGCGCGTCGAACTGCCTGTCGAATGATCAATTTATGAAAACACCACTGCTCATCCTCGTCACCCTAACCACTGCTGCGCTCGCGCAGGACACATGGGAGGCGGTGCCTGCCCTCAAGGCCGCCGATATTTTGAAGCCGGAGATATTGTCCGGCCCGAGCCATCGCGTGCTCGACAACGTCACCACATTCCAAGGGCGCAACCACTACACCATCGAGACGCCCTGGGGCTACTTTTCCGCCGAGGGCGACGCGATGCTCATGGCGCGCATCGCCGAGGCGCGCGCGCTCGCCGAGATGCAAAACGTCTCCCGCACCGAAGCGTACAAGGAGGGGGTGAAAACCGCCGCAAAAGCTCCGCTGAACACGGTGCGCGGCCTGGTGGATGACCCGGCGGAAACAGTGAAGGGCACGGCGAAAGGGTTGTGGAAATTCGCGGGACGCGCGGGCGCATCGGTGACAGGCGCCGCGAAAGCCCGCGAGCGCGGGCAGGGCGGGGACAAGGCGGCGAAGCAACTGCTTGGCATGTCCAAAGCGAAGCGCGAACTCGCGCTCCAGCTTGGCGCGGATCCCTACTCATCAAACGAGATTTTCCAGGAGCAGCTCGAGAGCATTGCGTGGGTGAAGACAGCGGGCGCAGCGACATTCCAGCTCGCGACAATGCCCATCGGAGGCGGCGCGGGACTCGCGCTCACGGCGACGGAAATGAGCAACACATTCCAACAATCGCTGCGCGACCTCTCACCCGTGGATCTGCGGCTCGCAAACAAGAAGGCGCTCACGGCGATGGGTGTGGATGCGAAGGTGGCGGACAGGTTTCTCGCCAATCCGGCGTTCAGCCCGACGAACCAAACGGCATTCGTCACCGCGCTGCGCGCGCTCGCCGGGGTGAAGAACCGCGGGGCATTCGTGCAGCTCGCCGCCGACATCGCCACTGTGGAGGCAGACGCGCTTTTTTGCTCCGGCACCGCACAGCTCTTTGCTGCGCTGCATTCCGGGCCGGACAAAATCGCCGCCATCGCGACGCTCGGCGGTTTCCCCGTCGCCATCGCCGCCGACGGGCGGCTGGTGATCGCGCTGCAATGGGACACGGCGTTCTGGAGTGAGCGCGCGGAGCAATTCATCGAGCGCGCCACCGCGGCGAAGCTCGGGCAGACAGGCCCGCCGGTCATCGCCCTCACCGGCGCCGCCACGCCGCGCATGAAAGCCGAGCTTGAGAAGCGCAAGATCGGCATTCTCACGAACGCTCTCGGCGGGCCGCAGAAATGATCCCCCGCATCGCAAGCGGAATCGTGTGGTCGCTCGCCTGGCTGATTGCCGCCGGCTTCTCGGCGTGGGCCACGGGCGCGGTGTTTTATGATCTGCCGTGGCCCGTGCTGCGACGGGGCGCGGCTGGCTTCATGGTTCTCACATTTGCCGCCGCGCTCATTTTCCTCCGCGGCAAATGGCGGAAGCTGGCGGCACTCCACGTTCTATGCGGCTTGGTGCTCGCGTGGTGGCTCACCTTGCAACCAAGCAACCACCTGGCATGGCAGGCCGACGTGGCGCGGACGGCGCACGCGGAAATCGCGGGAGATGTGGTGACGCTCCACAACGTCCGCAACTGCGACTATCGCACGGAGACCGACTACATCGCGCGCTGGGAGACGCGCACCGTGCGGCTCTCGCAGCTCACGGGGATAGACATGGCGATCAATTACTGGGGCTCCCCGTGGATGGCGCACCCGATCGTCAGCTTCCAGTTTGCCGACACGCCACCGGTTTGTTTTTCCATTGAGACGCGCAAGGAAGCGGGCGAGAGCTACTCCGCCATCGGCGGCATCTACCGGCAATACGAACTCATTTACGTCGTCGCCGAGGAGCGCGACGCCATCCGCGTGCGAACCAATTTTCGCAAAGGCGAGGAAGTGTATCTTTACCACCTGAACATCACGCCCGAGAAGGCGCGCACGCGCTTCATGGACTACCTCGCCGCGTTGAACGAGCTTCACGTGCGCCCGCGCTGGTACAACGCCGTCACCACCAACTGCACCACAAGCATCCGCACCCAGCACGACGCGGCCCACCGCGCCGCGTGGGACTGGCGCATCCTCGTCAACGGAAAGGGTGACGAGTTGATGTTCGAGCGCGGCAATATTGTCACCGCCGGGCTGCCCTTCGAGGATCTGAAAAAACGCGCCCTCATCAACCCCGCTGCCAATGCCGCGAACGACGCCCCCGACTTTTCCCGCCGCATCCGCGACGGGCGCCCGGGGTTCTAGCCCGGAACAAAATTCCAAATGCGCGTGGACACTTGTGCCATCGGATTGGTAGTCCTTCGTGAAACCGGCGATGATGTTTCCAAGCCCATGAACTCCGTGCTGAAGATTGCGGCAACCTTGTTGGAACCCGTTCCCACCACAGTGGCAGCGAGAAAATTTAGACGGCTTTGGATATTGGGCGTTCTCGCTCTGCTGCCATTTTTACTCGGCGGATGCGCGGTGAACTTCGTGTCCAGCTATGATCCGGTGACGGATGCGGGCATTCAGGAGGTGGCGAGGAAAGCTGAGACGATCATCGCGGATGTGCTGGACAACGGGACGGGCCATGCGGCGCACCGGGAGCATTATCGCGAGGCGCGGGGGGCGCTGGCGGCGGTCGGTTTGCGCGCTGATTTGTACGGGGAGAAAAACAAGGCGGAGCGCGAGACCATCGCGCGGTTGCGGCAGGCGCTGGGCAATCTGGAGAAGATCCACCGGGCGGCTGGCTCCTTTCGGGCAGCGGAGGCGGAGGGCGTGCGCTCGCTGATGCGCTCGTTGATGCACCATGAGCTTTCCAAAAAACACAGCACGGCGCTCGCAGCGCCGGAGGGCGCGCGATGAATGCCGAGGCAACACTGAAGGCGATGATCGAGGCGGCGGCTGCTGCTGCGAAGGGGAAGTGGAAGAAGTTGAAGGGCTTTGCAGAGGCGGAGTTTCGCGCGCTCACGAAGGCGGGCAGACAATTGGAGGCAGATCTGCTGGCCGACATCGCCGCGGCGGCTGCGTTGACGACCGCGAAGAAACGCAAGGCGGCGACGGAGAAGGCGAAGCTGCGAGCGCGGCTCGGATTTGACAACCTGCGGCTCGCGGCGGAGGGCGTACTGATCGTCGGCGAGGCCGATGTGAAGCTCGCCGCGCAGGATGCGATAAACGCGGCCATCGGGATTTTGCGCACAGCGATCAACGATGCGGCGGGGATTGCCATTCTTTGAGAGAGGCAGTCCTTTTCACCAACACCGACACGACCCATGACAATCCGCGACGCAATCGAATGGTTTCAAAGTTCATTCTCCAGAGAGCTGGCGACCACGCTGGCCGGGACCCCGTTCTCGCAGGACATCGTGGCCGCCATCGCGTACCAGGAGACGGGCTACATCTGGCGGCCGCTCGTCGAGAAAATGCTCGCGAAGCGCGATGTGCTGCGGCTTTGCGTGGGCGACACGCTCGATGCGGACCGCGGGCGGCGGGCGTTCCCGGCGACGAAGGCGAAGTGTCTTGCGCATCCACAGGGTGCGGCGCTTTTCGCCGTGGCGCGGAAGGCTCTCGTGGACATGGCGCAGCAGGTCGCCGGATATTCGAACGCTGTGAAAAACGCGGACAAGTTCTGCCACGGGTTCGGGATTTTCCAGTACGACATCCAGTTCTTCCTCGATGACCCGGATTTTTTCCTGAAGGAGCTTTGGTGCGATGCGGCGGAGTGTTTCAAGAGGCTGCTCGCCGAGCTTTTCGCCGCGAAGAAGCGCATGGGCTGGGCGTCGAAGCCGGTGCTGACGGCGGCGGAGCAGGTCTTCATCGCCATCGCGTACAACAAGGGCACGGCGGATCTTTCAAAGGGGCTCAAGCAAGGGCACCGGAATGACGAGGGAAAGTTTTACGGCGAGCTGGTGTCGGCGTATTTCGACATCGCCCGCAGCATCCCCGATGATCCCGGCACGGCCAATGGCGGTGGACCCGCGTTGAACATCGCGCGTGCCGAGCCATTCGTGCCGCTGCCTGCAAAAAAGGCCGCGCCACCGTATCCGGGGCGGCTGATTAAAAAGGACAGCGACGACCGTGCATCGGTGAGACTCATCCAGCAACGGCTGCAGGATCTCGGCTTCACGCAACCGGCGCGCAATGGCGTCGAGCCTCTTGGCGCGGACGGGGATTTCGGCGCGAACACGGAGGCGGCAGTGGAGCTTTTTCAGGCGCGGCACACGGATGCCCACGGCGCTCCGCTGGACATTGACGGCACAGTCGGCTCCGACACATGGGGAGCGCTTTTCGGTGCTGGTACAGTGCCGAAATCGGACGGCGCGCCCGCTGCCAGCGGCATCCTCGCGGCGGTGCTCGATGTCGCGTCGAAGGAGGTCGGCGTGCTGGAGGAGCCGCCGGGCAGCAATGGCGGCAGGCGGGTGGAGGAGTATCAGCGCACCGTGGGCGTCGCGAAGGGCGACGCGTGGTGCGTGGCGTTTGTATTTTGGTGTTTCAAGCAGGCCGCCGCCGACCTGGGCGTGATGAATCCAATGGCAAATGAATGCCGCACCGGCGGCGTGCTCGACTTGTGGAACCGCGCGCGGAGGGCGGCGAAGGTAAAGACGATCACCACCGGGGCCGCGCTGGATAATCCCGGCGTACTGAGGCCGGGGATGGTCTTCATCATCGAAACCGGCGGAGGCCGCGGGCACACGGGCATCGTCTCCCGCATCGTGGGCAACCGCCTTGAAACCATCGAGGGCAACACAAATGACGGCGGTTCGCGCGAAGGCATCGGTGTGTTCCGCCGCAATGGGCGGACGGTGGATTCGATCAACCGCGGGTTCATTGACTTCGGCGGGTAGGCTGGGTGCCGGCTTCGCGGGTTTTTCTTCCGGCGAATTTATCTCAAAAAGTGCGTGGGTTGTGTTCAGCGCGGCGCAGATCTTTTTCGTCCGTCGCGGTAATGAGCGCCTGCCTCCGCGCATGGCCGGCTATCAGCCGCGCTTGGCAGGGGGCTTTGCAGTTGGCAGGGTGCGCGCCGTGAATTCCGGTTTTCTCGACAAGCTGATCGAACGCATCGGGCGCGTGCGCCCGGAGGAGGTGCGCGATTACGTGTCGCGATTGGCGGACGAGAAGGGTTTTTTCGAGACGATCTTCCACGCCCTTCACGAGGGGGTGATCGTGACGGATCCCGCGGGGAAGATCACGTACATCAACCGCGCGGCGTGCGAGTTTTTCGGTTTCAACCGTGAGGAGGCGATGGGGCGGTCGCTGGCTGAGCGGCTGAAGGGGCTGGATTGGAGCGCGATCGCGGAGGCGGAGAAGACGGTGTCGCGCGACATGGAGGTGTTTTATCCGCAGAACCGGTTCCTGAATTTCTACGTGACGCCGCTGCGGGTGGAGGAGCCGGATCGCGTGGCGGGCGCGCGGGAACTGCTCGGCTACGCGGTGATCCTCCGCGACATCACCGAGACCCGGAAGAGCACGGAGGAGACGATCCAGAGCGAACGGCTGAACGCGCTTACGCTGCTGGCGGCGGGCGTGGCGCATGAGATCGGCAATCCGCTGAACTCGCTGCACATCCACCTGCAACTGATGGAGCGCCGGCTGCGGAAGCTCCCGGAAGCCCAGCGCAAGGAACTCGCGAAGAGCGTGGACGTGGCCAGGGAGGAAATCGCGCGGCTGGATACGATCATCCGGCAGTTCCTCGGCGCGATCCGGCCGGCGCAATTGGAGAGGCAGCCGGGCAACATCAATCAGCTCGTGCAGGAGAGCGTGCGGTTTTTGGAGAATGAAATCGCGGATCGCAATGTGATCGTGGAGACGGAGCTGCGGGCGGATCTGCCGCTGCTGGAGCTGGACCGGACACAGATCAAGCAGGCGTTTTTCAACGTGATCAAAAATGCGTTCCAGGCGATGAAGTCGGGCGGCATTCTGCGGGTGCGGACGGACATGGATGACCGCTTTGTGAGCATCACCTTCGCGGATACCGGCGGCGGGATCGCGGAGGAGCAGATGAGCAGGATTTTCGAGCCGTATTTCACGACGAAGGCGGGGGGAAGCGGGCTGGGTCTGCTGATCGTGCGGCGGATCCTGCGCGAGCACGGCGGGGAAATGGAGCTTCTCAACGACGCGGGGCGCGGGCTTTCGATCACGATGAAGCTGCCGCTGGGCGATGAGCGTGTGCGGATGCTGGGCGCGGGCGGCGGTGAGGAGTGAGGGGTCGCGCCGGTTTAGAAACCGAGCTTCTGCAGTTCGCGGTCGAGCTGTTGCTGGAAGTCCTCCACATCACCCGCTGGCGGGCGGTAGCCCTGCTCATCGGGCACGACTCCCATGCGGCCTGCCTGGTCGAGATACCACGCCGCCTTTTTGCCGTCGCTGAATGTGACGCTGCCGCTCACGATGGTGCCGGGCTTGGCGATGGCGTCCACGGTGAGCGAGACCTTTCCGGCGGGGAGAAATTCCGGCTCCGCGGATGGGGCGGGGGAGTCTGCCGGCGGCTGGGTGGGCTGCGGTGGCGTTGCGGGTGCGGGCTTTTCCGGCTCGGGATCCTTGGGCGTGAGCTTCAAGTCGTCCACCAGCATTCGGGCCTCCATGTAGGTGAGGCGGATGTCAAATTCGCTGCCAAGGCGCGACTGGATGTCGGCGAGCTTCATCCCCTCGGCGATCCACGCGGACACTTTCTGTTTCTGTTCGTCGGTCAATTGCATGGAGTCATCCGTGTGAAACAAGCGCAGGGAGGCAAGTGTGTTCTTTGAAACGCCGCAATTAATTTCCGTGATCCCCGTTTGCGGATGCGCAGGCGTTGGCGATGCGCTCCAGGTCGCGCAGGAATCCCTGGCGCCGCGTCCCTGGCAGGGCGTTGAGGATGGAGGCCTGGAGTTCCGCGGCCGTCTTGAGCGCGTCCCGAAAAACACGGCGGCCCTCCGGTTTTATCCGGACGCGGCGGGCGCGCCTGTCGCTTTCATGTGTGTGGCGCGAGATCAGGCCGGCGATTTCCATGCGCCTGAGGATCGAGGTGATCGTATTCGGGTCGCTCGCCATCAAGTCGGTGAGGGCTTGCTGGGTGAGGCCGCGCGCGTCGCCCTCGATGAGCCAGCGGAGGATGCTGAACTGATCGGGCGTGATGCCGAGATGCGCGATGCGGTGGCGGAAGGTCTGGTTGAGCGAGTACCACGCGCGCCGCAGCAATGGCGGAAGTCGTCGTTGTGGTTCTTTGTTGCCCGGCATGGCACGGGAACAAACAGCATCGCGGCGCGAACCGCAAGGCCGGGCCTGCCCTGCCAGGACGAGAGGCGCCGGGAATTGCTACGTGTAAGTAGCAATTGACTCCCCTCCGGTCGCTGAATACGACCGTTGCAGCGCGCTCCCCGGTTCGCCAAAAATCTGACACTGCCATGAAAATCCGTCTCGCTCCGCTCATCGCGCTCGCCGTTGCGTGTACCATCTGTCCCGCGCAGGCCGCGAAAAAGCCGGGCAAGGCGCAGCAGCCGGCGTCTCCTGTGGCAAAGCCTGCCGGCTGGTTCCATTGGCGCGGCCCTGCGCAAAACGGCACTTCGCCGGAGACCGGACTGCCGGAGAAAGTGGACGCAGCGAAGGCGCTGTGGACGGCGGATTTTCCCGGCCAGGGCGCGCCGGTCATCGCGAACGGAAAGCTCTACATCAATGGCTACATCGGCGACGGCGCGAATCTGCGCGAGGGCGTGAGCTGCTTCGATGCGGAGACGGGCAGGCTGCTTTGGCGGCATCTGGAAAACGATTTCCTCAGCGACATCATCTATCTGCGCTACGCCACGAATTCGCCGACGATTGATCCCGAGACCGGCAACGTCTTCGTGCAGGGCACGCAGGGCGTCCTCACGTGCCTCACCGCGGGAGGCAAGGTCGTGTGGCAGCACTCGCTGATGGAGGAGTATGGGCGGCTCACGTTTCCAAATTCGCGCACAGCGACGCCGGTGATTGACCGCGAGCTGGTCATTACCCGCGGCATCACGAGCGGGTGGGGCGCGAACGGAGCGGCTGGAGATCGCATCCTGGCTTTTGACAAAAAGACCGGCGAACTTGTGTGGCTCAGCACGCCCGCGGACAGGCCGCAGGACAACACGTTCTCGCCGCTGCAACTCTCGTGGCTGGATGGCAGGCGCGTGTTTTTCACCGCGTGCGGCGACAGCAGCGTGGCGTGCGTGAACGCGCGCACGGGCGACCCGCTGTTCCGCTTCCCCGCGGCAAAGGCGGGCGCGAAGGGCGGCATCAACGCCGGCGTGTTGCGCTACAAGGACACGCTCCTCATCTCGCACGAGTCGGAAAACGTGGACACGAGCGAAGTGGGGCGCACCTCCGCGTATCGCCTGCCGAAAGCCGACGAGCAGCCGAAGGCCGTCGTGCCCTCGACGAATCCCGTGCCGCCGGGCATGCGCATCTTTTCGCCGAAGGAACTCGAGCTGTGGCGCAACCCGCTCGGCAATCTCGCGTCCTCGCCATGCCTCGTGGGCGACACGCTCTACGAAGTGAGTGGCACAGGCGAACTCGCCGCGGTGAACGCCGACACGGGCGAGGTGAAGTGGAAAATGAAACTTGGCGCGGAGCAGCGGCAGTCCTCGCCGTTCTTCGCGGATGGAAAGCTCTACGTGGCATTTTACATCGCAGGCGGCGACCCCGCGGCGGATGAGGGCGATGGCGGGGACGGCGAGCTGTATGTCTTCAAGCCGGGCGAGAAAGACGCCGGGCTGCTCTCGAAGACAAAGCTCAAGGGCCGCTGTTTCGGCTCGCCCGTCGCCTACAACGGCAAGCTCTACATCCAGACGGACAAGAAGCTCTACGCATTTGGAAAGAAGGGCGACAACGCGGGTGCGAAGAATGTCGCGTGGACGGATGACGGCTGGCCTGACGCCACGAAGACCGCGGCTCCCGCGAAGCTCCAGATCATCCCGAACGAGGTGCTGCTGCGCCCTGGGCAGAGCGCGCGGGTGCGCGTGCGTGGACTTGATGCGAACGGCTTTACTGCCAGCGAGAGCGTGGACCTGAAAGAGTTGAAAATTGACACCTACATCCCGCCGACCGCGCTCGTGCGCGCGACAATGAACGGCACGTTTGACGATGCGGGCACGCTCACCGCCGATGCGATTCCCGCCGGCAGCGCGGGCGCGTTCCAAGCCGTGCTCATCGCGGATGAAAAAGTGAATGGCACCATGCGCGGCAAGGTGCTGCCGGATCTCCCGATCAAAGTGGATTTTGAAACCGCCGAGCTGAAGGAGACCACCGGCCCCGGGATTGGCAGCGAGGTGAAGCCGCTCCCGCCCGCCGAGCCTGGCAAGCCGCCGACACCGCCGGGGCCGACGAATTGGAACGTCGTCGAGCCACCCACCGCGTTTGCGTATCCGCCGCTCGCGTGGAATGGCGCGCGCTTCCGCTTCGAGGTGCGCGAGGCGCCCGGTGGCGGCAAGGCGCTCTGCAAGACGATTGACAATAAACTGTTTCAGCGCGGCCAGGTTTTCATCGGCCATCCCGACATGAAAAACTACACCATCGAGGCCGATGTGATGAGCGAGGGCAACAAGCGCAAGATGTCCGACATCGGCCTCATCAACCAGCGCTACCTCGTGCTCATCCGCTCGAACGCGCGTGAGATCGAACTCAGCAGCAACCTCGAGCGCATCAAGGAGACCAAGCCCTTCACCATGACGCCGAACGAATGGCACCGCCTGAAAGTGCGCGTGGATATGGCGAAGGACGGCAGCGGCGTGGTGAAGGCGAAGGCGTGGAAAAAAGCCGACCCCGAGCCCGGGGCCTGGACGATCGAATTCAAGCACGATGCCGCGCACACGCACGGGGCGCCCGGTTTTTTCTCGCTCACGCCGCAGGAACAGCGCGCGTGGATTGACAACATTTCCGTCACCGCGAACTGACGCGCGGCGACTGGCAGACTCACACACCAAAATACCATGAACATCCGCACTCTCACCGCAGCCGCGATTGCCGGCATCTCACTGACCACTGCGCTGCGCGCGGACGACTGGCCCGCGTGGGGCGGCTCCGATCCGGGGCGGAACATGTTCTCTCCCGCGACGGGGATTCCGGCGGAGTTCAAGCCCGGCGAATTCAAAAAGAACAGCGAGGAAATCAACATGGCGACGACGAAGAACGTGCGCTGGATCGCCAAGCTGGGCTCGCAGACTTACGGGAACACTGTCGTCGCCAAGGGCACGGTGTATATCGGCACGAACAACGCCGGCGCTCGCGATCCGCGTTTCAAGGACGACAAATCCGTGCTGCTCGCGCTGGATGAAAAATCCGGGGACCTGAAATGGCAGTTCACCGTGCCCAAGCTCGCGAGCGGGAAGGTGAATGACTGGGAATATCTCGGCTACCTCAGCGCGCCGTTTGTGGATGGGAACACGCTCTATTCCGTGTCGAGCCGCTGCGAAGTCGTGGCGCTGGATGCAGGCGGACAGCTCAACGGGAACGACGGTACGTTCAAGGACGAGGGAAGCTACATGCCGGGCCCGGGTAAACCGAAAGTCGAGGTGACCTCAAGGGATGCGGACATCCTTTGGCGCTACGACATGATGGATGAACTCGGCGTCTTCCCGCACAACGCGGCGAACAGTTCGCCACTCGTGCTGGATGGGCGGATCTACGTCTGCACCAGCAACGGCCAGGACTGGTCGCACGTGAACATCCCGGCGCCGAATTCACCGAGCTTCATCGTGCTCGACAAGACGACCGGCGCATTGCTCGGCGAGGATGACGCAAAGATCGGCCCGCGCATTTTCCACGGCCAGTGGACTTCCCCGAGCGCGGGGAAGGTGGACGGGAAGTGGCAGGTGTTTTTCGGCGGTGGAGACGGGGTTCTCTACGGCTTCGACGCCGTGCCGCAGAAGGGCGCGGACGGCGGGGTGTTCAAGATGCTGTGGAAACTCGACTGCGTGCCGCCGGAGTACAAAAAGGACAAGAAGACCGGCAAGCCCTTCAAATATCCCGCACCCGAGGGGCCGAGCGAGATCATCGCGACGCCGGTCTTCTACAAGGACAGGATCTATGTCGCGGTCGGCCAGGATCCGGAGCACGGCGAGGGCGTGGGGCGGCTCGTGTGCGTGAATCCGAAAGGGAAGAAGGGCGACATCACCGCGGACAAATCGGCGGTGGTGTGGGACTTCAAGGAAATCCACCGCAGCATCAGCACCGTGGCGATTGATCCGACGAACGACCTGCTGTTCGTCGGCGATTACAGCGGGTTCGTTTTCTGCCTGGACGCGAACACCGGAAAGAAAATGTGGCAGCACGACATGCAGGCGCACATTTGGGGCAACGCGTTCGTCGTGGACGGCAAGGTTTACATCGGCGACGAGGACGGCGACTTGCTCGTCTTCGCTTCGGCGAAGGAGAAAAAGGTGCTCAACGAAGTGAATATGGGCGCCCCGATCCTTGCCACGCCGGTCGTCGCAAACGGCACGCTGTTCATCAATACGCAGACGCATCTTTACGCCATCGCGAACGACGCGAAGCCTGAGGGGAACCAGAAATAGCCCGGGCACCCCGCCTTCCGACCCATGCAAATCACCCGTACTCAGTGGCTGATCCTCGTCATCGCCGCGATCGGCTTCGCGTTCGACATCTACGAACTGCTGATGCTGCCCCTCATCATCAAGCCGGCGATGGCGTCGCTCAGCCAGCCGATCATCGAGCAGCTCGTCGCGGGCGGCATGGCGCGGGAGGCGGCGATGGCTCTCTACCTGCCGGGCGGTGAGCGCTACGTGGAATGGGCGCGCACGTTGTTTTTCGTGCCCGCGATAGCCGGTGGCGTGTTTGGATTGCTGGGCGGTTATTTGACGGACCTGTTCGGCCGGCGGCGTATTCTCACGTTCAGCATTCTGCTTTACGCCTTCGCCGCGTGCGCGGCGGGATTCGCCACGAGTCTGCCCCAGCTCCTGGTCTTCCGCTGCCTCGTGTTCATCGGCGTCTGCGTCGAGTTTGTCGCGGCGGTTGCGTGGCTTGCGGAGATTTTCAAGGAGCCGGCGATGCGTGAAAAGGCTCTTGGCTACACGCAGGCATTCTCTTCGCTGGGCGGCTTGCTCGTCGCGGCGGCCAACATCGTGGCTGCGAAGTGGGCGCTCGATCTTCCCGCCATTCACGGCACTCACGAGGCGTGGCGCTACACGCTGATTTCCGGCGTCATTCCTGCAATCCCGCTGCTGATCATCCGCCCGTTTTTGCCCGAGTCGCCCGCATGGAAGGCAAAACGTGAGGCGGGTTCGCTGCGCCGCCCCAGCATCGCGGAACTCTTCGGCCCCGCCCTGCGCAAGACGACCATCCTCACCACCCTCGTCTTCGCGGCCAGCTACGGCATTGCGTTTGGTGCCATCCAGCAGCTCCCGCAAGTCATCGGTGCGCGCGCCATCGGCACGCCCGTCGAGTCCGGGCACGCCGGAGTCATCGCCGTGGCAAAGACCGCCGTGGGCAAGGCCGCGGGCGAGGCGAAGGCCGCAGGCAGGGAGCTGACGCCGGCGCAAAAGCGCAGTGTCGGTGGCAACGCGAGCGATGCGGAGGTGGCGAACGTCACATTCTGGCAGGAGATCGGCGGCCTCAGCGGGCGGTTCGTGTTTGCGATGATCGCAGTGGTGATCATCTCTCGCCGAAATTTGTTCCGAATTTTCCAGATACCGTCGCTCCTTTTTGTGCCGCTGCTTTTCTGGTGGATCTCCACTCAGCTCGGAAACGCCGACAGCCTTACGATGGTCAAGGCCGGCATCTTCGTTGCCGGGTTCCTCGTCATTGCGCAGTTCAGCTTCTGGGGGAACTACATCCCTCTCGTGTTTCCGCTGCATCTCCGTGGCACGGGTGAGAGCTTCGCCGCGAACATCGGTGGCCGCGTGCTGGGCACCGCCGCCGCATGGATCACCATTACACTCTCCGCATCCGACAAGCCCGATCCGGCGAAAATCGCCATCGTGGGCGCGTGCGTTGCCGGCGGTTACGCGCTGATCGGCGCGATCCTCACGCAGTTCCTGCCGGAGCCGGGACACGACGCGGAAGCGTAATTTTTTCAATATGTCAGCATCCACCTCACCTTCAGCCGAGCAGGCACGCGAACATCTCGAGGCGCACTTGCGCGAAATCATCCACTGGCACTTTTCGCCGGAAACCGGATGCCCGTTCTGGCTGGAGTGGGCGTCCAAGAATTTCGATCCACGGAAGGAGATCCGGAGCTTCGCCGACATGACGAAGTTCCCGCACTTCGAGGACGAATGGCTGCGCGATCTTCAGCCCGAGGTGTGGGTGCCGGCGAAATTCAAAGGCAAACCTTTCAACATTTTCGAGACGGGCGGCACGACCGGCATGCCAAAGCAGCGCATCGGCTGGGAGGACTACAAGACGGACTACTCGGAGTTCTCCGAGAAGATTTCCGACGAGCATTTCCCGCGCGGCGGCGCGTGGCTGATGATGGGGCCGACCGGCCCGCGGCGGCTGCGGCTTGCCATCGAGCATCTCGCGCATGTGCGCGGCTCATCGTGCTACTTCATTGATCTCGATCCGCGCTTCGTGAAGAAGCTGATCGCGAACAAGCAGTTCGACGTGGCGAAGCAATACATGGCGCACGTCGTGGATCAGGCCGCGATCATCCTGAAGCACCGCAAAGTCAGCGGTCTCTTCACCACGCCGAAGCTCCTCGAGGCGCTCGCGGAGAAGGTGGGCATCTTCGAGGCCGGCATCCGTGGCGTGTTCTGCGGCGGCACGACGATGCTCCCGCAATACGTGCGCTTCATCGTCGAGGAAGTGCTGGAAAATCGCGTCGGCTTTTACCCCACCTACGGCAACACGCTCATGGGCCTCGCCGCCAGCGTGCCGCTCACGAAGGAGGACAATTTCTCCATCACCTACTACGCCCCCCAACCGCGCGCCGTGCTGCGCGTCGTGGATCCGAAGGACACGGAAAAGACCGTGGACTACGACACGTGGGGCCGCGTGGAGCTGACGACGATGACGAAGGAGTTCTTCATGCCGCGCTTCCTCGAGCGCGACGAGGCCCTGCGCCGCCGCCCGCGCGCGCCCTACGCATGGGACGGCGTCGCAGAAGTGCGGCCGTTTGGCGCGATGGAGAAGACGATCGTCGAAGGCGTTTACTAAAGGCGCGGCATTCGACGGCAGTCGCGGGTGAGTCAGAGCGATCGCACGAATTTCCGCGCCAGCTCCATGCACATCTGCGCCGGAGCTGCCACGCGACCGTGTGTGAACATCCCGTACACGAGCTGCGGGAATCCTCCGAGCTTCAGTGCGCGGAGGCCGCGGGGAATCGCGTGCCCCGGCAGCTCCACGGTGAGCCCGGCGCCGAATCCCTGCGCCACATAGGCCTCCACGAGGTCGAGCACCGGTGCTTCGATGCGCACGTCCCACTTGCGCCGCCGCTTCCTCAGCTCGGCGTGAAATGCATCCGTCAGTTCATCCCCCGGCGGTGGGGCGATGAGCGGAAGTCCGCCGCCCGCCGCTTCATTCACCGCGGCGGCGGCATTGGAAAATGGTGCGTCATTTTCCACGAGCAGCATCATCGGCAGCTTCACGAGCGGCTCGAACTGCAATCCCTCCGCGTGCCGCCGCTCATGGAGCGCAAAGGCGATATCCACCTGGTGCTCCCGCAGCAGGCGGGCGGCGGCGGCGGGCGTGGCCTCGCGCAGGCTGAGTCGCAAGCCCGGCACGCGCTGTTCCAGTTCGCGCAGCAGCGGGGGAAAGTAGTCGCGCAGCACGCCCGCCGTCGCCGCCAGGCGGAGCTGCGCGCCGGATGCGCCCTGCACGTTCTTCGCAAGCTGCGGGAGTCCGCCAAAGAAGGGCGCGATGAACTCAAAAACTTCCCGTCCGACCGGCGTGATGCTGAATGGCCGGCGGTGGAAAAGCTTCGCGCCGACCGCGTCCTCCAGTTGCGCGACTTGGGAGCTCACAGCGGGCTGCTGGATGCCGTAGGGGATAAGCTTCAGCGCGGGCGTGATGCCGCCCGCACGGGCGACGTAGTAGAAGAGTTCGAGGTGATGGACATTCAGAGCAGGCATCGTCTGTGTATTGAGTATCTCAATGTTTGGGTTGGTTTTAACGATTAGCTGAATCCGAGACGCGCGGGCAAGCTTGCGCACATGAACTACCAAGACGGCCTCGAATTGCAGTCGCTCCGGCGGAAGCAGGAACACATCCACGGCCTTGTCCGTACCATGGATGAGCGGTTGGATCAGCTTTCCCAGAGCATCCTCCAACGCGGGGCGAAAAGCGCCACAACGATTCCGACACCGCCGAAGCCGCGCGTCGCCACGCCGCACCGCCCGCTGCGGCCGACGGCGGAGTTCACTGCTCCGCCGCCCGAGGAATTCCAACCCGCGGCACTACCACGAGCCGCCGAAGCTTCCGGGCCAGAGGGCTGCGAACCGCCAGCGCCTGCGGGATACCAGCCCGTGCGCGAGCGGCGGGACAGCACCGCGCTCGAGTTCGAGTTTGGCCGCGTATGGCTCGTCCGCATCGGCATCGTGATGCTGCTCACGGGCCTCGTCTTCCTCGGGAACCTCGCCTACCAGCACATCGTCCCGCGTCTCGGGCCGGGCATGAAGCTCGGCCTCATCGTCGCTGCGGGCGGCGCGCTTGCGGGCATCGGCGGCTGGCTGGAGAAAAGGCATGAGTCGCTGCGGAACTATGGCCGCGTCCTCCTGGCCGGCGGCTTTGCGGCGATCTACTACGCGTGTTACGCGGCGCACTTCGTCCGTGCGCTGCGCCTCATCGAGAGCGCCGTGCTCGGCGGCGCGCTGTTGCTCGCATTTGCGGGCGGCGTCGCTTGGTTCGCGCATCGCCGTCGCTCGGAGACGCTCGCCTCGCTGGCCATCCTGCTCAGCTACTACACGTCATGCATCAATCCGGTCGGAGGCTTCACGCTATTCTCCAGCGCCATCCTCACCGCCGCGGCTGTCTTCTTCCTCGTGAAGAATCGCTGGACGAAAATCACCTACCTCAGTGTCGCCGCGACCTACGCGAGCTACACCTACTGGCGCTTCCTCGGAGGCGACTCCGCGGCGACAGCCGCGTGGGTGCAGGTCGCATTCCTCGCGTGCTACTGGCTGCTCTTCACCGCCGCCGCGTTCCTTACTGATCGCAGCGCGATGAACGCCGTGCGCCGCACGTCCTTCGTCACCGCCAACAACGCCGCATTTTTTGCTCTCGCTGCGCACGCCATCGCGGCCGATGGCGGAGGAAAATTCTGGCTCTTCGCCCTCGCATACGGCGGCGTGCTGCTGGTGCTCTCGAAGCTCGCCGCACTGCGCGACCCGGAGGACCGCACGCTCGACACAGCCTATCTCACACAGGGCCTCGCGCTCACCACTACCGGCCTCGCCACGCATCTCACCGGCCAGCAGCTTGCGCTCACTTTCGCCGCGCAGGGCACCGTGCTGCTCTCGTGTGGGCGCGCGCGGCAGGGACGCCTGCTCGAGATCGGCGGGATGCTCAGCCTCGGCGCGGCATTCCTGCTCGCGCTGGGAGGGCTGCTGCTCGTCGCTGGCCCGCATTCCGTCGCGACCGCGGGCATTGCCGCACTCGTGCTGTTCTTCAATGCCTGGTCGTTCAAGCGCCAGCGCGGCCTCAACTCCAGCGCGCTGCATCCAGTCGCATCAGCACTCGCGGGCGCGGCATTCATCCTTGGAATCGGCTGGCTGGAGAAGATCGCTGGCGCGCACACCGCAGCGGGGATGGGCGGTGTGGCGCTCGCGCTCGCATTTGTGCCTTTCGCGGAATTCGCGCTCCTCGCGCAGGCGCTGCTTCCCTTTGCCGTGGTGAAATGGGCCGGGGCATTCCTGCCCGCTGTCGCCGAGTTGTTGGCTGACAGGACGCTTTCGCATGGCCAGCTGATGCCACTCGACAGCACGATCCTTCTCACGTGCGGCGTCGTGCTCGCGCACTGGTGGTCGCGCGTAAAGCGATTCGATCCCGCGCTGCGCATGGTCGCTGAAGCCTTCGCCGCACTTTCCTCCGTCGCTGTCGCGCTCATCTGGATGCGCCGCGGAATCCCCGGCACCGACGGAATGACCGCGGCCTCCCTGCTCGGAATTGCATGGATCCTCGCCGCACGCTGCACACGCGCCAGGTTTCTCTCGTACGCGGGGTTGGCTTTCACGCTCTCGGCAGTCGCCGACTTTGCGCGGCTCCAAGCCGCAGCGCACTGGGCCGTCGCGCTCTTCCCCGTGGTGAATGTCGCCGCGCTCGGATGGGTCTTCCGGCGGCACGAAATCGCCGGGCTGAAAATCGCGCCCCTTGGCATCCCGGTCGCCGCCGTCATGCTCCTCTGCTGGTCGTGGTCGCATGTCCCAGCGCCATGGCTCACACTTTTCTACGCCGCCACCGCCGGCGCCATCGCGCTCATCGGCGCGCGTCGCAGCGAAGTCTGGCTCTCCGCCACCGCTCTCGCACTGGGCGCACTCGCCACTGTGCTGTTCTGGAGCCGCATAGGGATCGCTGGCCAATGGCGCAACGTCGCTGCGCTCATGATCTTCGCCTCCGCGTGCCGTCTGTCGCGCAAGCTCTGGCCCGCCGATCCGATGCTCGCCGCCGCCTCTACCGTCGCATGGAGCACCGTCGCCGGAATCACCGCCTGGGTCGCGAGCCATCACACGGTCCCGAGTCTCACCATCGCGTGGTCGGTTCTCGCGTTTGCATTCTTCGTCGCAGGGCTCGCGCTGCGCGATCGGCATTACCGGCTCGGCGGACTCACGCTCCTCGGCCTGTCCGTTGCGCGCGTATTCTTTGTGGATGTGTGGGCCTTCGAGGCAGTCTGGCGCATCCTGAGCTTCATCGTGCTGGGAGTCGTGCTGCTCATCGTGGGCTATGCGTACAATCGCTTTGAGGAAAAGCTGCGGCAGTGGCTGTGATGGCGACGTCGGCGGACGCAGGCTGGGGAAGGCAAGATGGATTCCTTTTCGAAAATTGCACCCTCACCGCGAACCGCCAACTCCGGTCTTACCACCGTGCGGCTGCGTGCGGATAGTCCGCGCCCATTTTCCGCCCGCAAGAAACCCCGACTACCCGACATCAATGGCCAACGCTAACGACCTCCGCAAAGGCATGTGCATCGGCTATAAAAGCAACCCGGCGATCGTGCTGGAAGTGATGCACCGCACGCCAGGAAACATGCGCGCATTCGTGCAGGTTCATCCGCTACATCGACACGTGCAGGAGCGCGGACGTCCGATTCATCGTCGAAGGCGTTTACTAGCGGTGTTGCCAACCCGGCGGCAGGCACATCACTCTCGCGCCTGTTTTGGCTGACACCACTTCCATCTTGATCGCACTCGGGAGCGCACTTGCCGGCGCTGGGCTTGCGTGGCTTTTTGCGCGGCAGCGTATCGCGGCGGAGCGCGGGGAAAGGGATGCGGCCGTTGCGCAGGCGGAGGCGCGGGTGCGGGAGGCGCATGCGGCGGAACGGCTGGAGATTGCCACGAACCTCGCCACGTCGGAGGCCAGTCATGCCGCGGTGCGGGCGCGTGTGGCCGAACTGCAACGCGAATGCGAGGAGCGGGAGAGTGAACTGGCGGCGTTGCGGAAGGCGAACAGCGATGCGGACTCGAGGAATGCGGCGCTCGCGATGCAACTCACGGAGCAGGCGCAGCAGGCGGCGGAGAAACTCGCGCTGCTCGATGATGCGCAAAAGAAACTCACGGACGCCTTTCACGCCCTGAGTGCGCAGGCGTTGCAAAGCAACAACGCGGCCTTTCTCGATCTCGCGCAAGCGACGCTGGGAAAATTCCAGGAGAAGGCCAGCGGTGACCTCGCGCAGAAGGAGCAGGCAATCGCGGAGTTGCTGAAGCCCGTCCGCGAATCGCTCACGCGCGTGGACGTGCAGATGCAGGAGATCGAAAAGACGCGGGCCGGCGCCTACGAGGGGCTCATCGCACAGGTGAAATCCCTCGGCGAAACGCAGCAGCAGCTCCGAGGCGAAACGGGCCGGCTCGCGAACGTGCTGCGCTCCTCCGGCACGCGCGGCCGCTGGGGGGAGATCCAGCTCCGGCGTGTCGTCGAGCTGGCGGGGATGCAGGATCACTGCGATTTTTACGAACAGCAGAGCGCCGATGCCGAGGGCGGCAGGCTGCGGCCCGACATGCTTGTGAAGATGCCCGGCGGGAAAACGATCGTCGTGGATTCCAAGGTGCCCTTCAGCGCCTACGAGCGCGCCGTCACCGCCAACGACGAGAGCAGCCGCGCCGCCGCGTACCGCGAGCATGCGCAGGTGGTGCGCGAGCACATCAAGGCGCTCGCGGCGAAAGGCTATTGGGAGCAATTCGGTGAGGCGCCCGAGTTCGTCGTGATGTTCCTCCCGGCGGAGACATTCTTCGGCGCGGCGGTCGAGCATGATCCCGGGCTGATCGAGTTTAGCGCGGAGAGAAACGTGATGCTCACGACGCCGATGACGCTGATCGCGCTGCTGCGCGCGGTGCATTACGGCTGGCGGCAGGAGAAGCTCGCGGAAAACGCGAAGCAGATCAGCGATCTCGGCAGCGAACTTTACGAGCGGCTCTCGAAACTCGGCGGGCATTTCGCCAGGGTCGGGAAAAATCTCGGCAGCGCGGTGGACGCCTACAACGAAGCGACGCGTTCCCTGGAGACGCGAGTGTTCGTGACGGCGCGCAAATTCAAGGAACTCCATGCGACGGCCGCCGGGAGGGAGATCGAGGAGCTGGTGCCGCTGGAGCAGGGCGCCCGCAGCCTCCAGGCTCCCGAATTGATTCCGGAGCAGCCGGGTGAACTCGCGGCTAATGACGGGGTCGCTGCCCGGTAATCACCTTCGCTTGCAAATTCCCACGTCTCCAACAATGCCCTCATCCACACGCCCAGGACGCACAAATCCATTTTCCGAATGAGCTGGTTCAATCTCGATTTCGGCGACTTTACCGTCGCGTTCCTCAGCATCCTGTTTGAAGGGGTTCCGTTCCTCCTGCTTGGCTCGCTCATCTCCGGCCTTGTGGATGTCTTCGTCTCATCCGAGCGCATCGCGAAACTGGTGCCCCGCAACAATGTTCTCGCCGTTTTCACAGCCGGGTTGCTCGGGCTTTTCCTTCCGATGTGCGAGTGCGGCAGCGTGATCGTGATCCGGCGATTCATCAGAAAGGGACTGCCTGTGGGGATGGCGGTCACCTACATGCTCGCCGCGCCCATCGTCAGCCCCATCGTGGCTTTCAGCACGTTCACGGCGTTCCCCTACGACAACCCGTGGCTCCTTGTCGGGATGCGGCTCGGCATGGGCTACGCGATTGCGGTGGCGGTCGGTCTCATCATCTCGCGGATTCCGGCGCATCGGATTTTGAACCCGGCCATCCTTCCGGAGAACGCCGCCAACCGCCGCGCCGGCCTTCACATTGCGGGTTCCGCCGACGGCGCGGTGCCGCCGGATTTCGCACAGATCGTCGCAGCGGCAAGTTTTCCGCGGAAATTGCTTCTCGCTGTGCAGTCGGCGACGGCGGATTTTCTCGATGTCGCGTTTTACTACATCATCGGGGCCGGGCTCACGAGTGCGTTCAACCGGGGCATCGTGCAAAGCAGCCTGGAGACATTCGCGACGAGTCCGCTGCTCTCCATCATCGCACTCATGGTGCTCGCCGCATTGCTGGCGCAGTGCAGCACCACCGATGCGTTTCTGGCCGCAAGTTTTCCGAGATCGTTCGTCATGGAGTCCAAGCTCGCATTCCTCGTCTTCGGCCCGATGTTCGACCTGAAGCTGTTCTGGCTCTACGGCCTGATCTTCCGGCGCCGGGTCGTCTCGCTGCTTTCGGTGGGGCTGTTCCTCGTGGTGGGCGTGCTGTGCTGGCGGATGGCTGCGCTGGGCCTCTGGGGTGCTCCACCGGTCGTCCCGTAGCGCCATGGGCGTGATTGGAAGTGAGTCCACATGGAGGAGCAGAAAGAGCGGGGGAGGCTGGGGCGAAGGTGTGGAGAGGCGGCGCACAAGGAGCGGCGACATTCCTGTCGCCGTCGCTGGTTGCGCCGGAGGCGTGCATGCTCCGGCAAGATGGCGGGCGGTGGCGCGTGAGGGAAAACTTTTGTCGAAGAACGGTGCGCCGCCGCGTTGCCCAGAGTGTGCGCGCCTTCGGCGCATGTGCGGACGGCGACAGGAATGTCGCCGCTCCCTGCCGCCGCCTGCCCGCTTGCGGACCGGAAATCAATCACGCCCTAGCGCCATTTCAGCTCAAGATTCACCTTGCCCAAGTGAATCCCGGCGATACTGTCCGCGCCTCTTTTCCAAAAACTTTATGTCACAACACCGCAGTCTGAAAGGTGCCAGCACCATCGCCGCAAAGCGCAACGTCCTCAAACGGTTCGAGCGCGTCGAAGTCCTCAAGCGTCGTGGACAGTGGAAGTCCGGCGACCGCGTCCTCGGTCTCCGCAAGACGAAGCCGGACGCGTAACTCAACGGCTTGAGCATCCAACGAAGCCGCCGGGCCATGTGGCGAGGCGGTTTTTGTTTTGGTGGTGTGTGTTTCAAGGTCGCGATCATTCAACCCGACAGCGTGAGGAAGGATGGCGCTGTTTATGGCCAGCGTGGCTTGGATGCTGGGGTTGCTTGAAAATTCCGCTGGCATGTCATGTGTCTCTGGCTATACACGCGACGCGATTTGAAAACGGAAGGGTGGCTGAGCGGTTCAAGGCACTCGACTCGAAATCGAACGAGGGGTAAAACCCTCCGTGGGTTCGAATCCCACCCCTTCCGCCACTCTCGGCGGGCCTTTGGCCGAACACTTTTCCACAAGGTCCCGGCAGCTTCCCGTCTGCGCTTGCCTGTGGAATGTCGCGACGCGCGATTCTGCATTCGCCACGCGCGGGAATTGTGTTACGCACGGCAACCTCATGAAATCGAAAATCATATCCGCGTTTGGCGCGGTCACACTTGGTGGATGCGCGATGATGGCGCCCATGCCCGCTCCGCAAGCCGCATGGGCGCAATCCACCGGGCAGATGAAGGCCAGTGGCGGCAAGACGGAAATCGTCGGCGAGATCACGATCCGCAGTGATGCGGGGAATTTCCTCGCCGAAGTCAGCAAGGGTCCCGGGCTTCCGCTGCTGAAAATTTACGCGGCGGGCGAGCATCCGAATGAGGTGATCGTGCGCGGTGCGCTCGCCCGTGGTGGCTGGAAAGGGCATCCGCTCAAAGCACCGGAGGCGCTCCAGGCGTGGGCGGTTTTGCCCGAGGTGTTTCATTGGGCGCGCGCGCAGGCGAAAAGGGACGGGGCTTTTGCCTTCTCCATCGCCGACGTGAAGCGCGCCGGCCGGCGAGCCGGGGACAAGGTGGTGTATCTCGAACTTCAGCGAGGTGTGGAAAAGATCGTCCTGCATCTCGACCCTTGATGAAGGAATTCCACGCCGTCCTCGGTGACGGGCAGACAAGGAGCGTTGCTGCACAGTGAGGCTTTCCGATCGCATCGCGCACATCGTCGTCCATCGCCCCGGGCGGCTGTGGCTGGCTGTGGTCGTGCTTGTCGCGCTCGCCGCCGCCATCATCCTCGGGCGGGGAAAGCTGAATAGCGACGTGCTCGACATGCTGCCGGGGCATTTCGAGAGCGTGCAGATTTACAAGCTCGCCGACCGCGAATTCAGCTCCGCGCGCGAGCTGATGTTCGGCATCGTTGCCGGGTCCGCCGATGTGGACGTGGACGCCTTCACCGAACATTTCGTGGCGATGTTGCGCAAGGAACCGTGGGCCGTCCGCGTGATGGATCGCTCGCCGATCGAGGCGCCCGGCGGCCTCGACGATCTCCGCGCGGTCGCGCTGCCGCTGATGTTGAATCAGTCGGAACAGGACTTCGCCGCGTTGCAGGCCGCGATCGCGCCAGGGGCGATCACGGCGCGCCTTGGGAAGTTGCGGGCGAAGATCGAGGCGGGCGTCGGAATTTCGGAGGCGGAACTGGAATACGATCCGCTCGGCATCGTGTTCCCCGCGTTAAAGAGCCTGCGAATGAGGAAGGGAAGGTCGGGCGATGACCCGATGTTCCGCGTCGTATTCGTCCACTGCGACCAGCCCGACCTCAACGAACCCGCGTGCAACGCCACGATGGCGAAGGTCGCGGATTTCAAGTCGCGCGCGCTCGCCGCGTGGAAGGAAGCCGCGCCCGAGGTGCTCTGCACGGGCCGCACCGCCTATGTGAGCGAGATGGCCGGGAAGCTGAAGGCCGACATTGGCAGTACGATGGCGAGCAGCATGGTCCTCGTGGCCCTCACGTTCTATGCGGGGTTCCGCCGCTGGAAGCCGCTGCGCGCGATCGTGGATGCGCTGCTGCTCTGTTGCGTACTCGCTGTGGCTTGCGGCGCGGCATTCTTCGGTGCGTTGAACATGATCACCATCGGGCTGTGTTCGATCCTCGTCGGGCTTGGCGTGGACTTCGCAATGGTTCTCTACGCGCTCTACAGCGAGGAGCGGGAGCGTGGCCACACGCACGAGCAGGCAATTGCCGCTGCGTTGAGAACGCACGCGAGCGGCATCTGGCTCGGCGCGCTCACGACCGCCGCATCCTTCCTCTGCCTGCTTGGCAGCGGCTCGCCCGGCTACCGCCAGCTCGGCGTGCTGATCGCCTGCGGCATTCTGCTCGCGGCGGCTGCGATGATGTCATTTTTCTGGCTCTTCCTCGGCATCAAGCTCCCGCGCCGCCTCTACCAATCGCTGCTTGCCCTGCTGGCCTGTGGTGCGGCGGTGGGGGTCTATTTCATTGCGACCACCTTCCGCTCGTGGAGCGCGAGCACCTGGCAAAACATCGGCATCGGCGCCGGGCTCGCTGTCGCGACCATGGCGCTCGCGCACTGGCTCTGCCGCTGGATCCGCCGACTGCCCGCATTCGCTCTCGATCGTCCGTGGCGGCTGCTCGGGCCGTCGTCAGTGATGCTTGCGGCGCTCTGCGTCGTGGCGGTGGCGCCTGTTGGGAAAGTGGATTTCGATCTCGACCCGAAATCCCTCGAGCCGCGCAACAGCAACGCCGGCCACGCGCTCCGTACGATCATGAAGCACCTCAATCCCGACAGCGTGGACATGGTGATGGCGATCATCCGCGCGCCCGACGCCGAGGCACTTGCCGGCGCATGGGAAAAAGCGGACACCTCGTGGCAGAAGCTCACCGCCGCGGGCGGCGCGGAGAAACCGCTGCTCACCGCTGTCTCCACGCCCGCCGGGCTCGCGACCTCCCCGGCGCGGATGACCGCGAACGCCGCTCGGCTCGCGGCGTTCGACTTTGAAAAATCCCGGGCCGCGTTCGACGCATCCCTCGTCGAGAACGGATTTCCCGCCGCGCAATTCGCCGGTGCCCGCAGCTTGCTCGACGCGCTCGGCGACGCTGCGGCGGGAAAACTCAACGTGCTCGAATGGCAGCGCAACCTGCCCGAGACGAGCGCGTGGTGGTTCCTGATTGATGGCTTCCTCAGCCGCGACGCGCACATCGGCAAGGCGCTTCTGACGCCACCGCGCGACATCAAGAGCGTCGGCGAAGCGGCCGAGTTGCGCGCCGCCCTCGCGCTCCCCGGCGTCGAGGTCGGTCTCGCCGGCTGGGGCTACACGCTCGCGGAACTCGCCCCGTGGTCGAAATCCAAAATGTGGCAGCTTGCCGGGCTGATGGTCGGCCTGAACATCGTGCTTCTCTCGCTGCTTCTTCGCGCGTGGCGCCCGGTCGCCGTCCTCATGACTGGCCTTGCACTCAGCGTGGGCGCCCTTTTTACCACGCTCAAAGTCACCGGCATCTCGTTGAATCTTTTCAACATCCTCGCCTTCCCGCTCGTGCTCGGTGTGGGCGTGGACTACGGCATCTACATCGCCATCGCGATGCGCTCGCAGGATGCGCGGCGCGAGTTGTCCGCGCTCATCAAGCCGGTGCTCCTCAGCGGAATGACGACCGTCGTCGGCTTCGGCTCGCTCGCCTGGGCGCAAAACCCCGCCCTTCGCGGCCTCGGCCTGCTCTGCGGGATCGGGGTCGGCTGGTGCCTGCTCACCACGTTCGTCTTCGTGCTCCCCGCGACTGCGTGGGTGTATGATCGCAAGGATGCGAAGTGATCCGCCCGCGACTCACACAACGCACTATTCAAGCCCCCCGCGCTCGTGCATAGAATCCAGCCCGTGAGGAGTCCGCTCTACAACCTCAGTCTTTTCAAATTGGGTTTCGTCACCGCGCAGCTCCTTCCCCGCGCCGTCTCGCAACGCATCGCCGATCGCTTCGCATTGTGGAGCCTCCGGAATGTTCCGTCCATCGGAGCCGCCCTCCGCGGGAATCTCGGCGTCGCCACCGGTCGTCAGGGTGCCGCGCTCGAATCGCTCGTCCGCGAGAACGTCTGCGCTTTTTCAAGAATGTTCGCCGACTATTTCCTGTGCGCGGGCGATCGTGCCACCCGGGCGCGGGAATTCGTCGCAGAGTGGAGCGGGCTCGATCACCTGGAGGCCGCGCGTGCGCGGGGCAAAGGCACCATCCTTGTCACCGGCCATCTCGGCCATTGGGAGCTTGGCGGCTTGCTGCTTGCGCTCAGCGGCCTCCCGCTCACCGTCGTTACGCTCCCCGAACCCACGCCGGAACTCATGCACTGGCGCGAAGCCTCCCGGCGCCGCCTCGGCATCGAGACCATCGCCGTAGGCCCCGGGCACGATTTCGCCTTTGTGGAAATGCTCCGCGTCCTGCGCGGCAATGGCGTTCTGGCGATGCTCGTGGACCGGCCTTACTCCGGCACCGGCATGCCCGTGCGGCAGTTTGGCCGCGAGACCCAGTTCAGCACCGCCGCCGCCATGCTCGCGCACCACACCGGCGCGTCCATCGTCCCCGCATTCGTGCTCCGGCGCGCGGATTCACGCTACTGCGCGTCGGCGCACGCGCCGATCGAGCAGGAGAGCGGTCCGCTCCGCGAGACGCTCCAGCCGAACGTCCAGCGCATCGCCGATCTTTTTGAATCCCTCATCCGCCGGCATCCCGAGCAATGGTTCAATTATGTCCCGCTTTTTTCTCATTCTTAGTCTCGCCCTCTCCACGTCCGCATCCGCGCAGGAACTCACCGCTCCCGAGCAAAAGGCGCTGATCGCCAGGCTCCAGTCACAGCGGGCGGAATTCCCGGCGATGAGCGGTGAATTTTCCGAGGAAAAAACCACGCGCCTTCTCACAAAGCCGATCGTGAGCAGCGGCGAGATCGCATTCCTTGCCCCGAACAAATTTCGCCGCGAAATCCGCGGCAACTCCCCCAGCACGACGGTCTGCAACGGGAAGGAACTGTGGATCCACTATCCGAAGTTCAATGAAGCCGAGCACTACACTCTCGGCGAAAAGCAATTTTTCGACGACAGCCTCGCCGCGCTCACCGCCGGGCTCAATTTCGACGGCGTGGAAAAATTCTTCGCCGTCGCCGCAGCGAAAGACAGTGCCGGTTACCGCATCGTACTCACCCCGCGCACGGCGAGTCTCAGGCGAATCCTCACGGCGCTGACGGTCTGGCTCGATGCCGGGGGAACGATACAAAAAGCCGACGCCACATTGCCGAAGGGCGACCGCATTGTGACCACGTACAAAAACCTCCGGCCCGCGAAAACGAACGCCGCGAAGTTCGAGTTCACCCCGCCGCCGGATGTGAAAGTGAGCACGCCCCTTGGGAAATAGAGCCCCGGCATGGCCACCATCATTTCGCATCCCGCCGTTCCGCTTGCGCTGGGGCTTGCGCTTGGGAGGGAGCGGATTCCGGGGCGGTTGCTCGAATTCGGCGTGCTGGCTTCCATTCTGCCGGATCTCGACGTTGCGGCGTTCCGCCTTGGAATTTCGTATGGCGACATGTTCGGGCACCGGGGTTTCACGCACTCGATTTTCTTCGCGCTGGTCATCGGCTTGGTGTTTTCGCGTTGCTCGAAAATCGGACGCGAGCGGCCGTGGGTCGTGTTTCTGTTCGTGGCGTTCTCGTGCATTTCGCATGGCCTGCTCGATGCCATGACCAACGGAGGGTACGGCGTGGGATTTTTCTCCCCGTTCAACGGTGAGCGATACTTCGCTTCCTGGACACCGATCGAAGTGTCGCCCATCGGCGCAGCATTTTTCTCCCCGCGCGGGATGGCGGTGCTGCGCTCGGAATTGACGGCGGTGTGGCTGCCGTGCGGACTTTTCGCGTTGCTCGGGGCAGGCTTGCGTCTCTCGGCGTCGGGAGTGAGGAGGGCAGGGGAGTAGCGTGTGTTTTCCTGCCCCGCACGCAGCCATTCTTCGCGCGAGTGGTGACGTTCAACGGACGATCGCCTCGAAGGCGGCCTGGGCCATGATGCGATAGCCTGCTTCGTTGGGATGGATCGAGTCGGGCAGCAATTCGAGACGGTCGGCGAGCGGTTTGTAGAAATCAATGAGCGGGGTTTCCAGTTCCGCCGCGACTTCCCGGATCAGCGGCGTGACACGGTCGCGGACTTTTTCGGCGGTGATGCCGCGGGTGCGTTCCGGGTTCACGGGGATCGGGATGGCGAGATGGACTTTCGGGCGGGAGGGCAGCGCGCGGAAGTGGCGCACGAGATCCTTCAAGTCCGGCACGAACTGTTTGCGGTCCATCCATGCCTCGACCTTGGAGTCATTCGTGCCGAGGGCGATGATGACGATGTTGGGCTGGAAGTCGGTGGCTTGCTGAAACCCGGGCATCTTCCAGTAGGGAAAATTGCCGGTGCGCGCGAGCGTCGCGCTGTTGTGGCCGAAATTGCGGACCTCGTAGCCGCCACCCAGCAGCTCGCCGAGCACCGCCGGGTACGCTTTATCGCGCGCTACCGGGTGGCCAGACGTGATGCTGTCGCCGACACAGGCGACGCGGATTTTCTCCGCGGCGGGGGACGCGGGCGGCGCTCCGGCGGATGCCGCCACCAGTGCCGCGGTGAAGAGCGGGAGGGCGCATGCCTTCAGCCAGGCTTCCGGTGTCCGCATCGCCGGGCGTCCTGCTATTTCGCAGGCTCGATCCTGAGCGCGACCCTGGTCATGTCGGCTCCCCACCATTTGTTTGGGTCAATCGCCAGCCGCAGCAACTGGCCCTTTTTCAAGGCAACATCGGCGAGGCTGAACTCCTCGGATTCAGGGCCAACGTCGTCGCCAACCTTGCCCTGCTTCAGCGGCTGCGCGGTGGTCATGATCGCGCCTTCGCCCGCTTCAACCACATCAATGATATACGTGATGCCGGTCATCATCGGATGGCCTGTCTTGACGACGTTCATGTCGGTGACCTTGCCGGAGATCGCATACTTTCCATCGGCCGGCACCTTGTAGGTCACCGCCACCGCGCCGCCCTGCGTTTTTTCGGTGAAGGGATGCAAGATCACCTGGCCCGCTTTCTTGTCACCCCACGCGCCTTCATAACGGCCGTCCCAGTCCGTGCGATAGATCCACCCCTCGCTGTCGGCGGGGTTGGGCAACATGGCGGCGATCGGGCCTGCCACTTTTTGTTTGCCGCGGCGCGCCCGTTCGTCGCGGATGCCCGCCTGGCGCTGCGCGGCGGGCATGGTGGCCGTGGCGAGATCGAGCCGGCGGTATTCCTTCGGAGAAAGCTGCCACCAGAACTGCCACGTATCGTCGGCCGTGTTTCCGCTGCCGTCCGGGCCGTCGCCCTTCGGATCCGCCACGGATGCGGGCGTCAACTCCGCGGGATGGCCTGCGTTCAGCCCGAGGAGAAAAATCACGAGCAGACTGATCGGCAGCTGGTGATTCATGCTGCAGGTACTTCCGTGCAGGCGTGGAGCCAGGCGCATCCTTCCGTTGTTGCGGGATTCATCGTTGTCCGAAATTGCATCGGAGGATGACCGCATGCTTCATTTCGCCAAGGTAATTTCGCAACGCCATCCCCTCGTTCAACAAGGCGCCACCCACACGTGGCAAACCCCGCCATGGGGCTGAACGAAGGAGACCCCTGGCCGCATCACCATATTGGTCGGATGTCAGACTGGCGGCCAATCGGAGTGAATCGTGCTCAAACAACATCACGAGAATTTGAACGATTGGAAAGAGTTTGTCCGCCGGGTTTGATGTCCTATTCAAAGACATGTCTGTCAGCCCGCCCGTGCGAACGAACATGAAAAATTGCCTGCATGCACCGTTGTTTCTCCTCGCCATCTTTGCCGGTGTACTCGCGCGGGCCGATCCTGTCCCGCAAGCTCCGTTGGCGAAGGAAATCCTCTCTACACTCCGCAAGGAGCATCCGCGTTTGCTGGCGACCCGGAAGGATTTCGACGACCTGAAAAAGCGCGTCGCCACCGAGCCGCAACTCAAGAAATGGACGGCGGCGCTTTTTGCTGAGGCGCAAAAGACGCTCGCCGCGCCGCCGTTGACGGCGAAAGGCAACGACCTCGGCGTGGCGTGGGCGACGCAGGAGCGCGTGTATCAACTGGCGCTCGCGTACCGGCTGAGCGGTCAAAAACAATACGCGGAGCGCCTGTGGAAGGATTTGGAAATCGCCGTTGCGTTCAAGGACTGGCATCCCGCGCATTTTCTCGACACCGCGGAAATGTCGCAGGCATTCGCCATCGCTTACGACTGGTGTCACGACGCGTGGACGGACGCGCAGCGGAAAACTTTGCGCGAGGCGCTCATCGAAAAAGGCCTGAAGCCGGCGCTGGAAATTTACAGGAAGCCGGAGGGTCAGCGTTGGTGGGCGGAACAGGCGACGAATTGGAACCAGGTCTGCAACAGCGGCGCGGCGCTCGGCGCGCTTGCGATTGCGGACGAGGCGCCCGAAATTGCGGCGGAAACACTGCGCGAGTCACTGCTCTCCGTGCCGATTGGGATGAAACAATACGAACCCGACGGCGCGGGCAAGGAAGGCCCTGGTTACTGGAGCAACGGCGTCCGCCACAACGTGCTTCACATCGCGGCGCTGGAAACGGCGCTCGGTTCGGATTTCGGTTTGCTTAAACGCGGCGGACTGGCGACGACCGGATTTTACGCGCTCTACGCGACGAACAACGCGGGATTGGTTTTCAGCTACGGCGATTCGAGCCACGGTGCTGTGGCGACGCCCGAGCTGTATTGGCTCTCGCGCAAATTCAACCAGCCCGCGCTCGCGTGGTATCAGTCGCGACTCGCGCGCGGGCATCCGCTGGACATTTTGTTTTACGACGAGCGCGCCGAGAAGTTCGACGCGAAGACGCTGCCGCTGGAACGCAGTTTCCGCGGCGCGGAAGTCGCGACGTTCCGCAGCGACTGGTCGGACAGGAAGGGATTGTTCGTCGGCTTCAAGGGCGGCGACAATTCGGCGGCGCACACGCATCTCGACCTCGGCACATTCATGCTTGATGCCGACGGCGTGCGCTGGGCGATTGATCTCGGCGCGGAGAATTACAACGTCGCGGGCTATTGGGACAGGAAACGGCAGCGATGGACTTATTACCGCTGCCGCGCCGAGGGGCACAACACGCTCGTGATCAATCGCGACGGCAATCCCGACCAGGACCCGACCGCGACAGCGCCAATCATCCGCTTCGCTTCGAAAAAGCAGAGCGCGTTCGCCATCGCCGACCTCACGCCTGCTTACGCAAAGAGCGCGACGAAAGTCTGGCGCGGCGTGGCGATGCTCGATCGGAGCCAGGTGCTTGTGCAGGACGAAGTAATTGCAGACAGGCCCACCGAGGTTTTCTGGTTCATGCACACGGTGGCGGGCATATCCCTGAGCGATGACCGCAAGACCGCGATACTCACGCAGGACGGCAGGAGGATGCAGGCGCGCATTCTCGCGCCCGCAGATGCGATGTTCAGCGTGATGGAGGCGCGCGCCCTGCAGGGTTCGCCGAACCCGATCATTCAAACGCCAAACTTCGGCGTGAAAAAACTGGCGATCCGCGCAGGGGATACAAAATCCCTGCGGCTTGGCGTCCTCTACACGCCGTTGCGCGAAAATGAAAAGCAGCCCGCCGCGCCCGCGATCAAACCGCTGGCCGAGTGGTGACTGGTGGAAAACCTGGCGCCAGCGCACGGAAGCGCGCCGCCAGGATGCAGCGCCGGGGGATGGATGATGTCATTTGTTCCCGTCCGCCGCCGGGCGCATCTTCGCGCCCTTGTGTTTCCAGAGTTTGTCCTTCAGCGAGGGGAACAGTTCAAGGGCGTTGTCGCGCATGATCTGCGTGCCGATGCGCAGCGCGTGTTCCTCGCGCAGTTCGCCGCGCACGACCTTCCCGGCGAGCGCCTCCGCCAGACAGCGCCGCGTGAACTCCGTCGCCGCGTAAATGCCCTCGGCGTGGTGGGCGTCCGCGCCCCACAGGATGCGGTTGGAACCCATCACCTCCAGCCATTCCTCGTACGCGCGCCGGCCCATCGTGTAGCTGATGGTCGGGAGCCAGACGGAATCAATCCACACATTCTTGTGCCGCGTCGCGATCGCGCCGGTCTCGCCGATCCACGGGTAGCCGCCATGGAACAGGATGAATTTGGTTTTCGGATTCGCGGCAATCAGGTCCACGAGGAGCATCGGGTTGCTCCCCTGGATGCGGGCGTGGCCCGTGTGAATCTGGAACGGGATGTCCAGCTTCGCGCTCAACTCCACGATGCGCCACATCACGTAATCCTGGAACGCCTTCACATCCTCCGCCGATGATTTCGCCCGCGGCTTGCCCCACGCCTTCTCCGCCCGCTCCTTCGCGACCACGGCGAAATCCAGCGTCCGCTCGTAGGCCGTGGTCGTCTTCAAACACACCGCCCCTTTCGCCTTCCCGAAGGTCATGATGCGCTCAATGACGGCGATGTAGTCGTCCAGCGATTCCATTTTCATGTTCTCGCGCGCGGCGAAGCGGTAAGGCGAATCATTCGGCCGCGCGAGGTCCGACGGGTCAATGCCGCGGATCAGCGCGGTGACATTCACCGTCGGCACGGCGAAGGGATATTCCAAATTGAAGCCGAGCCGGTCCCAG
>CAMAUI010000048.1 GCA_945861385.1 Prosthecobacter debontii
TGTGGCCGCGGCCCCCGCGCTGCCGGCGAGCAGATGCCCTCCGGCCCACTGAGTGATCTTGGAGAGAGGCGTCGCGTTCATCCTAGTCGAATGCCTCGTTTTCACTGCGTTCGCGCGCGGGCCCGCGGCGCTCTCCACGCTCTTCGTGAGGGATGCGCGGCTGTCTGCGTGTGATGCTTTCGCGGCGGTCGTCGAGTGCGGTCGCGGCGATGGCCGCGTCGTCGAACGGAATGGTGGAATCCGCGAATTCCTGGTAGGTTTCGTGGCCTTTTCCGGCGAGGAGGATGATGTCGCGCTGCCCGGCCATGGCGATGGCCTTGAAGATCGCCTCCTTCCGATCCGGGATGATCTCCGGCACGAGGCGGCGGAAGCCCGGCTTGATGTCCTCGATGATGTCGAGGGGATCCTCCTTGCGCGGGTTGTCGCTCGTCACGATCGCGTGGTCGGCGTGGGCATCCACGGCGGCGGCCATCTTCGGGCGCTTGGCGCGGTCGCGGTTTCCGCCGCAGCCAAACACGACGATCAGGTGCGCCGGATCGAGGTCGCGGAGCGTGCGCATCACGTTGATGAGCGCATCGTCGGTGTGGGCGTAATCCACGAAAACCCTGAACGGGCGCTTGCCCGGCACGGGCTGAAGACGGCCGGGAACCGCCGGTGCGTTTGCAAGTGCTTTCACCGCGTTGCGCACGGGGATGCCGAGTGCATGGGCGGTGGCGATCGCGGCGAGGGAATTGTACACGTTGAATGCGCCGATGAACGGCATCCGCACGAGGTAGCTGCACCCGAGCGCGTCGAGCGCGTAAGTGGTGCCTGTGAAATCCATGCGCACATTGCTGGCGCGGAACTGTGAGCCCGGGCCCTGCCCGTAAGTGAATGACTCCAATGACCTGCTGATGCGATCCAGCAGCCGGGAGCCGAAGCGGTCGTCGCAGTTGACCACTGCGAGGCCCTTCTTTTTTTTCTGCGCGGCGATCTGCTCGAAAAGCAGCACCTTCGCCTCGAAGTAGCGCTCCATGGTGCCGTGAAAATCCAGGTGGTCCTGCGTGAGGTTGGTGAATGCAGCCACGTCGAACGCCACGCCGCGCACCCTGTCCTGCATCATCGCATGGGAGCTCACCTCCATCGCGCACGCCTTGCACCCGGTGCTGCGCATCTGCCAGAGCAGCTCTTGGAGGTCCGCGCTCTCCGGCGTCGTGCGCGAGGCGGGAAGCTCGCGATCACCGACGATGTAGCGCACCGTGCCGATCAGCCCGCAGCGCAGGAGTTCCGTGTCGCAGATGTGCTTGATGAGGAAGGCGGTGGTTGTCTTGCCGTTGGTGCCGGTGACGGCTGCGAGCTTCAGATGATGCGAGGGGTTGCGGAAGAATGCGGCCGCGAGGTCGGCGAGCGCGTGGCGGGCATTGCGGACCTGGATGTGCGTGGCGCGGGTCGCGAGGCCGGATTTTTCGCTGATGATCGCGATGGCTCCCTTGTCTATCGCTGCGTCCACAAAATCGGTGCCGTCAACTTTTTCCCCTGGAAGCGCGACAAACACAGCGCCTTCGACGACGGAGCGCGAGTCGTAGCAGATTGCCGTGACGTTGCGATCGAGCGGGCCGGTGACGGCGACGGGGTCGGCGATTTTTGCGAGCACATCGAGTTTCACAGGCGCCCCTCCCGTGCGAGTGCCTTGCGAAATTCCGTCTCCTCGATGAGGAGCACGGGATCCGGCTCGAGGCCGAGCTGGCGCGCGGTGCGTTGCGCGATTTTCGAGAAAAGCGGGGCTGCGACCTGGCCGCCGGTGTCCATCCGCCCGTTGATGACCGCCGAGTCCTCGATCATGACGAGGCAGCAGAAGCGCGGATTTCCTGCCGGCAGGAAACCGACGAACGAGACCGTGTGATCTTCTTTTGAGTAGCGGCCGGTTTCCTTGTCGAAGATCTGGGTCGTCCCGGTCTTGCCAGCGACCCGGAAGCCGGGGACACGGGCATGAATGGCGGTGCCAATCCTGCTGGTGACTTTCTCCAGCGCAGTGCTGATCTGCCGGGCGATCTCCGGGCGGATGACGCGGCGGACTTCCTGGGGCGGATATTCCGCAAGCATTGCGCCGTCGGCGGCGCGAATGCTCTGCACTATCTGGGGCAGCATGAGTTTGCCGCCGTTTGCGATCGCGCACGTTGCCGAGATGACCTGCAGGGGCGTCGCCGCGACTTCGTGGCCGAAGGGCACGTGATACATCGTCCCCGGACCCCAGTTTTTCAGCGGGTGCAGGATCCCCGCTGACTCGCCGGGAAGGAGAATGCTTGTCCTGGAGCCGAAACCAAAGCTGCGGGCGAACTCGTAAAACGGGCGTTCGCCCATGCGCTTGGCGAGAATGACCGCGCCGATGTTCGATGACTTCGCGATGATGTCCTCGACGGTGAGTTCGCCGTACGGGTGATGGTCGGTGATCTTCCCGCCGGGATAAACCCAGGTGCCGTTCCGGCAAAAAATCTTCTCGTGGAGGCCGGCAAGACCGCGGTTGAGCGAACCGGCGGCGGAGACCATCTTGAAAGTCGAGCCCGGCTCGTAAATGCTGGCGATTGCGTGGTTGAACCGGCTTGCCGCATCGCTGCTGCCGGGATGGTTCGGGTCGAATGTCGGCCGGTTTGTGAGCGCGAGGATCGCCCCGGTGTTTGGATCCATGACGATGACGGTCGCCTTCTTCGGTTTCAGCCTGCGGAAGGCCTCTTCGATTTCGCTCTCAACGATCTGCTGGACGCCGGGGTCTATCGTGAGCTGGACGTCCGCGCCGTGCCGGGGCAGCCGTCCTTCGCCAGTAACTGCGGCGATCTCACGGCCGCGGCCGTCCTTTTCAAAGTAGCGCCAGCCCGGCTGGCCCGCGAGCCAGTTGTCCATCGAGTACTCGATGCCTTCGATGCCCTTGAACGAGCCTTTGTCCTTCGGGTTTGCGGGGTCATTGCGCGTCTCCCAGCCGTGGAAGCCGATGACGTGGCTGAGGAAATTGCCCGCCGGGTAAATGCGCTCGAAATCCTGCTCGAAGCGGATGCCCTTGATCTTCGCGGCATCGAGTTGGGAAAAAAGGGCGCTGGCGAGATCCTCGGAAATTTTCTTCTCGAGCACGATGTAACGGTCGCCCGGCTTGATGAGCGCCAGGATTTCCCCGGGTGTCTTTTTGAGCCCGGTGGCGAGAATCTTCGCTGCTTTGGCCCGGTCATTTCGCTTTGGTTTCTTCGCCTTGTTGTCCCATTCGAAGAGCAGGGAGTCGTCCGCGATGATATTCTTGAGCGGTTCGTTGCGGGCGAGGACCGTGCCATTGGCGGCAAGGATGCTGCCCCTGCGGGCGGGGATCTCGACCCGGTGCTTGTAGGTGTCGCGCGCGAGCTCGGCGTAGTGGTCGTGCTCGTGGATGGCGATATGGTACAGTCGCGCAGAGAGACCCGTCAGCAAGGCGGCGAGGCCGTAGGTGGCCAGGCAGGCGCGCGACGCGAGGCTCATCTCTGATCCTCCCGGAGGGTGGAGATGTTTGTGGCGACATCAACCTTCACCGGGCGCCCGACGTTCACGACGAATTTCTCGTCAATCTTGATGACCCCGAGAATGCCCTTGTTGATTGCGGTCTGAAGCTTGGGAGGGGAGGTGAGCAGATCCTTGCGGGTCTGGAGCGCCTCGTTCTTCACGTTGATCTCAGCGAGATCCCGTTCGATGGACTTCAATTTCGCGGCGCCCTGGATGACCTGATATTTCACCATGAGAGCCCTGGTCGCGAAGCTCACGACGAAAATCGCTACCGCGATCAGGAGCAGTATGGCGGCGAGCGGGAATGATTTTTGTCTTCGGCGTTTATTCATGGCATCAGGCGTTCGGCGACGCGGAGCTTTGCTGATCGCGCGCGCGGGTTGTTTTCGATTTCAGCCTCCGTGGGGGTGACGGGGCGCGAGGTGAGAAGGTGGAAAAGATGGAGCGGGTTGCGGCGGGGTGCGGGCCACTCCGGGCGGTCGAGCCACGGGGTCGAACGTGTCCGGAAGAAATTTTTCACGATCCGGTCCTCGCCCGAGTGGAACGAGATCACGGCGAATCTGGCACCGGGTTCGAGGCGGCGGGTGATCGCATCGAGGCCTGCGGCGAGTTCATCCAACTCGGAATTCACGGCGATTCGGATTGCTTGAAAACAGCGGGTCGCCGGGTGGATCTGGCTGCGTTTCGGCACGACACGCGCGATGCAGTCCGCGAGTTGCAAGGTGGACTCGAACGGCCTGCGAATCCTCTCCTCGACAATGCGCGCAGCCACGCGGCGCGCTGCCGGCTCATCGCCATATTCGCGGAAAATGCGCGCGAGCTCGGCCTCGGGCCAGGTGTTCACGATCTCGGCGGCAGTCCGCGGGACCGTGGGCCCGAGCCGCATATCGAGCGGCCCGTCGCCCTTCAGCGAAAAGCCGCGGGAAGGCGTGTCGAACTCGAAGCTCGAAAGCCCGAGATCGAGCACGGCGCCGTGAATCCCGGTGACGCCGAATTTCTCCAGCACAGCGTCAATTTGTGAAAAAGAAGCCTGGGCCGGGCGGAACCGCCCAAGGTAACCGCCCAGCCGCAGGCTCGCGAAATTGATTGCATCCGGATCGAGATCCGTGGCGACGACCTCCGCCCCCGCCAGGAGCAGCGCCTCGCTGTGGCCGCCCCCACCAAGGGTGCCATCGAAAAAAATCCTGCCGGCAGCCGGCATGAGAAAGCCGGTGACTTCCTCGCGGAGCACGGAAACGTGATACTCGTTCGGCTTTGCGGGCATGTTTGCGAAATCGAATGGCGTGGCAGGGCGGTGCATCAGTCGTATTGATCGAGCAGGGCATCGCCGAGGGCCTGCATTCCGCCCTCGTCGTTGTCGTATTGATCCGCGGCCCAAATTTGAAAATTCTCCGTGACGCCGGCCATCACGACCTTGGCACCCGTCTTGATGCCAACTTGCTGCGCCCAGTCCTTTGGGAGGGTGATGCGGCCAGCGGAGTCAATCTTGGTCTGATCGGTCGTCCGCGCCCATGCGGCGAGCAGGGCCGTGCGATTGGTTCCGTCCAGTTCGTCAGCCTTGGCGCGGAAACGCTCCACTTCCGAGCGTGGCATCACCACGAGGTGATTCTTTTTTACCCGGATGAAAAGTTCCGCCCGTTGAGCAAAGCGCCAGGCCGAGGGCACGGTGACACGCCATTGCGGGTCAACCGCGATGCGGTAATCGCGCATGAACACTGGCGGATCGTTCGTGGGTAATGGCTCAGGCATTGGCGTAAGAAAGCCAGATTTGGTGAAATCAAACTTTCCGCCGCCTTTTTCCTACTAAATGCCACTATTCGTCAACTACGATCACGCGAGATTCGAAGATTTTTTTCGTTGCCTCTGATGCACCTGCATCGCTCCACGATTTTTCTCCCACTAAACACCACTTCCAGTCCCCATTTTCGCCCTGTCTCGACTGATGGACGACCGCTTGCAGATTCCGGCAGCCTCATCGCCCGGCCTCCTCTTTCCCGTCCAGAAAACTGCTCGCGCACAGCCGCGCATACGCTCCGCCCAGCGCGAGCAGGTCGTCGTGCCGGCCGCGTTCGATGATGCGCCCGCGTTCCATGACGAGGATTTTGTCCGCGTGGCGGACCGTGCTGAGCCGATGGGCGATGACGAATGACGTGCGCTTTTGCATGAGCCGGTCGAGCGCCTGCTGGATGAGACGCTCGGTCGCAGTATCCACGGAAGCGGTGGCCTCGTCGAGCACAAGGATCGGCGGATCCTTGAGCAGCGCGCGCGCGATGCTGACGCGCTGTTTTTCACCGACGCTGAGTTTCACGCCGCGCTCGCCGACCACTGTATCCATGCGCTCCGGCAGGCGCTCCACGAATTCCCGCGCGTTTGCATCCGCAAGCGCCTTCCACATCTCGTCATCGGTCGCGGCGGGCTTTCCGAGACGCAGGTTGTCGCGCACGGAACCATTGAACAGGAAGCTCTCCTGCGTGACCATTCCCACCGCCGAGCGCAGCGCGGACCTTGGGAAATCGCGGATCGGCGTGCCATCAATGCGGATCTCGCCGTCGTCGTATTCGTAAAAGCGCGTGAGCAGATTCACGAGCGTGCTCTTTCCCGCTCCCGTGTGCCCGACGAGCGCCACCGTCTCGCCGGGCCTTGCCTGCAGTGAGATATGGAGCAGCGTCGGACGGTCCTCGTCGTACGAAAACGACACATCCTCGAACTCCACGCCTCCCTCGATGTCCGCGCGCGGCTCGTCCACCACGCACCCCGGCTCCGGTTTCTCATCGAGGATTTCAAACACCCGCTCCCCCGCAGCCCGTCCGCTCTGGATGAGCTGATTCAGCGAATGCAGCCTGCCGATCGGCTCGTATAAAAGCGCCACGAGGAAAAGCAGCATCGCCAGTTCGCCAGGCGTGAGCCGCCCCGCGAGCACCTCGCCGCCGCCGAAGCCGAGCATCAGCACGCCGCCGAGCGCGCCGAGGAAACTCATCGAGGGATTGTACACCGCCCACACGCGCATGATCTTCAGCGCCGCTCCGCGCAGCGCACCGCTCACGCCGTCGAACCGCGCGTGCTCCTCCTCCTCGCGCACATACGTCTTGATCTGCCGGATGCCCGCGAGGTTGTCGTGAAGCAGCGCATTCATCGCCGATGCGGCCTTGCGCTGCACGCGGTAGCGGCGAGGCGCGGTGAGCGTGTATGAGAGTGCGCCGCCCACGAGAAAAGGCACCGGGACGAGCGCGAGCCACGCGAGCACCGGATGGCAGAAAAACAACGCCAGCAGCGCGACGGCGATCTGCAGCACCGCGACCACGCCCTGCTCGATTCCATCAATCAGCATGCGCTCCACCGCCGTCACATCCTCGAGCAGCCGCGTCATGATGTCGCCCGTCGCCCGGTCGTCGAACCATCGCAGCGGCAGTTGCTGGATGTGCGAATAGAGGTCGCTCCGCAGGTCGAAGATCACCTGCTGTTCGAACGTATTGTTCAGCACGATCCGCAGCGCGTTGAAGCCATCGCGCACGAGGTAGGCCGCCGCCGCCGCGCCAACCAGCAGCCACAGCCGCCCGCCGCGTCCCGCGAGAATGTCGTCCATCACGAGCTGCGTGACTTTTGGGAAAACGAACGCCGCCAGCGTCGAGACAATCGCGCACGCGAGAGTCGCCGCCGCCATCCGTGGATAGCGGCGCAGGTAGGCGAAAACCCGGAACACCGTGCGCATTCGGCGCGCATCATCGAAATGCCGCCGCACTTGGCAACAGCCGTGCTCGCGATCAGCGCACGCGCAGCGCCTCGATCACATCGCGCGGCAGATCCTCCGCCCCAAACGCCACTTCGCCCAGCACCGGTACCGGCAGCAATTCCTCCAGCAACGCGCGATTCGTCAGCGCCGCAACATCACCCGGCGCGGGCTCCCGGGCGTGGTTCAAAATCACGCCCGCGCACTGCAATCCTCCCTCCCGCACCGCCGCGACCGTCAGCAGCGTGTGATTGATCGCGCCGAGCCGGTTGGCCGCCACCACCAGCACCGGCAGCGCAAATTCCGCCGCCAGATCCGCCATCGAGAAATCCCGCGACAGCGGCACCAGCCACCCGCCCGCGCCCTCCACGATCACCATTTCATGAGCATTCCGCAGCCGCGCGAACGCCTCGCGCATCAGCGATACATCCACCGTGCGCCCCTCCACCATCGCCGCCGCGTAAGGCGCCAGCGGAGGGCGCAGCCACACAGGATTCACCTCATTGATTTCCACCACACCGCCCGCCGCCGCGCGCAACGCCTCCGCGTCCCCCCGATCGCCGCAGCACACCGGCTTGAAGCCGGCGGCATCCACACCCGCCGCCCGCAGCCCGCGCACCAGCGCACACGCCACGCGAGTCTTGCCCACTGCCGTATCCGTGCCCGTGATGAAAATGCTCATTCCCCCGGGAGCGTAGTCGCGCAAAACTTTGGGACAAGCGCGCGTGGAGCATCAAAGCGGAACCCCTTCAGCCTGCCCGCGGCCGAGTTGAAGCTATGGTTATGAGCATGACCGTCCGGGGAACTGGGCCAGCGTCGGCATCGCGGGCCGCACCGTCGTCCACGTTCCCATCGCACCCGATCACCTGGCCTAAATTCGATCGCCGTCGGATTTTCTATCACACCGCCGGTTTGCGCGAACTCCCCCTCGCGCTCGATCGCGGGCGAAAGTGCGGCTCCACGGCTTCGGCGCTGCCGTTGTCGAGCAGGGGGAATGGATTTAAGCCGGCCGGCCGGCCGGTTTGCGGAAAAAGCCGTGCGAGTACTTGCCCGAGAAAAGCGCCACTGCGCGGACTCCGTGCGGCGCGAGGAAGTCATCCACCGTGGCCTTGAGGAACGGGTAGTAGTTTTCCGACGTCGAGCCGCTCGCGGGGTCGTGGTAATCCTGCACCACGCAGATCGCGCCGGGTGACAGTCGCGGCCAGACGTGGCCGAGGCAGCGGGAGATCAGCGCGGCGTGAAATTCCGGCGGTGCACCGACTCCGCAGTCGAGTTGCGCGAAGGCGATCGTCGGCGGGAGTTCGGCGGGCAGGGTGGTCTCGAAGCGTCCGGCGTGGATGACCGGCAGAGGCAGCCGGCGGGACTTGAAATGCGCGAGCAGCGCCTCCCGGGTGTTTATGAAAAGGCCGAGGTTGTGCTCGAAGCTGTCGTACACGTGGAAGGCGCGCGTGGGATCGTGCTCCGCGAGAATGCTGGCGATGAACGCGGAGGTGCGGCCGTCGAAACAGCCGAGGTCCACGAAATCGCCGGGGACGCGGCAGGCGAGGACTTGTTCGGCGAGGTGCCAGAGATTGATGCGCTGCTCGGCCGTACACATCTGCGTAGTCGGGTCGGGAAGCGGAACCAGTTCCGCCCGAATCCCGAGCCAGTGCGCCAGCCGTGCAAGGGCCTGGTGCTTCCGCCCGACGGGACGCTCGAAGACGGGGTCGCAAATCTGGAAATTGTGCATCGCTGCGGACGGTGCCCGCAGGCGCGGACATCGTCGAGCAAAGTCAGTGGCGAACGGTTGGCGAACAAAGAACGAACGGCGGACCGAAGGTAACAATTCCATAACCCTAAATGCGGCAATCAGTGATCAACTAGGACTATGTGCAGCGAGGTGTAATCCCGGCCTCCTACTTCGCCGGCAGCGCGAAGGGCTGCGTCCATTCGGCGGGGATCGGGAGATCAAGGTGGCGGAGAATCGCGGGCGTGATCGCTGTCTGTGGGGTCGCGGCTTCGATGACTTTTCCCCGGGGGGCACGGCCACCGCTCGCCAGCATCCAGATCGCGCGCTCTTCGGGGCTCTGGCCGCCGTGCGATTTTACGATCCCGCCGTGGTCGGTGACGCCGAGGATCAGCCAGTCCTCCTCGGCAAAACGCGGTCGGGCGCGGAGCGCGGCGAGGATTTCGCCGACGTGCTTGTCCACCTGCGTGAGCGCGGAGAGGTAGTGTTCGTTGGTGGGTGAAAATCGGCCGCCCGGGTGTGCCACGCCGTGGCCTGCCTCGTCCACGTTGCCGAAGTACATGAACATCGCATCGGGATTTGTGCTGCCGATTTTCTCCACCGCGATTGCCGTCAGTTTCGCGTCCATCTCCGCGTAGTCGGTTCCCTTCCGCGCGGGATCGGGCACGAGCGTCTCCTTGCAGTCGAGGCACGGCTGGCCTGCGCGCTCCGACGCGCCGACGATGTGTTGGTGGATCTCCGGCCAGTCGCAGAACGATGCAAGGTAGGCTGTCGGCCGTGCGTCCTTGATCCTGCGGAAGACGTGCGGGTGCTGAGCGATGCGGTGCAGGCGGAAGCGGTTGTCCGCCACGCCGTGGAGGTCGCGCCAGACTCCCGTGAGCACTGTCGTCCAGCCGGGGCCGCTGCTGGTGGCCTGCTGCATCGCCGCGCCGGGCTCGCCGCCGGCGTATGCGTTCCAAGTCACGCTTCCCGCGGTGATGAGGCTGCTGAGATTGGGCGCACGTCCGTCTTCGACAGCCTTCTTCAATGCGTCGGAGCGGCATCCATCAATGCCGAAGACAAGCACGCGCCGCCCTCCGAAGTCGTTGTCCTTTCCCGGCCCGTGGGCGGAGCCGGGTGAAGCGAGCATGGTGAGCGCGAGGATGACAATGGGGAGTGGATGGATTGCTGGCATGGCAGGTTTGATTTTCGGATGTTTTGAAGTCCGCGCGGTCTGGAAATGTGGCAGGCGCGTCAAGGCCTCCTAGTCCGCCGGAAGGCTCTGCTCCTCCTTCTCCCTTCGCTCGATGATTTCCATCAGCAACTTCCCCTTTGGGGTGTCCAAGTCGCCGGTGATGTCCTTCCAGAGACTGGCCTTGCCGGAAGGGATCACGGCATTTTCGTCAACGGGAACCACGTTCTCCATGCCGGCGGTGAGTTTCAAACTGGCGAGCTTGAAGTTCGGCGGCAAGCCGGTCATCGCGGTTGGTTTCAAAGTGACCTCCGCTTGCACGAGGTAATGTTCCTTGCCTGCGATTAGTTTCACCGATGGGAATTTCACCCTGCCGGAGATTTGGTTCTCGGTCAGCTTGAATGGCACGTCCGGGGGCATGGACTTGAGAGTCTCGGCCTTGTTGATCTCCCATTCGCTGCCCACCGTCCTCGGCTGATTGGTGCCGAAGGCGATGTCATCATTCGTGTCATTGGGGCGGTCTGGAGTGAGTTCAAAAAGGATGGAGAGGATCTTGATGGCTGTCGGAGCGAGTTCGCCGTCTGTGCATGAGAACGTGGGTTTCCCTTTCCCGTCCAGCATCCCGCTGATGACCGCCCCTGCATTGAAGGCATCGGGCACAGGCACTGAGTTCACCCGCACGCTGGATTTGCCGACGGTGAACTTGAGCTTCTGGACCTTTCCGTGAGGGCTGACCTCGACGGTTTCGTTCAACCCCGACAGGTCGGCCTCGATTTTTTCCTTGGTCTCCTTGACCACCCTCCCATCCGACGAAAGGCGCTGCGAATTCTCAACAGTCATTTTGAAATTCTCGTGTGTCCTCGCTCCAATTTTGCGCGGGCGATGCAGCCGGATGTTGCAAGCCCTGGCATCCTCGGCATCGGAGCAGGGGGATGCGGAGAGCAAGGCGGCAACAGACAGGAGTGCGGGAAGGGAGAGTCTCATGATGCTGCACTTCCTACCGGCGATGGTCCGGCAGCGCGAGCAGAAGCTCGCCGGGGGCGGGGTCCGCCGCCTACGGCGTGGCGGCGGGTGGCTTCGGTTCGCGGTGGAAGAACCATTGGGGCGGAATCTCCTGCTTTTTGCCGTCTGGTGTTGTCACGAATGTCTGCAGCACTTCCTCGCCGCCCGCTTCGAAGAACGTCACCGTGATCGGCTGCAATCCCTTGGGCAGGCGGATCAATCCAATCGCTTCACTGGCCGCATGCAGTCCGTCATTATCCACGACGAGTTGTTTGCCGAGGTAGAGGCGGCTGCCATCGTCGGAGCGCGTGGAAAATTGGTAAAGCCCCTCCGCTGGCACTTTGATGAACCCCTCGAATTTCAGTCCGAACTCATCTTTCGGTCCCTTGTACGCGTTCACGCCCGGGCGATCGGCCACGCCGTCCTCCGTCGCTTTCTCCGAGGCGAAATCGGGCAATTTCGCCCAGCGGCCCTTGTAGGCGGAAAATTGCAATCCCGGCACCAACCCTTCCTCCGGGCTGGGCGCCGGAACCGGGAAGTCCACCAGGGTTGTCTGAGCCGGCACCGGCTTGCCTTCGCGCTCGAGTTCCAGGCGCACCGTCTGGCCGACCTTCCTTCCGACGAGGGCGAGGTGAAAGTCAATGGCGTGCCGGATTGCGTGGTCATCCATTTTCCTGACCACGTCGCCGCGCTGCACGCCGGCCATTGCCGCAGGCGATCCCTCCGCCACGCCGGTGACGCGGGCATTCGACTCAAGCGCATCCACGGTGATTCCGAGCAGGAAGCCATATCGCAACTCGGCGGAAATCATCTGGCCGAACACCTCCCGTACCCGGTCAATGGCGATGGCGAAGCCGATGCCCTCCGCGTCGTTTTTCTTGGAGGAAACCACGCCGATCAGTTCGCCAAGCGAATTGATCAGCGGCCCGCCCGAGTTGCCCGAATTCACGGCGGCGGTGGTCTGGATCAAACTCCGCAGCAGTGTAAAATCGGTCGCGTTGATGCGATTCAAGCCACTCACAATCCCGGTCGAAACGGACTGCGCAAGCCCGCCTGGGCTGCCGATGATGAGGGTGGGTTCGCCAAGCATGAGATCATTGCTTCGCCCGAGCGGCAGGGAGGGGAAAGCCCCGCCGCCCTCGACCCGGATGACGGCGAGATCCTCGTACGCCATTGCCGCCACCACCTTGTAACGGAACGCGCGCCCGTCTGAAAAGTGAACCGTGCCGTCACCCGCACCGACGACATGGGCGTTGGTGAGCACGTAACCTGACTCATGAATGACCACGCCGCTGCCACCCGCGATCCTTACCACGTTTGGCACGTTGGTGGGTACAATCACATTGAGGGTCACGATCGCCGGGGAACTGCGCTCGATGAGCTTCACCAGTTCCGTGCGGCGCGTGGAAGCCGGTGGCGGCTCGCCGGGAGTCGCTGCGGCGCACATCGCGGCGAGTGAGAAATAAACAGCACAGTGTCTCATGATTTTGTTTTCGATATTGGGAACCAAGACTCGAAGGCCACCTCGAACGCAAGGTAAACTGCGGGGAATTTCCTCCGGGAAGCTGGACGTCGTTGGTGTCGGAGGCGAAAACATCGGGGCTGTGATTTTTCCGATCACATCGGCGTTTGCCATGGACTCGTGGACCCGCTCACAACTTGTGCCTGTATGATCCATCCTCGTTCACTTTTCTCCATCCGGGCTTTCGCTTTGCCTGCATCACTTGCGTTCATGATGAGCTGTGTCGCAGCGCCCGAGCTTGAGACGAACGGCACCGTGCTTTTTTACGGCAACTCGATGGTGGAGCGGCTGTGCGAGCACGGCGAAATGGAGGCGCTGGTACAGCTCGCCCATCCGGAGAAAAAGCTGCGCTTCCGAAGTTTTGCGTGGACGGGCGACGAGGTGGGCCACCGGCTGCGCCCCGAAGGCTACGAGGCTTACATGAAGGAACTGCTCAAGCAGTGGCCTGCGAAGGTTGTGATCGTGGGTTTCGGGATGAATGAGTCGTTCGCAGGCGCGGCGGGGCTGGCGGATTTCCGCAAGCAACTCGATATGTATCTCGATCAACTCGCGCGGTTGCATCCCGGCGCGAAGTTCGTGTTGCTCGCCCCGTCGGCGACGGAGGAAGACGGGCATGTGCTCGATGTCCGGAGGCGGAATCACGACTTGGCGGCTTATGCACAGGTAGTCGGTGAGGTGTCGAAGGTGCGTGCGGCGGCGTTTGTGGATTTGTTCAAGGTCTTCCGTGACTTCGGCACGAGGGACGCGAAAGGGCCGCACCTGACCAGCAACGGCCTGCATCTTGACGACACGGGCAATCGCCTGATGGCGCGAGCCATCGCACGTGTGTTGATTGGCGATGCGGCGATGGGGAAAGTGAACGCTGCTCGTATTGCGGAAGTGGCGAAGGCCGTCGCGCGAAAGAACTACTACGTCGCCGAGGTCGTGCGACCGAAGAATGCGGATCTTTATTACGGCATCCGCAAGCGGCAGAACGAACACGACGCGGAGATTCCGCGTTACTTCCAGATGATCTCGGCGACGGAGGCAGTCGTGCATGAGATGGCCGCAACGCCGGGCAAAAAATTCGCGGACATCCCGCTGCCGTGGCTCCCGCCCATGCCGCCGATCAAAGGCCACAACGACGGACGAAACACCGGCGTCATCAAGCCGCCCGCGGAGGCGCAGGCGGAGTTCAAAGTGGCCGGCGGCTACACGGTGAACCTCTTCGCCTCCGAGGTTGAATTTCCCGACTTGAAAAACCCCGTGCAGATCGCCTTCGACGCACGCGGGCGGCTCTGGGTCGTGACCATGCCGTCCTTTCCCCACACCGTGCCAGGGCTGCCGCCACAGGACAAAATCATCGTCCTCGAAGACACCGACCACGATGGCAAAGCCGACAAATGCACGACCTTCGCCGAGGGGCTCGACGCGCTCGACGGCGTCGCTTTCACCGAGTGGGGCGTCCTTGTTTCCGAGCAGCCGAAGCTCTGGCTGATGACCGACACCAATGGCGACGGCAAGGCCGACACGAAGCGCGAGCTGCTTCGCGGCATTGATGTGACCGACTCGCATCACGGCGGCATGATCGCGACCGATCCCATCGGCCATGTGCTCTTCTGCGACGGCGTGTTTCATCGCTCGCAAATCGAGACCCCGTTCGGCGTGGTGCGCGGCGTTGACGCCACGACCTACCGGCTGAATCCGCGCACCGGGCGCGTCGAGACCGAGTGGCAAAGCAACACGCCGAATCCGTGGAAGATCACCTATGACCGGACGGGGAATATTTTCCAAATGTATGGCGACGGCCTCGTGCTCGACACGCTGGCGCTCACGTGGACACCGCTCGGCGTCTATCATCCATTCGGGTATGCCAAAACGGTTGGCTATGGCAAAGGCTCCGCCGCCGCAAGCATCTCGAGCCCGAATTTTCCCGATGAATACCAGCAGGGCATGGCGTCGGCGGCGCTTCTCGGAAGCTACACCGTCTCGCTCACGAAATTCGATTTTGAAAAAGGCATAGTGCGCGGCTCGGGGCGGCTCGACGTGGTGTCGTCGCCCAACGCGGCGTTTCGCCCCGCCGATGTGGAGTTCGGCTTCGACGGCGCGCTCTACATCTCGGATTTTTGCAGCCAGATCATCGGCCACGCGCAGCACCCGATGCGCGACCCGCATTGGGATCACGACCACGGTCGCATCTGGCGCGTGGTGCATAATGCGAAGCAGGTGGTGAAGGACTTCCCAAAAATCGAGGGAGCAGACGTCCCGGAACTGCTCGCGCTGCTCCAGCATCCGCAGGACATTGTGCGCCATCACGCGCGCATCGAACTGCGCAAAAAGGGCGCGGCCATGCTCCCGGCGCTGGACAAATGGGTCGCCGCGCTCGACCGCGCGAAACCCGACCGCGACCAGTCTGCGCTGGAGGCGCTCTTTGTCGCAGAGGGTTTGGGCCAGACGCGCCCCGCGCTGCTCGACGAATTGCTCAAATCGAAATCGCACCTGCATCGCGCCGCCGCCGTCCGCATGATCCGCTTCCAGGCCGACCGCCTGCCGAACACCTCCGACCTCCTCCACGAAATGGCCGCCGACCCGCACCCGCGCGTGCAGATGGAAGTCGTGGACGCCATCGCGCACCTGCGCCCCACCATGCCCGCCGTCGAGCACGCGCTCCACGCGCTCACCACCACCAGCGGCGACGTGCAGCACATGCTCGCCGACCTCAAGCACGGCACCAAGCCCGCCAAAGGCCGCAGCGTCCCCGTCCTCGAAATCGCGCCCGAAACCCGCCTCACCCAATGGCAGGATCTCGGCAAAGGCACGCGCCGTACTTTCGTCCAGGCCGACGCCGCGCAGCCCGCTGTCCTCTCCGTGCGCCACGGCTACCTCGATGTTCTCGTCAACGGCGTGCAGCTTCTCTCCAGCGACTCCATGTGGATCAACGACCAGCAGGTCCAACTCGACCTGCGCCCCGGTCTCAACGTCATCGAAATCACCTTTCGCAACGCCCGCGGCATGCCCGCAGTTTTTCTCTACGACCCGCTCGGCCAGCGTCTCACCACCGCCCGCCCCGCCGCCGATCCCGCCAGCCTCAGCGCACTCGCCGCCGAGTTTGAAAAGGCGAACGCCGCCCTCGGCGACGCGCTCATCGTCCAGGCCGTGCCGAACCAGATGCAATTCGCCCCCAAGGAACTCCGCATGAAAGCCGGCGCGAAAGTCCGTCTCATCTTCGAAAACCCCGACCTCATGCTGCACAACCTCCTCATCCTCGCCCCTGGCGCCGCCGAGGAAATCGGCGCGCTTGCGGACAAGCTCGCAACGCAACCCGACGGCCTTGCGAAAGGCTACATTCCCGAATCAAAAAAAATCCTCCACGCCACCCCGCTCGTGCAGCCGAAGCAGAAAGCCGAACTGGTTTTCACCGCCCCCGCCGCACCAGGCAGCTATCCCTTCATCTGCACCTTCCCCGGCCACTGGCGCATCATGCGCGGGGTGCTGGTAGTGGAGTAAATCCCCACCCACGAATCCACAACTTGCATCCCGCCGCCCGCATGGCGCATCCTCACGGCAATGCCATCCGTTTTAATTCCAACTCCGCTTCGAAAACTCACCTGTGATCTCGCCGAGGTCAGCGCGGCGGGCTCGACCGTGGGCGAAGTCATCGCAAATCTCGACAAGGCTTTCCCGGGAATGAAGGACCGCATTTACGACGAGGCCGGCGAGGTTCGCCGCTTCATCCTCATCCACGTCAATGGCGAGGACATCCGCTTCCTCGACAGTCTGAAAACCGCGGTCTCCGACCGCGACGAGATCAGCATCACGCCCGCACTTGCAGGAGGATAAAATGGCCGCCGATAATTCAAAACTCAATCTCCCCAAGCGCGACGTGACCGCCCCCACCGGTGATTTTGCGCTGCCAAAATCTGAAACCACCCAGCCGGCAGCATCAACGCAGATTCCCCCGGCTGGAGCGATGATGAACCTCTCCGCGCCACACGGCGAAGTGCGCGCCGCAGACAGCGCGGCCGCAACCGCCGCGAACGACTTTACGTTCACCGTATCCGGAGGTCCCGCGTGTCCGGACGAAACACTGGCTGCAGTCAGGAAAGAGGCGGAGGCCGCCGATCCTTCCGCAAAACTCCACCTGCCGCCGCGCGGGCTCACCTATTGAATTCTATGGCCGCCGACACGCAACGACTCTGGCTCATGTATCCCTCGCGGCTCATCACCAAGCCCGTCATCTGCGAACTTTCCCGCGCATTCGACATCGTGTTCAACATCCGCCAGGCGAGTGTGAACGACGAGATCGGGCTCATGTCCCTCGAGTTGCAGGGCGAGCGTGATGTGTTGAAAAACGCGATCGCATGGCTCGAGGCGCAGGGCATCAAGGTCGAGCCGCTGGAGATCAATACGATCGAGGGCTGACGCCGCGGTGCGCCGCGGAAGCTTGATGCGATGAGCCTTTTCACCGTGGACTACGACTATTCGCTCCCCGGCGAACTCATCGCCCGACACCCCGCCGCCCGGAGGGATGGCTCGCGCATGATGGTCTTGCATCGCACCGCCGGCACCATCGAGCACCGCGCATTCGCGGAGTTCCCGGACTTCATGCGGGAGGGTGATCTCGTTGTCCTGAACGACACGCGCGTCATCCCGGCCCGCGCATTCAGCGATGACGGGAGGATCGAACTGCTGTTCCTCGAAAGCACACCCACGCTGCCCCATGCGTGGCGGTGCCTCGTGAAACCGGGCCGGAAAATGAGGGTCGGCTCGGGCATCGAGATCGGCGGCGTGCGCGGCGAAGTCACGGCGATCGAGCCCGGCGGCGAACGCATCATCGCATTTGAACGCGAAGTGGACCTCGACCGCCTCGGCGAGATCCCCCTGCCCCCCTACCTCGACCGCCGCCCGGACGCCACGGACTCCGAACGCTACCAGACTACATTTGCGCGGGAGCCCGGAGCCATCGCCGCTCCGACAGCAGGCCTGCATTTCACGCCGGAAATCCTCGCCCGGATCCCTCACGCATTTCTCACCCTCCATGTGGGCGCCGGCACTTTTCGCCCGGTGCAGGTGGATGAAATTACGCAGCACCGGATGCACTCGGAACGCTTCACGCTGGGCGCTCAAACGGCGGCCGCCGCGAACGCCGCGAGCCGCATCATCGCCGTCGGCACCACGACGGCGCGCGTCCTGGAGACGCTCGGACGGCCCATCCACGCCGCATCCGGAAGCACGGACATCTTCATCCACCCGCCCTACAAACCCCGGGCAGTCGGGGCGCTGCTCACCAATTTTCACCTGCCGAAAAGCACGCTGCTCATGCTGGTGAGCGCATTTGCCGGGCGCGAATTCATCCTGCACGCCTACGCCGAGGCAGTGCGGGAAAGGTACCGCTTTTTCAGCTACGGGGACTGCATGCTCATCCTGTAACGCTAATTTTTCGCCGCATCCGAAGCCGGCAAATTCACGACGATCACACCCGGCGCCCTCTCGGCGATCGGGATGCCCAGTTCCCCGCGGTGGTTTTGGATGATCTTGCGCGAGACTGTGAGCCCCAGCCCGAGGCCGACGCTGCGGGTCGTCTTGAATGGCTCCCCCATGCTCTCCACGATGTCCTGCGGAAAACCGGGGCCGGTGTCCGTCATTTCGACATTGATCCGCGGCAAATCACTGTCCGCCTGCCTTGCCACGCGCACGGTCACGACTGGGTTCTCGGGGTTCGCGAGAATCGCGTTCAGGAAAAGCTCCGAGAATGCGTGCCGGAGCGCCTTTGAGTCACCCGTGACCGACCACGGCATGGATGATTTGTCCATGACCAGCCCCGACTTCTTGCTGCCCGTGTAGTACTTTTTCGCTTCGGAATACGCCGACTCCAGCAGGTCATAAACACGAATGGTCTCCCCGGATTTCCCATCCCAATCCCGGCTGAGGAAGTTCATCTGCTGTGTCAGCCGGGTGATCCTTTTTACGCTCGATTCGAGCACACCCGCCATCTCCTTCCGCGACTCCGGGTCGTCGCCATCGAGTTCGAGCAGTTGCTGCATCGTCGCAATCGGTGTCACCGCGTTGCCGATTTCATGCGCGAGGTGCCAGGACATCGCGCGGACGAGCCTGAGTTTCCCGGCCTCCAGCTCGAGCATCGCTGCATGCTCCTGCTCGGTGATGTCGTCCAGCACGAGGAGCGCCGCATTGGGCCTCGATGCGGCACCCACGGAAAAGGGGCGGATCGTCACCAGGCACGTCGTTTCCTGGAGCATCGGGGGCTTCCACTTGAATGGAGCGATGGACTCGCCCTTTTGGAGCACCACGAACACAAGGCTCCCGATCGCCTGCGGGATCTCCGCAAACTCGATCTGCCGTTTGCTTTTGCGCCCCGGCCACAGCAGATCCAGCGCGGTTTCATTCGCGTGCAGGATCCCGCAGTTTGCGCCGATCACCACGCAACCGCTCCCGATGCCCGCGAGCACATCGTCCACGATCCCGTGCCTCGCGGCAAGCTGCTCGTGGCGCCAGCAGTTCCGCAGCGCGATCGCAAGTTCCTCCAGCCAGTGGAAAAGCTGGGTGAGTTCCTCATCCACAAACCCGCCGCCGGTGATGCGCTCGTCTATCACGAGGACACCGAGCAAATGCTCCCGGTCGTGGATGGGCAGTGCGACTGCGCCGCCGAGCGTCTTGAACTCCTTGGTAATCTCCCGCCCCGCCCGTGCGGCCGGCTCGTCCGAGCGGAGGATCCGCGCGTGCTTGCAAAGGTACTTGCCGATGCCGGCGGACATGCTCAGCGGAAATTCGCGGATCAGCCCGGGCTCGTGGCCGATGGTGTGGGCAGGCCGGAGCCAGTGCTCTTCGCTCGATGGCGAGCCGTCGGTCGCGAGCGCGCTGGCCTTTCGCAGGAATACCGCGGCGCGGTTGATGCCGAGCGCCTCGCGCAATTGCTGGATCGCATCGCCCATGAGCTTGCCCGCATCGAGGCTGTGAACGAGCAGCGAGGAAAAACGGCGGAGCGGCTCGAGAGCGCGCGAATTGATCTGCGACACGGCGGGCTGGAAGAGGGCCGGCGCAAGCGTGATCGCCTCCTCCGAGACCTCGGTGACCATGCGGTCCAGCAGGTTGATGAGGAGCTTCGCGCGGACCGGGCGCGAGAGGAAATGCGACACGCCAAGCAGGTACGCCTGCTCCTCCCATGTGCGGTCGGCCGCGTCCGCATACACGAACAGCGGGCACCCGGGGGCCATCTCCCGGATGGTGGAAATCATCCGCATGGCCGCGGCGTCCGTCGTCTCCAGGTCGAGGACCACGACATCCACAGCCGCGCGGGTGAGAAGCGCGCCCGCGGCGGAGACATCCTCCTTCGAGATCAGGCGGTATCGCTCGGCATTGAGTGCCGCTTCGATCGCATGTGCGAAGGACGCCTGGGAGGCTATGACGAGGATCGTTCGCATGGTTTCAGGTGGCGGTTAATATGTGGCGTTCCGGGCTGGCGACAGTCGGAATCTCCTGTGGCGCGGCATCTGTATTCTGCCGGCTCGGAAGATCAAGGCTCACTGTCGTCCCATTCCCAGGGCTGCTGGTCACATTCAAATGGCCACCATGCATTACGGCAATCTTGCGGCAGATGGGAAGGCCCAATCCAAAGCCGCGATCGTCGTCCCCGGTTTTCTTCGTGCTGAAATATGGCTGGAATATCCGCCCCAGCAGTTCCGGCGGGATGCCACTTCCCTGGTCCTCGATCCGCACCCGGTACCACTCGCGGTGCGCCTCGCTGCGCGTGAGGCGCTTGAGTTCCACGGTGATCAGCGCGCCGTCGGGCGATGCGTCAATGGCGTTGTTCAGGAGATTGGCGAGCAGCCGCTGCACCAAGGCCTGATCCATCTCCACCGTTGCTTCGCCGGAGAGGACGACGTTGTATTTGATGCGCTTGCCTTTCCGTTGTGACTGCTTCGCAGATTCCACCACGCTCTGGATGAGCACAGCGAGCCTTCCCATTTCCATGTCCGGCCTGAGATGCTCGGAGAAGAAGAGTGCTTCGCGAATGTAGAGGCGCATGCTCTGGATGTTTCGCATCGCGATGGGTGCGAGTTCCGTGCGGATCGCCTCCGCGGGCGCGCCCTCGTTCAGGAGTTGCAGCAGCGTCCAGACCGGCGTCATGAGGTTGTTGAGGTCGTGCGCCAGTCCCCTCGACATGCGCCCGAGAAGATCGAGTTCCTGGTTGAGCAGCACCTGCCGCTTCAGGCTGATCTGGTGCAGGAACATCGCGAGGTTGTCCGCGATTTCACCAAGGTGCGTGAGATCCCCCGCGGTCATGGACCGCGCTCCCGCACGGTCGCCGATCAGCAACACGCCCACGGCCGTGTCGCCGTGGATAAGCCCAAAAGCGACATCCGCCTTCGTTCCGGCGAGTTCCTCGCGGGCTTGCGCAGCGGAGCGCGTTTCGTCCTCCGAGGAATAACCGTCGCCAAGGAACAAGATCCGGCTTTTGCTCGTCAGGAAGTGCGCGAAAACCGCGGATTCGTTGTGGAACTCGATCTCCGAGAGCGAGAGGTTGGAGGGCATTGCGCGCATGCACACAAACGCGCGCCGCGCCTCGTCCAGCCCGATCAAGGCCATGCGCCTCACCCGAAATGCCCCGGCCAGAAACTTCTCCAGCTCGGCCGCCAGCGGGCCGCTCTCCGTGTGCCAGCGCATCTGGTCAATGAATGCGCGGACTTTTTCCGGCAGCTCGAAACGATCGCCCATCAATGCCCGCTCGACCCGCTCGCTGCTTCCGCCAAGCAGCTTCGGGAACAACGCGCCCGCGATTGCGATGCTCGCCACCAGCGCCGCAAGCGCGCCCGCGAACCCCGATTCGTTCAAGCTGCCCGGCAGCAACACGGAGACGACAAACAGCAGGCCCGCGCCGATGACGAAGACGAAAAGGAGGCGCGCCAGCGACGCGGCCAGCCGGCTCAGTGCGAGATGGACATCCAGCAACTGATGCTGGAGCACGCTGTACGCGACCATGACCCCGTAAAAAATCGCGCCGATGTTGCCCAGCGGCACAAAATCAACCCCGGTGCCTGGATACCGCGCAAATCCAAGAATCGGCATCATGTCATTCGATCCCAGCAGCCACAGCGTCAGGAACGCCAGCCACAGCGCCCGGATCCTCGCGCGCACCGGCGGCGGCGAGGCCGCGGCCCGGCGCGGAAGATTCACCATTAGCGGCAGTGTGAGTACCGCGTACGAAGCGAGATAAACCCAGAACAGCGGCCCAGCGACAGACCACCAGCCCACGCGCAGAAGCTGGACGTCTTTGACAAAGAGCGTCCCAAACAGGCTCATCGCCATCCCGAGATGAAGCCCATAAAAATACTTCAGCCACGCCGGCGGCTGGCCGCTCACCACGATGTGGCACAAGTGCGCCAGCGTCAGCGGGAGAAAGATGACTGCCGCCTGCAAAATGCGAATCCACACCTCGGCGCGGTGGTGCGTCGTCTCGGGCAGGCAGAGCACGAATGCCGCGAGATTCCACACCGCGACGCAGCCTCCCCACGCGACATAGATGCGCGCAAGCCGCGACCGCGGGTTTGCGAGGAACACGAAGCAGGCGAGGCCGGCATTGATGCCGGAAGCCGCGATCGCTGCTGTCGCTGGGATATTCATCTATGATTTCAGCCCGTGGCGGGGGGCTGCCGGAAGACAAGGCAGGAATAGCGCCCGCCGAAACCGGCGTTCACGCAGAGCGCCGTCTTCACGGGATACGGGCGCGGAAAAGGCACATAGTCCAGGTCGCAGCCGTCGTCCGGAGTCGAGAGATTGATTGTGGGCGGGATGTGGCTGCGCTGGATCGTGAGCGCCGTGATCGCGGCCTCGATGGCGCCGGATGCGCCCATGAGGTGCCCCGTGAGCGGCTTTGTCGCAGTCACCGAGAGACGCTGCGCATGGGAGCCGAACACGGCCTTGATCGCCTTCGTCTCGATCGGATCATTCTGCTTTGTCGCGGAACCGTGCGCATTGATGTGCTCCACCTCCTCCGGCGCGATCCGCGCATCACGCAGCCCGAGCATCATCGCAGCCCGATAGCCGAGCCCTTCGGGATGCGGCGCGGTGGGATGGTAAGCCTCGGACGTGCGCCCGTGGCCGAGCAGCTCGGCGATGATCGGCGCGTTCCGCGCAAGCGCGTGGCTCAGCTCCTCCAGCACGAGAAAAGCCGCGCCCTCGCCCAGCACGAATCCGTTCCGGCTGCGGTCGAAGGGCTTCATCGCCCGCGCGGGATCGCCGCCGGATTCGCTCATCGAGCGCAGTTTGCAAAATCCGACAAACAACATCTCGTGCATCTCCTCGGCGCCGCCCGCGATCATCACGTCGAACTCATCATGCCGGATCAATTTCGCGGCGTGGCCGATCGCGTCGTTCCCCGACGAGCAGCCCGAGCAATACGTGATCGCCGCGCCCTTGATGCCGAGGTGCTGGCTCACCGTGCTGCTCCCCTCCCCACAGTACCCGGCCACGACATTGTACGGATGCACGCGGCGGTAGTCGCGGGTCGCGAGGAAGGTTTTTTGCGTCTTCATCACGCTCTCGGAACCGCTGATCGTCGTGCCCTCGACGATGCCCACCCGCTCGGGATTCACGTCCGCCATGTTCAGGCGCGAATTGGCGAGCGCCTGCGCAGCCGCGCCGAGGCTGTACTGGATCGTGCGATCCAGCCGCGTTTCCCGCGAATCTACGAAATCCGAGAGCGCGAAATCCCGCACCTCCGCCGCGATCTTCACCGGCAGGTTCTCGACGGAAAATTTCTCCACGCGCGCGCTCGCGCTCTCCCCGCGGCTGACCTTGTCCCAAAACTTCTCCACCGAATTCCCGTTGGGCGCGATCACACCGATGCCGGTGACGACCACCCTGCGGACTGGCTCATAGCGGATGCCGGAGGAATCATTCATAACTTGGGAAAGAGCGCGGGAACGCGCCGCATGTAATCCTCATACGCGGCCCCGAATTGCCGCACAAGCGCCGCCTCCTCGCGCCGGAGCCTTGCCCGCAGCGTGGGGATGAAAATGAGCATCACCACCCCGAGCGTGACCGGTGTGCCGAGAAGCAGCGCAATACCGATGTGTTCTGCGATCATTGATAAATAAGCAGGGTGCCTCATACGCGCAAACGGCCCCGACTGCACGAACTCATGCCCTTCGCGCATTTCCACATGCAAGCTCCAGAAACGGCCCAGCGCCCGGATCGCCGCGCGGCGCAGCGCGAACGCACCAATCGAAATCACCACGCCCGGCAGGTAGCCCGGCCACCACAAACCACGGTGCGCGATCGAATGCTCCGCGATCCCCCCGGACACCGAGAGAAAGCCGCACAGGATGAACATCCGCAGCGTCAGCGCCTCCTCCCGCCTGCCGTGGATCACGTTGCGTTTCGTCGCGAGTTCACACAGCCGCGCGACGAAAACCACTGCGGCGGTGGCGACAGGAAGACAGGTGGAGATGGTCGTGCTCATGGTCGGAAATCCGGACACACCACGGCCTCCACAACTCTCGTTGCTTGTTTCGTCATCCGATGCGGCAGGTGCGGCCCTTGATATTCCCTAGCCCTTTCGGCAGTCGGCGGCGTCTTCATTATCCAGGCGGCCAGTGAAGTTGACGGCCCGCGAGCAGATGCACGTGCAGATGCGGCACACTCTCGCCCGCATCGGGGCCGTTGTTGATGACGAGGCGGTATCCGGATTCCAGCACACCCAGCTTTTGCGCGATCCCGCGCGTCGCGAGCAGCATCCGCCCCAGCAATTCCCCGTCCCCCGCCGCGGCGAGCGCCACGCGCGGGATGCACTTGCGCGGGACGATCAGCACGTGCACGGGCGCCTGCGGGCTCACATCATGAAACGCGATGAAATCGTCCGCCTCATGGACGAGCTTCGCGGGAATTTCCCCGGTGGCGATTTTTTCAAAGATGGTCATTCGACATAGAGGAAAAGTTCACGCCCCGGCTCGAACCCCGCGCGGCGGGCCAGGCCGGTGCGCTCGCGTGCAAACTGGACGATCTCCGCCTTCAACTCGCTGCAACCCGAGCACCACGCACGCCTCCGCCTCAGAATCCTCACGCACGGCTCCAGTCCGTGCAGCTCGAAATAACTCCCGCCCAGTTCCATCACCTCGCACAAGCGCCGGTCCAGTTGCTCGAAGAAAGCCAGTTCAAACCCGTTCCCCGCCCGCACCGCGATCTCGGGCAGCGAGATCCGCGAGAATGGCGCCGCCGCCTCGAACCGGTCGCCCACCTCGGCATACCCGATCACCTGCAGCGCCGCCCGCACTGCGCGCGTGAGCTTCGCCACCGGCATCACGTTGATCTCGTTCAGCGTCTCCAGCCACTGCTGCACACTCTCCGCCACATGCGGCGCGAGCCACCATTTCGTGTACCCGCAGCGCACTGCCGCCACGTTGAGCGCGCGCGCCAGCCAGTCGCGGTCAAACGCCACGGAATGCCCGTTGGGCAGCGCGATGAGCGGAAGGTTGTCGCGAAAGGCGATCATTTGAAAAGCTCCTGCTGCGGGCCGTTCTTCTTACTCTGCTTGCCCAGTTTTTGAATCTCGTGGATGAACTCCCCGATGTCCTGAAAATGCCGGTACACACTTGCGTAGCGGACATACGCCACCTCATCGAGATCGTGGAGCGACTGCATCACCTTCGCGCCGATGACACTGCTCGGCACCTCCCGCCGGAACTCCATCTGGAGCGACTGCTGGATCTCGTCCGAGATCCCCTCCAGCACCTCCACCCCGACCGGCCTTTTTTCGCATGCCTTGATCATGCCCGCGAGCAGCTTCTCTTTGTTGAAGGCCTCGCTGCGTCCGTCGCGCTTCGCCACCCGCAGCTCCGAGCGCTCCACTTCCTCGTAGGTGGTAAAGCGGTTCTCGCACTTCAGGCATTCGCGACGACGGCGAATGCTCCGGCCATCCTTCGACAGCCGTGAATCAATCACCTTGTCCTCAACGCTGCCACATTTCGAGCAATACATGTTGTGCTTAAAGGGCGGAAAGCCCCGCGTGTAACACAAGGAATGGATGCGTCAACGGGAAAGACACCTCCGCCCGCAGAGCGGTTTTCGGGTTCACTGCTGCTTGCGCGCGATCACCTCAGCGGCGAAGCGCGTCTTCACGATGCTGCACGCGGGGCAGACACCACGCCACTGGGTGCCGGGGTAAAGGATGCTGTCCCGGCCGATCAGCGTGCCGGGGTTGAGCACTGAGTTGCAGCCGACTTCCACCCGGTCGCCCAGGACGGCGCCAAACTTTTTCAGCCCGGTGGGCAGCAGCCCCTGCGAGGTCGCGACGGTGATCTCGGCATGGTCGAGCTTCACGTTGCTCAAAATGACACCGGCGCCCACGTGCGCGCGGAAGCCGAGGATCGAGTCGCCCACGTAGTTGAAATGCGGCACCTGCGCCTCGTCGAAGATGATCGAGTTTTTCACCTCGCACGAATTGCCGATCACACACCCGCTGCCGACGATCACGTTCTCGCGAATGTATGCGCCATTTCGAATCTCGCACCCCTCGCCGATCCACGCGGGGCCCTTGATCATGGCACCCTGCTCGATCACCGTGCCGCGGCCGACGAACACGGCACCGCTGATGAACGGCTTGCCGATCAGGCGCCCGTGGATTTGCGGCTTGAGGCGGAACTGCAGGTAGCTCGGGATCTGTTTGAGCGCATCCCACACGTTCACCGCCTGGTCGAAGAGCATGCGGTGCTCGCTGCGGTTGAGGTCGAGAAATTCCGAAGGCGCGAAAGTCATGCCCCGGCGTTCTAAGCGCACGCGCCGTGCAGTGGCGAGGAATTCCCGCTGCCCGTCACTTGCTCAGCGGCCAGAGGATCGGGATGAGGATGAGCATCACCACGGCGAGGACGAGCGTGAGGCCGCTGCCCACTTTCACAAAGTCGCGGAACCGGTATTTGCCGGGTGCATAGACGAGCAGGCACGATGGCTCGAACGGCGTGATGAACGAGATGGACGCCGCCAGCATGATCGCCATCGCGAAGCTGTGTTCATTGGCCCCCATGCGCTCAGCCGCCTTCAGCGCCACCGGGAGGACGACGAGCGCGGCGGCGGCATTCGACATCGGCTGAGTGAGCAGGATCGTGAGCACGAAAAAACCCGCCATCACCCACCACGGGCCCAGGTCCCCGGCCGTGCGCAACACAGCATCCGCGAGGAAATCGGCGGTTTTCGTGGTCGTCATCGCCTGCCCGAACGCCGTCATTCCGCCGATCAAGACGATCAGCCTCCAGTCCACGAACTCGTACGCCTTTTCAGCGGTGATGCCCCTGGCAAATATCGTGCAAACCGCGGCGAGCAGGAACGCGACACTGACCGGAAGCCACTCGAAACTGCTCGCAATGATCGCCAGCATGAAAATCCCCACCGTGTAGAGCCCGCGCCTTGGATGATAGAGCGTCGGCTTCACTTCATCGAGGATCGAGAGGCCGAATTTCTCGCGCGCATTGTTCACGTATTCATCCTGCCCCTGCACCAGCAGCACGTCGCCGACCCGCAGCGAGATGTCGCCGATGCTCTCGACGAAGGAATGCCCGTGGCGATAGATCGCCAGGACGACGAGACCGTACTTCGATCGGAAATCCACCTCCCGCAGCGTCCGCCCGGCAACATCGCTCTGCATCGTGACGAGCACTTCCACGATCCGGTAATTCGCCCCTTTCAGCAAAAGATCGCTGTGATCTTTGTCGGCCTTGATCTCGATGCCCTCGATCCGTTTCACCTTCATCAGGTTCTCCACCTTGCCCTCGACCAGGAGCGTATCTCCCTCCTCGATGACGACCCGCGAGCTTGGAAAAAGAGACTCGGTACCGCGGATAATTTTGATGATGCGAAACTCGAGGATGCTCAGGTCGCTCTCGAAACTGCGCTGCCCGATGAGCGGGGAACCGGGCATCACCACGATCTCACTCAGGTATTCCCGGATGGAATAGCTCGCCGCGAGATTGTCCTCCCCGCCATCCGGAAGCAGCCGCTTGCCGATGAACGCCATGTAAAGAATGCCGACGACGCAGATGGCAAGGCCCGCCGGAAAAACCTCCCACATCCCGACCCCCTGAAGATGGTGCTCCTTCAGGTAGTTGTTCACAGCGATGTTCGTCGAGGTGCCGATCAGCGTGCAAGTGCCGCCCATGATGCTCGCAAAGGCGAGCGGCATCAGCAGTTTCGAGGGGCTGAGCTTCGAGCGCCGCGCGAGAACGACCGTCGCGGCAAGGAACATCGCCGTCACCGTCGTGTTGTTCATGAAGGCGGAAACCGCACACGTAATCAGCATGAGCATCACCAGCACCTTCAACTGGTTCCCTCCGCCAAACTTCGTGATCCGGCTCCCGAGAAGATCCAGCACGCCCGTGGAAGTGAGCGCGCCGGAAATCACGAAGATCGCCGCCAGCGAAATGACCGCCTCGCTGCTGAAACCCTTGAACGCCTGCTCCGGCGTCAGGATTCCCACCAGCAGCAGCGGAAGCAGGATGCTGAAAGTGACGATGTCCACCGTCACGCGCTCCATCGCGAAAAGCACCACCGCGACGAGCAGCAAGCCGAGAACCAAAGCGATCCGCCACCCCTCCGCGCCTGCCGGCACGGCGAAAATTCCGGCGATAAAATCTGGCGCCAATCCAAAAGGCATTTGCGCGCTGAGGACAATCGGCGGAGGGAACATGGTCAACAAGTTTAAGGACTCCCCATTGCCGGGCGCATCTCAGTTTTTGGAAGGCTGCTCTCTTACTTCATACTCTTGCTCTTGCTCGTGCTCTGGCCTGTCGAGCAAGAGCACGAGCACGAGTAAGAGGTAAGAACTTCCGCCCGCAACGGTGCTCAAAAACTGAGATGCGCCCCCGGTGCCGCCAGCACCGCGCGCATCACGTCCACGGGCGGCGTCAGCCCGAACCACCGCTCAAAACTGAGCACCCCCTGGTGCAGCAGCATCGAAAGCCCGTTCGCGCCGCGCGCGCCAGCCTCATCGCCCGCGCGCAACAGCGGCGTGCGGTGCGCCACGTAGATGGTGTCGTAAATCAAATGCCGGTCCTCGATGTGCGTCGCCGCGATCGGCGATGCGTCTCCCGCCTTCATCCCGAGCGAAGTGCAGTTCACCACAAGGTCGCTCGTCCTGAGCCCCGCGCGCAGGAACACCTCCGCAAAATCCCCCGCCGCAATCCGCTCCTGCTGATAAAATGCCGCAATTTCATCGAGCAGCGGCTCCAGCTTTTCCAGCGAGCGGTTCACCAGCATCAGCGAAGGACACCCCGCGCTCGCGCACTGCATCGCGATCGCGCGCCCCGCGCCTCCGCCCGCGCCGAGAACCATCACGCGCAAATCCGAAAGCTCGGCGCCAAACTCCTCCCGCACCGCGCGGGCAAACCCCGGCCCGTCCGTGCTTGTGCCCGTGAGCGTCCCGTCCTGCTCCACGCGCACCGTGTTCACCCCGCCCGCGCGCTTCGCGATCACATCCGCCTGCGCCACGCCCGCGAGGACCTCCGCCTTGTGGGGGATCGTGCAATTGATCCCGATGAACCCAGCCTTTGGCAAAAGCGCCAGGCACTCCCGCACCTCGCCTGCCAGGATATGCAGCCGCGTGTAGCGCACCGGAATGCCGAGGGCGGACAGCGCCGCATTGTGCATCTGCGGAGACTTCGAATGCGCCACCGGATCACCGATCACCGCCAGCCGCAGCGGCGGCTCGCAGCCCGCGGTCGCCGCGCCCCAGTCCCGCAAATCCACAATCGTATAAATGGCCTTCTCCATCGCCTGCGTCAGCCGAACTGCTTCATCGCTCTCTCAAACCGTCCCAGCACTCGCTCGCGGCCCAGGACTTCGAGCGTGTGGTAGAGACTGGCGCCGACGGCGCGGCCTGTCGCGGCTACGCGCGCGGGGTGGACGAATTCTCCGGCTTTCACACCCGCCGCTGTGGCGCAGGATTTCAGCGCGGCTTCGAGCGCGGTGGCGGTCCAGTCGCACGCGGCGTAGGCTTCGCGGAGCGCGCGGAGGCGATCCAGCGCGCCGGGTTTGCGCAGGGCCTTCTCGACGGCTTCGGCGTCGAACTCGAAATCCTCGGTGAAGAAATACGCCATGCTCGCGGGCGCTTCGGTGAGATGCTTCATCCGCTCGCGGAAGAGCGCGGCCACCGGCACGAGCGCGTCGCGCGTGCCGAACATGATGCCCGCGCGCACGAGGAACGGCTCGCATTTTTCCGCGAGCTGCTCCGGCGTGAGGCGCATGAGGTACTGCTGGTTCATCCACTCGCACTTCGCGATGTCGAAGACGGCGGCCTTGCGGTTGATGTTCGCGATGTCGAAGAGCGTGACGACTTCCTCCTTGCTCATGATTTCCTGCGTCGTCTTCGGGTTCCAGCCGAGCAGGCAGAGGAAATTCACGACCGCCGCGGGCAGGAAGCCGTTCTCCTCGTACCACCCGACGGCGCTGCCGGTGTCGCGCTTGCTCATTTTCGAGCCGTCGGGATTCAGGATGAGCGGGATGTGGCCGTAGCGCGGCGGCGTGGCCCCGAGCGCCTCGAAAAGCTGGAGATGCTTCGGCGTGTTCGAGAGGTGGTCGTCGCCTCGGATGACGTGCGTGATCCGCATCTCGATGTCGTCCACGACATTTACAAAATGGAATATCCACCCGCCGTCCGGGCGGCGGATCGTCATGTCGGGATGCGTGGCGGCGTCCGCCATGTCCACCTCGACGCGCCCGCACACGAGGTCATCCATGATGATCTTCTTGCGCGCGAACTTGAACCGCCACGCGCCTCCGTCGTCGTACACATGTCCTGCTGCGCGGAGTTTTTCAAAGTAGCGCAGATACACGTCCTCGCGCTCGCTTTGGAAATACGGCCCGCAGTCCCCGCCCTTTTGCGGCCCCTCGTCCCAATCCAGCCCGAGCCAGCGCATCCCGTCGAAGATCGCCTGCATCGCCTCGGGCGTATTGCGAGCCTTGTCCGTGTCCTCGATCCGCAGCACGAAAGTTCCGCCGTGATGGCGGGCAAAGAGCCAGTTGAACAACGCCGTGCGCGCGCCGCCGACGTGCAGGTAGCCCGTCGGTGACGGTGCGAAACGAACTCTCACATTTTCTGCCATAAGGCCGCGCACCGTAGTGGCGCGGGAAATTTTTGCGACACATTCAGCGCCCAGGGCTGGCCGGCGTCACGCAATCGCGGGATTGCCGTAGAGGCTGAACCCGGTCGTGCGCTCGATCCGCACGTCGAACACCTCGCCGATGTGCCGCTCGCTTCCCTCGAAAATCACGATCTTGTTCCCCGGCGTCCGCCCCATCAGCCGGGCATCGTTAGACTTGCTCACTCCTTCGCACAAAATCTCGACCCGCTTGCCGACGAGCGCGGTGTTTTTTTCCAGCGCGAGCGCGTTCACCACGGCGAGCAGATCCTGATTGCGCTCGTCCTTCACTCCCTCGGGGATCTGCGCCTCCATCGTCGCCGCCGGCGTGTCGCGGCGGGGGCTGTACTTGAAAATGAACGCGTTGTCGAAACCCACGGCCCTCACCAGTTCGCGGCTCGCCGCGTAGTCCTCCTCCGTCTCGCCGGGGAAGCCGACGATCACATCCGTCGTGATCGCCACGTCCGGGCGCGCCGCGCGGATTTGCTCCACGAGCCGCAGGTATTTCGCAGCCGTGTAGGTGCGGTGCATCGCCTTGAGCAGACGGTCGCTCCCGCTTTGCAGCGGGAGATGCACATGCGGCATCAGCTTCGGCAGCCGCGCGTAGCACTCCACCAGATCCGCCCGGAAACCGATCGGATGGGGCGACGTGAACCGCAGCCGCCGCAGCCCCCCGACCGCATGCACCGCCTCCAGCAGTTGCACGAAGGGCGATTTTCCGTCCCGCGTTTCGAACTCATGCCGCCCGTAGAGATTCACAATCTGCCCGAGCAGCGTCACCTCGCGAACACCGCGGGCGACAAGATCCTCCACCTCCGCCACGATGCCCGCGATGCTCCGCGACCGCTCGGAGCCCCGCGTGGCCGGCACGATGCAAAACGTGCAGTGCATATTGCACCCCTGCATGATGCTCACAAACGCCGTCGCCTGCCGCTCCGAGAGCGTGTGCTCGCGGATCGTCTCCTGCGAGCCGGGCTCCTCCTCCACATCCACGATGCTGAGCCGCTCATCGTCCATCAGCCTGTCCCGCAACGCCACCCTCCGCTGATAAAGCTGATCCACGTAATCGGCCACCTTGTGAAATTTCTGCGTCCCCACCACGAGGTCCACATGCGCCAGATCCTCCACCAATTCCCGTCCGCGGGATTGCGCCATGCAGCCGAGAAAACCGAACACCATCTCCGGCCTGCCCGCGCGCAACCGCCCGAGCATCCCCATTTTTCCCAGCGCCTTTTGCTCCGCGAGATCGCGCACGCTGCACGTGTTGATGAGCACCACATCGGCCTCCTTCTCGTCCCCGGTCATCACATAGCCGCGCGCCGTCAAGTCGCGCGTGACCTGCTCGGAGTCGCGCTCGTTCATCTGGCATCCGTAAGTCTTGAAAAACACCTTTGGCATCGCGAAGGGCGCGGAAACTAGCGGCGGCACGGCGCTCTGTCCACGGACGTTTGATGCGGCGCACACGGCGCAAAACGCGCTTGCAACGCAAACGTCGCGCGCTACTTTCCGCGCCCCGCGAAGCCAGGGTAGCTCAGTGGTAGAGCAGGGGACTCATAAGCCCTTGGTCGGGAGTTCAACTCTCCCCTCTGGCACCACTCCCCTCTCCCAGCGGGCGCTCGTCGCATTTCTGAAGACCCTCGCGGATGAGTGAGCGCCGCCATGCCTCCCGGCCTACTGATGAAACGCCGGGATGGACTACGAACCGCGTGGTTGATTTTGTGCCGGAGGCACGACGGAAATTAGCCGGTGGCGTAAGCCACCGGAACAGCCATGGAAACGAAACCCGCCCTGGAAGGGCGGCGGATCCAGCGCCCCTG